>NZ_JBEYVB010000031.1:0-79315 GCF_040643815.1 Micromonospora sp. NPDC047074
GACGCCGGGCGCGCGGGCGGGCCCCGCCGCCGCCGGGGGCGGCCGGGATGGCCCCCCCCCCCGCCGCCCCCCCCCCCCCCGCGCCGGGCCGGCCCGCGCGACCAGGCGGGTGGCCGGGCGCGGCCGGGTGGACGACGGCCGCCGAAGGCATGCTCGCCCGGCTGGTCGGCGCGGTGCGGCAGCGGGGTCGGGCGCCGGCACCCGCCCTGGCCGGCGTCGCGCTGCTGGCCCGGCGCCTCGACCGGCGTCCGCTCGCCGCCGCGTTGACCCGGGTCGCGCTCGGCGGCGGGCCGGTCGCCGACGAGCGGACCGCGTGGCTGCTGTGCCGGCTCGCCGACGACTGCCTCACCGCCGCACCGGAGGACCGGGCGCTGGCCGCGGTGGCCCGCCGGGACGCCGTCGCGGCGCTGCGCGAGCAGTACCGGTACGACCTGGCCGCCGACCACGTCGACCTGATCAACGGGGCCGGCGGCGTGGGCATGCGGCTCTGGGACGTCGCCGACGACGCGCTCCGCCGGGCCGTGGCGCCCTCCCTGGCCGGGGTGGCCCGCGACCTCACCCGGCAACCCACCAACGGCCTCTACCACGGTCGCGGCGGCGCCCTCCTGCTGCGGCGGATGCTGGCCGCCGCCGCGCCGGCCGGGCCCGCTGCCGCCCCGTCCGGCGTTGCTGCCGGTCCCGGCGTCATCCGGCCGGACACCGGTGCCGCCGACGGAGGGCCGGTCGGCGACCCGCCCGGCCTCGCGCCCGTCGTCGACGACCTCGCCCGGCTGACCCCGGCCGCGTTGGACACCGGCGAACTCGGCGTCGGCGGGGTCACCCTCTGCTACGGGCTGCCCGGCATCGCCGTGGCGCTGGGCCCCGAGGTGGACCCGGACCTGTCGGCGGAGGTCGACCGGGCACCGGTCGCCGCCGCGTCGCTCACCCGGCTGGCCGACCTGCTCGCCGACCCGGGCAGCGACGAGACCCTCTGCCACGGGCTGGCCGGGGTGGGGCTGGCGATGAAGCTCGCCCCGCTCTGGCACCGGATGGTTCCCGACGACCTGCGTACCCGGCTCGCCGGCCGCCTCGTCGGCCACCTGGACCGCGCCGACGACGCGCAGGTGGGTTCCGTCTTCGACGTGCCGCTGGTGCACGCCGTGCTCAGCGGGCCGCTCGGCGTCGCGCTGGCGCTGGCAGAGACCGCCAACCCGACTCCGCCCTGGTGGGGCGCCGGCATGAGCCTCGGCGACGGGACCCCGACGGTGGCCGGAGGCGGACGATGACGTTCACCCTGCAACAGCAGGACAACGACTGTGGCGTCCAGGCACTGATCACCAGCCTGAGGACGCTGGGACACGAACCGCCCGAGGCGCGGCTGCGGGAGGCCCTCGACGTCCGGGGCGCCCGCTCGATGCGGGAGCTGCGGGACGCCGCCGCCGACGTCTGCGGCGTCCGCTACCGGGGCGTCCGCGACTGCCCGTTCGACACGCTCACCGCCGGGGCGGTGGTGCACCTGCGCGCCGACCACTACGTCACGGTGGTCGGCCGGCGGCTGCGCCGGGTGCGGATCTTCGATCCGGCGTCCGGGCCGGGCTGGCTGGACGAGCGCGCCTACCGCGACCGCGCCTCCGGTTGGGCGCTGCTGCCCCGGGCCGCCGACGGGTCAGCCCCGGCGCCCGCGGCCCGGCCCCGGCGGGTGCCCCGGTTCGGTTGGCTGCGCCCGCTGGTGCGCGCCGGCGGGTTCCGGCCCCGCCAGGCCGTCCCGGTCCTCGCGGTCAGCCTGCTGCTCTACACCGGTCTGACCCTGCTCAACCTCGTGCTGATGCCGTACCTGAACCGGACCAGCGTGGGCGGCCACGGCGGGCAGGTCGCCCTGCTGGTCGGTCTGGCGCTCTTCTTCGTCCTGCTCAGCGCCATGTTCTGGTTCCGGCAGCGGCAGCTCACCACCCTGGGACTCGCGTTCGACCGGGCACTGATCAACCACCTGGTGGACCGCGTCTCCCGGACCGCCACGACGACCGAGACGTCCTCCGGCTCGCTGCTGCACCGGGTGATGACCGTCCGGGAGGTCCGCGAAGGAACCACCGCGCTGGCCCTGTCGGTCTTCACCAACGCCTGCGCGGTGGTGATCCTCATGGGCTTCATGGTCTCCATGTCCCTGCCGCTCTCCGCAGTGGTCGCCGCCCTCGCGGTCGGGCACATCGGGCTGACCACCCTGGCCCGCCGCCCGATCGTGCGCCACTACGACGAGCGGCTCCGGCTGGAGGGCGAGGTGCAGGACATCCTCATCACCCTCACCCGGGGCCTGTCCACCTTCCGGGGGCTCGGCGCCACCGGTCACCTCCGGGCCACCCACGAGCACCGCCTGGACCAGCTCAACGCCGCGATCCGGACCCTGCAGTTCCGGCTCTCCTGGATCAGCGGCCCGACCGAGGCGCTGCGCTTCGTCGGCCTCTACGCGATCCTGCTGGTCGGGTCGGTGCTGGTCGGCACCGGCGCGGTCAGCACCGGGGAACTCTTCGGGTTCCTCACCATGGGCGGCACCGTGATGTTCGCGGTCGTCAACATCGCGGAGAGCCTGCCGGCCACCGCCCAGATGGAACGCCAGCTCCGGTACGTCGCCACCCTGCTGGACCTGCCGGTCGTCCCGGCCGGCACGCACACCGACCCGCTGCCCGGGGCACCGGCCGTGGTGCTGCGCGACGTGCGGGTGCACCGCCCCCGCGACGGCTTCGACCTGCGGCTGGACCTGCGCATCGAGCGGGGCGAGACGGTGACCGTCGGCGGCGCGAGCGGGGTCGGCAAGTCGACAATGGCCCGGATCGTCTGCGGGCTCGACCCGACCCCGGCGGGGCGGGCCGAGGCGTACGGCGTCCCGGTCGCCGACTGGGATCCCGACCGGCTGCGCCCGATGGTCTGCTACGTGCCCCCGCGGTCGGACTTCGCCCGCACCACCCTGCGCGACAGCCTGTGCAGCGGCGTCGACGACATCACCGACGCCGAACTCGACGAGGTGCTGCGCCTGTTCGAACTGGAGGAGGTGCTGCGACCGCTGCGGCTGGGCCTGCGTACCACCCTCCAGGTCGACGGCGGCACCTTCAGCGCCGGCGAGGTGCAACGCTTCGCCCTGGCCCGGGCGCTGCTGCGCCAGCCGTCCCTGCTCATCCTCGACGAGGCCACCAACTCGCTGGACCGGGCGATGGAGCTGCGGCTGCTGCGTGCCGTCCAGCAGCGGGTGGAGACCCTGGTGGTGGTCAGTCACCGGCCGGTCGCGGCGCACCTGGGCAGCCGGCACCTGGTGATCGAGCGGGACGGCGACGGCGTCTCCCGCCTGGTGCCCGGCGATGACTGACGGGCTGCGTGGCGTGCACGCGTACTGGCGGGTCCCGGGCCGGCGACCCCGCGCGTACCGGCAGCTCGCCGCCCTGACCTGGCTGCTCAGCATCCTGTCCTGGCGGCGGTACGCCGGCCCCGTGGAGCTGTACGCCGACGCCCCGACCACCGACTGGCTCGCCGCGCTGGGTTGGCTCGACCACTACGACCGGGCCACCCTGCTCGACGACACCGGCCTCGACGACCGGTACGACCGGGCCGCCTGCTTCGCCCTGCCGAAGCTGCTGGCCCTCGCCCGGTTCCCGAGCGCGGTGCTGGTCGACACCGACGCCTACCTCGTCGCGCCGCTGAGGCTGACCGGCCCCGGGTCGCACGTCGCGCACCTGGAGGTCGGTGACGGCGACTTCTACGCGGCCCTGCACGGGCTGCGCAACCCGGCCGGGGTGGAGCTGCCCGACGACCCGGAAGTGGTGGGCAACACCTCGCTGTTCCGTGCCGCCGACCCCGCGCTGGCCGACCGGATCAGCGCCGCCGGCCTGGCCTTCCTGGCCGGCAACCCGGCCACCTCGGGCCGGGACGTCCACCTGCACATGACGGTCGCCGAGCAGGTGCTCGCCACCCATCTCACCCGGCGCGCCGGGGCACCGCTGACCCCCGTCTTCGACGCCCGCTGGTCGACCCGTTCGCTGTGCTGGCTGACGCCGCCACCGGCCTTCGGGCACCTGTGGAACCTCAAGCGCGGCGCCAGCCCCGACCGGCTCGTGCAGGCCTTCGCCATGGTCCGCGGGATCCTCGTCGACGGGTACGGGATCGCGCCCGACCGACTGCGTACGGCCGTGGAGCGGGCATGATCGACGCCGACCTGCCGGACCGGCTGGCCAACACCGGGGCGGCCGTCCACCGCGCGCCGGACTCCACCGTGCCGGACGGGCACCCGCCGGACTGGCTGGTCGAGCCCGACTCGCTGGACGGCCTGGTCGCGGCCGTCGGCCTGCTCAACGCCGCCGGGGTCCGCTGGCGGGTCGACGCGTTGGGCCGCAACTGGGGCTACGACGACGGCCGGGTTCCCGAGCCCGGGGTCATCGTCCGGCTGGCCCGCCTCGACCGCCTCGACCTCGACCCGGAGCTGGGCCTGGCCACCGTGCAACCGGGGGTCACCTTCGCCCGGCTGCGGGCGGCGCTGGACGAGGCACAGGCCCCGTTCCGGCTGCCGGCGCCGGGGTCGGGCCCGCACACCTCGGTGCTCGGCAACGCCCTCGACCGGGGGCTGCTGTCCGGCCTCGGCGAACGCGAGCAGCACTGCCGGGACTTCCTGGTGATGGCCCGCGACGGCACGCTGACCCGGCTCGACTGGCCCGGGCGGGAGGCCGACCGGGTCCGCCGGGCCGTGCCGTACCCGCCCGGGCCGCACCGGCGCGGGTCGGTGTTCCAGACCGGCGGGCACGGACCGGTCGTGGTCGAGCTGACCCACGTGCTGCCGGTCGCCGTGCCGTACACCGCGCCGCTGGTCCTGCTCGCCGGCCCGGAGCCCACCGAGGCGCTGCTGCGCTGCTGGCGGGAGCTGCTCCGGCAGCGACTGGTGGACGGTTCGCTGCTCCAGCCGCCGGTCCGCCGGCGGATCCAGGGGTTGGTCACCGCCCACGACGGCCTGGTGCTGCACCTGGGCGTCGGTGCCGGGTCCCGGCCGATGCTCGGCGCCACCGTCTCCGAGGTGCGGCGGATCGCCGCGCAGCACGGGCTGCGGGCGGCCCTCGACGCGGCCGGCCCCGCCGACGACCTGCGAATCCTCGGTGCGAGCGGCGACCAGCCGGACGCGGTGGCGCGCGGACCGGTGGGACTGGAATGGCACACCGCCTGCCTGCCGTTCGACCCGGCGCTCGTGGTCGCGTACTGGCGCGCCCAACAGGCGGAGCCGGCGCTGGCCGACACCCCGTGGACGCTGCGCCCGCTGGACTCCCGGGCGTTGGTCTGGCTGGCGCCGCTGACCTACCGCAAGGACGACCCGGCCAGCCGGGCCGAGCTGCGCCGGCGCGGGGCGGCCTTCGCGCGGGTACGGGAGGCGTTCGGCCTGCCGTCGTACCGTCGCGGCGGCCTGCGGACGCCCCGGTGAGTCATCTGCTGCTGCTGAGCGTCCACCGGCTGCGTGGTGGCCGCTCCGGGGAGGCCGTCCACCTGCGGCAGCTCGCCCAGGCGTTGGCGGCGGCGGGGGAGCGGGTCACCGTCCTGGACGGACCGTTGCAGCCCGGTCGGCCGGTGGCCGACCCCGGGGCCGCGCTGCGCCGGCTCCACGCCGACCTCGACCGGCTGCTCGACGCGGACCGGCCCGCCGCCGCCCTGCTCTGGCCCGGCGCGCGGGGCGAGGAGACCCGGCTGGCCCGCCGGCTGGCCGAGGCCGGGGTCCGGCTGGTCCTCGAACACCCCGCCGCCGACCTGCCGCCGGATCCCGACACGGTCGCGTACGCCGCCGATGTCGTCGTGCCGTCGCGGTTCGCGCGCCGGCATTTCGCCGCGGCCACCGGCCGGTGGGCGCACGCCGTCGAGCCGTTGCTGCGGCCCTGCGACTGCCCGGCCGACCGCCTGCCGGCCGTGGGCGCGGTACCGTTCCGGGTCACCTTCGTCAATCCCGAACCCGCCAAGGGCCTCGGCGTCGTGCTCACCCTGGCGCAGGCCAGCGCCGCGCACCGGCTGCCGTTGCGCTTCCGGTTCGTGGAGGGCCGCTGGACGGCCGCCGACCTGCGCCGGATCGGCGTCGACCCGACGCGCATCCCCCACCTGGAGGTGGTGCCGTTCCAGGAGGACGTCTGCGGCCTGTACGCGCGGACCGACCTGCTGCTCGCGCCGAGCCTGTGGCGGGAGAGCTTCGGGATGGTCGCCCGCGAGGCGACGGTGCACGGCGTACCGGTCGTGGCGACCCGGGTGGGTGGGCTGCCGGAGGCGGTCGGCTCCGGCGGGATCTGCCTCGACGCGCCGCCCTGCGGCCCCCACTACGGGGTGACGCTCACCGGGGCGCAGGTGCGGCAGTGGCTGGCGGCGATGGTCGCGGCCCTGCGCGGGGGCCACCGGGCGCCGGCGGGACTGCGGGCGGACAGCGCCGCCGCCACCGTCACCGCCTACCGGGAACTCCTGCTCGGCCCGGCGGCCGCCGGCACGGGCCGATCGGCGCAGCCGTAGCGACGGTGGTCGGCCAGCGCGGCGGCCACCCGTACGGCCAGCTCCGGCCAGTCCCGTTCCCGGGCGAGGGCCAGCACCGCGGCGAGGTTCGCCTGTTCCTCCCGGAGCCATCCGCCCGGGTCGGCCAGGGCCCGGTCCCGCAGATCCGCCGGCGCGAGGTCCGGGTCGCACCCGGATGGCAGCCCCGGCGCGTCGATCCGCCGGACCGCCTCGGCCGCCAGCGCGCCCCAGGTGTGCGCGGCCCGGGCCACGGGGTCGCCGGGCGGGGCGTCCCCGTCGGCCAGGAAGGCGGCGACCAGCCGGTGCACGAGGTACCGGTTCGGCCCGGGCGCCGCCCGTGGGGCCAGCGTCAGCAGGTGGCAGCGGACCAGTTCGTCCAGGGCCCGGACCGCCTCGCGGGAGCCGAGGCCGGCGCAGGTCACCGGCACCCAGTCCGGCACCGTGGGCGTCGGCAGGCGGGCCACGGCCGCCAGTACCCGGGCAGCCGTCGGGCTCAGCGACCGGTGCACCGCGGCCAGGCCGTCCCGCACGGAGATCGCGTCGACGGTGAGTTCGTCCAGCAGGTGCCGGGGCTGGCCGAGCAGGTCCGCCAGGTCGGCCAGCCACGTACCGGAGCGGACCCGGGCCGCCGCGATCCGCAGCGCGAGCGGATGCCCGCCGCAGGCCCGGACGACGGCGCGGGCGGCGTCCGGCTCCGCCTCGGCCCGCCCGGCGTCGAGGTGCGCCGCCAGTACGTCCAGCGCCGCCGCCTCCGGCAGCGGGTCCACCCGGTGCCGCAGCGCCCCCGGCAGGTCCAGCAGGTGCCGGCTGGTGACGACGACGCCGCAGGCCGGCGCGGCCGGGACGAGCGGCTGGACCTGGTCGACCGAGCCGGCGTCGTCCAGCACCACCAGCAGCCGCCGGTGGGCGACCAGGCTCCGGTACAGGGCGGCCCGTTCGGCCAGCGAGTACGGGATGTCCCGGTGGTCCACGCCGAGACCGCGCAGCGCCTCGGCCACGACGTGCCGGGGGCTGCGCGGCTCCGGGTGGCTGCCGCGTAGGTCGAGGTAGAGGTGCCCGTCGGGGTGGTCGGCCACGGCCGGGTGGGCGACGTGCACCGCCAGGGCGGTCTTGCCGACGCCGGGCATCCCGTGCAGCAGCAGCACGGGTGGGGCCGGGCAACCACCGGGACGCGCCGCCCCGCGCAGCCGGTCGGCGAGGAGAGCCACGTCCTGGGCGCGGCCGGTGAACGGGACCGGCGCCGGTGGCAGCTGCGCCGGGCCGCACGGCACGGGTGGGAGCGGACGCTCGTCGACCACCCCGGGTTGGCCCGGTCCGCCGGCCTTCGGCGGCACCTCGGTCGGTGGCTCCTCCGCCAGGTTCAGCGTGCGGTCCTGACGCAGGATCGCCGTCTCCAGCTCGGTGAGCGCCGGCCCGGGGTCGAGCCCGTACTCGTCGACGAGGATCTCCCGGCCCCGCCGGGCGACCCGGAGGGCGTCCGGCTGCCGGCCGCTGCGGTACAGCGCCAGCATGAGCTGGACGCGTAGCCGCTCCCGTAGCGGGTGCTCCGTGACGTGCTCGGTCAATTCGGCGATCAACCGGTGGTGCCGGCCCAGCGTCAGCTCCAGGTCGACCAGCCACTCGTACTCGTCGAGCCGGTGTTCCTCGAGCCGGGTCCGGGCCGGCTCCAGGAGGTCGCCGCCGGCCCCGGAGAGCGCCGGGCCGCGCCACAGCGACAGCGCCGCTCGCATCAGGTCGGCGGCCACGGCCGGCTGCCCCCGGTCGGCGGCGGTCCGCGCCAGCGCCGCCCGGTCGGCGAAGAGGTTCAGGTCGAGCTGCTCCGGTCGTAGGTCCAGCCGGTAACCGCCCGGGTGGGTGGAGATCGGCTCGTCCGGCGCGCCGGCCGCCCGGATCGCCCGGCGTAGCGCGTGGATGTCGGACTGGATCTGCGCGCGGGCGGTGGCCGGTGGCGCGTCGCCCCAGGTCGCGCCGATCAGCCGGTCCACCGTGACCACCTGGTTGGCGTTCAGCAGCAGGTACGCCAGCACCGTCAGCCGGCGGGGCCGGTGGATCTCGGCCGGTCGCGTCCCCACGGTGACCCCGACGGGGCCGAGCACCGTGAACCGCAGGGTCATGGCCCCGGCACCGGATCCCGGTCGCGCACCCGGGCGACGGCCCGGGCTAGGGGAGCGATCGCGGCGAGCCGGTCCAGGTCCGCCGGCCAGTGCCGGCCCAGCACGGTGACCAGTTGACGGACGTACCGGTCCTGCCACGCCGGATCACCGGCGAGCACCCGCTTGCGGAACCAGGTATGGCGGAACGGCACCCCGCTGGTGTCGCCGGACCAGTCCCGCAGCAGCGGGTCCCAGACGGCCGGGATCACCGGGGCGCAGGTCAGCCCGAGGCGGTCCGCCTCGACCAGCACCAGCCGCTGCTCGCAGAAGGCGGGCAGGGCGACCGGCGCGCAGCCGGCCGGGTCGGCGTTGCCGCGCATGAACCGTGCCGCGGTGGCGGTGAAGGCGGCCCGGTGCCGGTCGTCGTTGAACACCGCCAGCGCCGTGTTGGCCGCCCAGTCCGGCGGCGTGCCGGCGATCCGGTCGGCACCGGGCAGCCGGTCCAGCGGCGGGTAGATGTCGCCGTTGGCGCGTTCGCGGTGCGCGAAGACGAAGTCGGCGCGGGCGGTGTCGACCGGCCGGACCAGGAAGAGGTCCAGGTCCAGCATGGCCACCGGGGCGCGTTCGGCGGCCAGCGCCACCAGCTTGCCCCCGGTGTAGTAGACGACCGGGTCGATGTCCCCCGGGTCGATCCCGGACAGGTCCTCGGTCACGTCGGCGTAGATGTCGAGCAGCCCCAGCCCGTCCAGCAGCCGGGCGCCGTCGTGGTCGGTGTGCAGCCGGACGGGCCCGTGGAACCGCTGCCAGGACCGGACCGACAGGACGGTCGTGACGATCTCCCACGGGGCGAACTCGTGCCGGGCCCCCCGGGCGCGGCTCGGCGCGGTCCAGAGGGTGTGGAACGCCGGCACCCCGGCCGCCGGGACGTCGCTCATTCCTTCTCTCCCACCAGGTGCACGTGCCGTCCGAGGTGGGACAGCACCGGATCCTCGCCGGCGACGCGGTCCAGGGCGAACACCGCCTCCGGGTCGACGGCCCGCCCGCCGGCCGCCGCGGCGAGCACGTCGTTGAAGACCCGGACGCCGTAGCGGCCGACGACGCGCACCCCGGCCGTCCGCATCCGTCGCGCCACCTCCTCGGCGGGCAGCGCCGGGCGGGTGAACCGGTGCCCGTCGAGCCCCACGGTGAGGGCGCCGGAGCGCAGCCGGTCGAGCAGGTCGCCGGGGTCAGCGCCCCGTGCGGCGGCGGCCAGGAGTTGGCCGTACGGGTTGCTGACCAGCACCGAGACCAGGCAGCCGGCGGGCAGCGGACGCAGGCAGCCGTCCAGGGCGGGCACCCAGTCGGGCACGTACTCCAGCACGTTGTGCAGGCTGAGCCCGTGCGGGGCCCGGGCGGCCACCAGCCGGCCGACGTCGTCGGTGGTGCCGTCGACGATGTCGCACCGCGACAGCAGCCCCGCCGAGGCCAGCCGGTGCCGCGCCGCGTCGCGCAGGTCGGCGGCGGGTTCCACCAGGGTGACCCGGCGGCCGGCACCGGCCAGGTCGGCGGCGAGCAGGCCGTCCCCGGCCCCCACGTCCAGCCAGCTCCGGTGTGCCGCGCTCAGGTGCCGGCCGAGGTTGGCGGTGACCAGCCGGTGCCGCAGCCGCTGCCACGGCGTCTCCTCCAACGCCGCGTACTGCGCGGCGAGCCCGTCGAACGCGTGCGGCGCGGGCGGGTTCACAGCCGCTCCCACAGCCGCTCCAGGTCCTCGTCGGTGGTGTAGTAGTGCGGGGCCAGCCGGACGTGGCCGGCGCCCGAGCCGGGCAGCCGGCGTACCGAGGTGACGACCCCGCCGGCCAGCAGGTGCCGGGCCAGGCCGTCGGCGTCGACGTCGTCCCGGCGGAACGCGGTGATGCCGCTCCAGTCCGCCACGTCGGCCCCGGGCACGTGGTAGCCGCGGCCGGTCAGGCCGGTGACCAGTGTCCGGCGCAGCGCCCGCAGCCGGTCGGCCGCGGCGGTCGGCCCCACCTCGGTGAGCAGGGTCAGCGCGGCCCTGAGCCCGAGCAGGCCCAGCACGTTGGGCGAGCCCGGTTCGAACCGCCGGGCGCCCTCGGCGAGCGGCCCGTCGGCGGCGTACCGTTTCGGGTCGCCCAGGCTGTGCCAGCCGACCGTCGGCACCCGGAGCCGCTCCAGCAGGGCCCGGCGCACGTACAGCACGCCCATTCCGGCCGGGGCCAGCAGCCACTTGTGCCCGTCGGCGGCGAGGAAGTCGACGTCCCGGGCGTCGACCGGGAACGCGCCGAGGGTCTGGATGGCGTCGACCGCCAGCAGCACCGACCGCCCGCGCAGGGCCCGCCCCAGAGCGGACAGGTCGGCCACCGGCCGGCCGGTCACGAAGTGCGCGGTGGAGACGGCCACCAGCCGGGTCCGGCCGTCGACGGCGTCGAGCACCTCGTCGGTGCCGAGCGGCGCGTCCCGGTACGCCAGCGTCGCCACCTCGACGCCCTGCTCGCGCAGGGCGGTCCAGGGCAGCAGCAGGCTGGGGAAGTCGTCGGCGAGGACGAGGACCCGGTCGCCGGGCCGCCAGCGCAGCGCCCCGGCGACAGTGCCCAGCGAGGCCGACGTGGAGGGGCTCAGCGCGATCTCGTCGGGGTCGACCCGGAGCAGGTCGGCGGCGAGTCGGCGGGTGTCGTCGGCCAGGTCGGGGCAGAGCCAGTCGAACTGGCCGTCCCGGGCGGCCCGGTCCAGGTAGCCGGTGACCGCGTCGGCCACCGGCCGGGGCAGGGGTGCGACGGCGGCGTGGGCGAGGAAGGTCCGCTCCCGGGTCACCGGGAAGACCTCGGCCCGGTGCGCGGCGTCCCGCAGGATCCGCGCCAGCGGCCCGCTCATCCGGGCGGTCCCGCCGTGGCGTACCGGACGGTGCGGGCGATCCCCTCGGCGAGGGGGACGGCCGGTGTCCAGCCCAGTTCGGTCCGCGCCCGCGTGACGTCGAGGCTCTTGACGAGCGGCCGGACCCGGTGGGGCCCGCGGAAGACCGGCTCCCGGGCGACCCCGTCGTACGCCTCGCTGACCATCCGGGCCACCTCCCGGATGGCGGTGGGTCGCCCGGAGCCGAAGTTGTAGCAGCCGCCGGGGTGCCGGGCGAGCCGCTCGGCGACCCGCAGGTAGCCCTCCACCATGTCACCGACGTAGAGGAAGTCCAGCCGGGTCGTGCCGTCGTCGCGTTCGCCGAAGTCGTACGGGCCGCCCTCGCGCAGCCGCCGGATCGCGTGCGGCACCAGGCGGGAGGTCTGCCGGTCGCCGGGCCCGTAGGTGTTCATGAACCGGCACACCGAGGCGGGCAGGCCGAACGTGCGGGCGTACGCCTGCACGGCCACGTCGGCGGCGATCTTGGAGGCGCCGTAGAGGTTCGCGGCGGCCCGGGCCGGGTCGTCCTCGTGCAGCGGCCGGTCGTCGTGGTTCTCGCCGTAGTACCCGCCGGTGGAGGCGAAGACGAACGCCGCCACGTGGTCGACCCGGCGGACCGCCTCCAGCAGGGTGTAGGTGCCGCCCGCGTTCACCGCGAGGGTGTCCGCCGGGGCCCGTACGCTCTCCGGCACCAGCGGCTGGGCGGCCAGGTGGAAGACGGCCTGGGGCCGCCACCGGCGTAGCGCCCCGGCGACCGCCGCCTCGTCGCGGACGTCGCCCTCGCGCACGTCGACCCGGGACCGCGCCGGATCGACGGCGAGGACACCCTCCTGTCCCGGGTCCCGGTCGAGCACGCTCACCTCGGCGCCGAGCGCGACCAGCCGGATCACCAGGTGGCCGCCGCCGAACCCGCAGCCGCCGGTGACCAGGACCCGTCGGCCGGCCCAGAAGGTCGCCGGGTCCGGCCCGGCCGGCGCCGGGGGAGTCGCCGGAGCGGCCGGTGGCGTCGACGCGCTCATCGCGTCGTGCCGGCGAGGACCGGACGCACCGCCGGGTCGAGGTGCCAGGCCCGGGCCGCCCGCACGGTCGCCGCGAGCCCGTGGTCGAAGTCGACCCGCGGGCGGAAGGCGGTGAACTGGCCGAACTTCGTGCCGTCGAGGTGCTGGCGGCTGATCGTCGTCACGCCCGGGGCCTGCCCCCGTACCACCACCCGGAACCCGTTCGCCATGATCCGCTCGGCGCGGTGCGGGTCGTGGCCGCGTTCGTGGCCCGCGGCGGCCTCGACCACCCGCCGCAGCACCTCGGGCGTGCTCAGGTTGACGCAGCCGGCGATGTTGAACACCTCGCCCCGGCAGGCGGGACGGACGGCGGCGAGCAGCAGCGCGGTCACCACGTCGTCGACGTGGATGTAGTCCCGCCAGTGGCCGATGGACTCGAAGTACAGCTCCGGTGGCGCCGGGCCGGTGGGGTCGAAGACGAACGACAGCGACCGGGGTATCAGCCGATAGCGGCAGTTGCGGTCGTCCGGGCCGAAGACGTTGCACAGCCGCAGGACGACGGTGGGGATGTCGAAGGACTGGTGGAACGCCTGCCCCATGACGTCCCCGGCGAGCTTGGCCGCGTCGTAGATGCCGATGCCCCGCAGCGCGCTCTGCTCGGTGTAGCGGGTGCCCTCCATCTCGCCGTACACCTTGTCGGTGGAGGCGATGACCACCGAGTCGGGGACGGCGGCCGGCGCGCGGCGCAGCGCGTCGAGCAGGTTGACCGTGCCGATGGCGTTGGTCGCGATCGCGCCGGCCGGGTCCTGGGCCGCCCGCTCGATCACCGAGTACGCCGCGAGGTGGAACACCGACCGGAAGGGACCGTCGGCCAGAGCCTGCTGGAGGTCCTCCGGGCACCGGATGTCGCCGGACACGATC
Organism: Micromonospora sp. NPDC047074; assembly: GCF_040643815.1. Classification (NCBI taxonomy): domain Bacteria; kingdom Bacillati; phylum Actinomycetota; class Actinomycetes; order Micromonosporales; family Micromonosporaceae; genus Micromonospora; species Micromonospora sp. NPDC047074. Next base: position 13,385 of record NZ_JBEYVB010000031.1, read on the forward strand.
CGCAGCCGCGACCCGGTTCCGGTCGGCACGGTCGCCCGCAGCCGGGCGGCCCGTGCCGGGGCCCGGTCGTTGTCGAAGACGGTGACCTCGCCGCCTAGGGCGAGCAGGTGCCGGACGAGGTGGCCGCCGACGAACCCGAGCCCGCCGGTCACCAGGTACCGGCCGCCGGTCACCGCCGGCTCCGGGGCGGTGCCCGACTCCACGGGCAGGCAGGCGCGGCGGCCAGCGGACCCCGGAGGCGCGTCGTCGGCCGGATGGGATGCCCGCGACGATGGTTCCACCTCGACCTCGCTCACTGTCGGTGATGTCCTGCTGCTGCGGGACTGCCGGTCACCAGCGGTCGTACGGTCCCGCGCCAGGCCCGTCCGTTGTGCCCAGCGGCAACGACGTGTGGACCAGGATCCCAGGTCGCGACTCAGGCTAGGAGGTTACCGTCGGGCCGGCAATCTCGTCATGATCTCGTAACGGTAACGTGCGTTCCCGCTGACCACCCACAATGGAGTGACTACTTTTAGTGAGGGGTATGGGTCGTTCCTGGTGGCGACGCCCCTGCGCCGACGCCGAGGGCGGCGGCCGGGGCGGGGGTCCTGCCGGCCGGTCGCGGGGTCCCACCTACGGCCGGCGGCGGTGTCGGGTCGGCTGACCGCCGGCTCGGCCGGACGGCGTGCCCGCGCCCGGCGTCGGGATCCGGTGCCACGCATTGGCGGTCGGATGATCGTGATTCCTGAAAGGGTTGGGGCATGACCGCGCTCTTCCGCTCCCGGCTGACCGACTGGACCGTCGTCACCCCGCTGCTGGCGATCCTGGTGCTGATCATGACCTGGGGACGCGACCTGTCCGGTCCCGTCGTGGGCGTGGTGGCCGTGTTGCTGGCCGGTGCGGTGCTGGCCGCCGTGCACCACGCCGAGGTGGTGGCCCACAAGGTGGGGGAGCCGTACGGCTCGCTCGTGCTCGCCGTGGCCGTCACCGTCATCGAGGTGGCCCTGATCGTCACGCTCATGATCAGTGGTGGCGAGAAGACGCAGTCCCTGGCGCGGGACACCGTCTTCGCCGCCGTCATGATCACCTGTAACGGCATCCTCGGGCTGTCCCTGCTGATCGGCGCGTTGCGCCGCAGGGTGGCGGTGTTCAACTCCGAGGGCACCGGCGGGGCGTTGGCCACCGTGGCCACTCTCGCCGCCCTGAGCCTCGTGGTGCCGACGTTCACCACCAGCCGGCCCGGCCCGGAGTTCAGCCCGGCGCAGCTCGCCTTCGCCGCCGTGGCGTCGCTGGCTCTCTACGGCCTGTTCGTCATGGTGCAGACCGGCCGCCACCGCGACTACTTCCTGCCGGTCAACAACCAGGGGCGGACGCTCGACGCGGAGGTGCACGCCGAGCCGCCGTCCGACCGGGCCGCCCTGCTCAGCCTCGGCCTGCTGCTGGTGGCCCTGGTCGCCGTGGTCGGCGACGCCAAGTCCGTGTCGCCGGCGATCGAGTCCGCCGTCGCCGGGGCGAACCTGCCGCAGTCCTTCGTCGGTGTGGTCATCGCCCTGCTGGTGCTGCTGCCCGAGACGATCGCCGCCGCCCGGGCCGCCCGCCGCGACCGGGTCCAGATCAGCCTGAACCTGGCCCTGGGCTCGGCCATGGCCAGCATCGGGCTGACCATCCCGGCGATCGCGCTCGCCTCGATCTGGCTGGACGGCCCGCTGGTGCTCGGCCTCGGCGGCACCCAGCTCACCCTGCTCGCCCTCACCGTCGTGGCCAGCGTGCTGACCGTGGTGCCGGGACGGGCCACGGTGCTCCAGGGCGGCGTGCACCTGGTGCTGCTGTCCGCGTTCGTCTTCCTCGCCGCCAGCCCCTGACCGTCCAGGTCGGCCACCGCGCGTGACACCAGGGCATGGCGGCTGGCCCGGCGGGGTACTGGACGCGGCGACGCCGACCCCGGGAGGGCACTGTGACGAGGCGCATGGCACGCCGGCCGCGACGGGTGCTGCCCGGGCTCGTGGTGGCCCTCGTCGTGGCGGTCGGCTGCGCGGTCGGCGGGGTTTCCGAGCCCGGCGGGCAGGAGCCCGCGCCGCAGCGACCCGGCGGCCCGGACTCGCCCGGCGCCGGACAGACCCGGGCCGACGGCACCACCAGCGTCGAGGAGTTCCAGCAGGACGTCGCCGACGCGCAGGCCATCGCCGAGCGGTACTGGGCCGCCCAGTTCCAGGCCTCGGGGCAGCGGTTCCGCCCGATCCGCCGGGTCATCCCGTACCAGCGCGACGGCGAGGTGTCCTGCGGCGGTCAGCCACTGCCGCGCAACAACGCCGTCTACTGCTCGGCCGGTGACTTCATCGCCTACGACGTGAACTGGTCGGTGGGCGCGTTCCGCCAGGTCGGCGACGCGTTCGTGTTCTACCTGCTCGGCCACGAGTACGCGCACGGCATCCAGACCCGGCTCGGCATCCGCTACTCGTACACCATCCAGCAGGAGTTGCAGGCCGACTGCATGGCCGGGGCCTACCTCGGCGACTCGGTCCGCTCGGCGGCGCTCAAGCTCGACGACGGCGACCTGGAGGAGTTCCGCGAAGGGCTGCTGGCCGTCGGCGACGAGCCCGACCAGCCGTGGTTCGCCGAGGGCTCGCACGGCACCGCCGAGCAGCGCACGGAGGCGTTCTTCCGCGGCTACGAGCGGTCCCTGGCCGCCTGCGACCTCACCTGAACGGCCCGGCCGGCGGGGCGGGACCCGGAAAAGCCGTTGCGCGACTGCTCGCCCCGCCCGGTACGGTCGCGGGCGTGTTTCCGCTGCGGAGCCCGGGCACGCCGTGCCCGGCCCCGGCGGCTTCCCGGCTGAGAGTAGGTTTCGTCGATGGCGTGTCGGATCAGTGAGCTCGTGCTCGAGTGCCGCGACCCCGAGGTGCTGGCGCGGTTCTGGTGCGAGGTCCTGGACTTCGTGGTGCTCGACCGCGAGGAGGGCTGCGTCGAGATCGGGCCCCGCGAAGGGTTCGGCGGTCCGCAGCCGACGATCATCCTCAGCTATCGGGACCAGCCGGAGCGGGCCAAGCCCCGGCTGCACATCGACGTCAACGCCACCGACCGCGATCAGGACGCCGAGCTCGAACGCCTCCTGAAGCTCGGGGCGCGCCCGGCCGACGTCGGCCAGACCGGCGAGGAGTCCTGGCACGTCCTCGCCGACCCCGAGGGCAACGAGTTCTGCCTGCTCAAGGCCCGCCTCAACCCGCTCTGACGCGCGGTGGCCCCGGTGCTGCCCCCGCCCGTGACCCGTCGGCCAGGTCACCCCGGGCCGCACCTGGGCAGCACCGGCGCGGGCCGGCTGAGAGGATCCACCGGGTACGCACCCCGAGGAGGATCCGCTGAGCAGCCACCATCCCGCCGCCGTGCTCTTCGACATGGACGGCACCCTGGTCGACAGTGAGAAGCTGTGGGACGTCGCGCTGCACGAGCTGGCGGCGGAGTACGGCGGCACCCTCTCCGATCCCGCCCGCAAGGCGATGATCGGTAGCAGCATGGGGGTGTCGATGCGCATCCTGCACGACGACCTCGGCCAGCCGGGGCGCGACCCGGGGGCGAGCGCGGCGTGGATCAACGCCCGCATCCTGGAGCTGTTCCGCACGGGCCTGCGCTGGCGTCCCGGCGCCCTGACCCTGCTGCGGGCGGTCCGCGCGGCCGGCATCCCGACGGCGCTTGTCACCTCCAGCGGCCGGCCCCTCGTGGAGGTCGCGCTGGACACCCTCGGGCGGGACAGCTTCGACGCGGTCGTCTGCGGCGACGAGGTCGACGCGGCCAAGCCGCACCCGGAGCCCTATCTGACCGCCGCCCGGCTGCTCGGCGTGCCGATCGCCCGCTGCGTGGCGATCGAGGACTCGCCGACGGGGGTGGCCAGCGCGCTCGCTGCCGGCGCGGCGGTGCTGGCCGTACCGGCGGAGGTGCCGCTCGGGCCGCTGGACGGCGTACACCAGTTGGAGAGCCTGACCGGCGCGGACCTGGAGCTGCTGGCCGCCCTGCTCGGCGGGCCACCCGGCGAGGCCTGACGCGACCGACGGGCCCCGCCGGTCGGCGGGGCCCGTCAGTGGCGGATCAGTCGTGGGCGATGGCGCCCAGGACGTTGATCCGGGCGGCCCGGATCGCCGGGAGCACCGCGGCGATCACCCCGATGATCGCGGCGAGGCCGAGGAAGACGCCCATCTGGGTCCAGGGCAGCACCAGGTCGGTGATCCCCTCGTCCCGCAGCGCCTCGACCACGGCGGCACCGAGGCCGGTGCCCACGGCGACGCCGAGCAGCGCGCCGAAGACCGAGATCACCACCGCCTCCACGGTGATCATCCGCATCGTCTGCGCCCTACGCAGGCCGATGGCCCGCAACAGACCCAGCTCCCGGGTGCGCTCCAGCACCGACAGCGCCAGCGTGTTGATGATGCCGAGCACGGCGATCACGATGGCCAGCGCCAGCAGGATCTGGATCATCGTGAGCAGCCCGTCGAGCTGACCGGTCTGCTGCTCGATGAACGCCTCCCGGTCGGCCACCGACACCTCGGGAGAGTCGGCCAGCAGCGCCTCGATCCGGGGCAGCACGTCGGCTGCCCGGGTGCCCGGGGCGAGCTGGATGAAGCCCTGGATCGGCTGCGGGATGGTGAAGTCGCGGGCCGCCTCCGGCGGCAGCACCAGCGGGTTGGTCAGCTCGGAACTGGCGTAGATGCCGGACACCGTGTAGGTCTTGGCCTCGCCCCGGGACAGCTGCACCGGCACCCGCGACCCGACGGAGAGCCCGCGCGACGTCGCGGTGTCCGAGCTGACCAGCATCTGGTCCGGCGCGAGCCGGTCGATGTCCCCGGCGGTGGCCTCCGCCCCGAAGATCTGCCGCAGCGCGGCGACGTCGCTGCTCGCCGCCACCCAGGTGCGCTGACCGCCGACCACGGCCATGTCGCCGTACTCGCCGTCGGCGATGCGGACCCCGGGGATCGCCGCGGCCTTCGTCAGCACCGCGGGGTCGAAGCTCGGCGGTCGCGGGCCGCTCTGCGCCCCGGAGATCACCAGCTCCGCCTTCAGGTTGTCCTCGGCGAGGGCGCCGATGCTGCTCTTCGCCGAGTCCAGGATCACCGTCACCCCGGTCACCAGGGCGATGCCGACCATCAGCGCCGCGGCGGTGATGGCGGTGCGGCGCGGGTTGCGGCCGGAGTTGAGCCGGCCCAGCTTGCCCGGCACCGACCAGGCGAAGAGCGCGCCGAGCAGGCTCACCACCGGCCGGCTGATCAGCGGCGTGAGCAGGGCCACGCCGATGAAGGCGAACAGCACCCCACCGAGGATGGTGGCCAGGGTGCTGCCCTCGGCGTTGCCGGTGAGCCCGACGGCCAGCAGCGCACCGCCGATGGCCGTGACGATCGCGCCGGCCACGGTGACCTTGGTCAGCGGGCGGTCCGGGGTGGCCACGTCCTGCATGGCCGCGATCGGCGGGATCCGGGACGCCCGCAGCGCCGGCAGCAGCGCCGCCACCACGGTGATCACCAGGCCGACGGCGAACGCGCCGACGACGGCGGACAGCGGCACGCCGACCCCGGCCAGGGTCAGCCCACCGGCGAACGTGCTGAACAGGTACGCCAGCAGCGCGCCGATGCCGATGCCCGCACCGAGGCCGAGCACCGAGGCGATCAGGCCCACCGCGACGGCCTCCAGCACCACCGACCCGATGATCTGCCGGCCGCTGGCCCCGATGGCGCGCATCAGCGCCAGTTCCCGGGTGCGCTGCGCCACGATGATCGAGAACGTGTTGAGGATCAGGAAGGTGCCCACCAGCAGCGCCACGGCGGCGAAGCCGAGCAGGATGCGGTTGAAGAAGGACAGCGCCTCCTTCATGCCGGCCGCCGCCTCCGTGGAGAGCTGCTCGCCGGTCTTGACCTCGTAGTCGGCGCCCACCGCGGCGGCCACGGCGTCGCGCAGTGCCTCGTCGGACACCCCGCCGGCCGAGGTGACCGAGATGTTGCTGAAGGTGCCCGGTGTGCCGAGCATCAGCCGCTGCGCGACCGGCGTGGTGAACATGATCTCGGTGGCGCCGCCGATGGAGTCCCGGTCGCCGCTGTAGCCGAAGACACCGACGATGGTGAACTCCCGCTTCGGCTCCAGGGTCAGCACGCCCACCCGGTCGCCGACCTTCACCTTGCCGGCGGTGGCCAGCGCCCGGTTGATGACGATCTCGTCGTCGGCCTGCGGTGCCCGCCCCTCGCGCAGCTTGACCAGGTCACTCTCGCCGGTCCAGTTCTCGCCGAGCTGCGGCGGGCCGAACGAGGCGACCACCTTGCCGTTGGCGCCGATCATCCGCGCCCCGTCGACGCCGACCACGCCGGTGGCCTCGGCCACCCCGGGCACCGCCCGGACCTTGTCCAGGACGGCCGCCGGCACCGGTGCGGCCACCGGCATGCCCTCCGTCCCGCCGACGTCGATCTTCGGCTTGGCGGCGACGTTGACGTCCACCCCCTCGTACGCGTCGGCGAAGATCGCGTCGAACGAGCGCCCGAGGGTGTCGGTGAGGACGAACGCGCCGGAGACGAACATGACACCCAGCACCACCGCCAGGCCGGAGAGGATCAGCCGGACCTTGCGGGCCAGCAGGCTCTTCAGAGTCGCCCGGAACATCAGCGCGCCACCTCGGCGGGGGTGTCCAGCTTCTTCATCGTGTCCAGCACCGTGTCGGCCGTCGGCTCGATCAGCTCGGTGACGATCTGCCCGTCGGCGAGGAAGACCACCCGGTCGGCGTACGCGGCGGCGGTCGGGTCGTGGGTCACCATGACGATGGTCTGGCCGTGCTCACGGACCGACTGGCGCAGGAAGTTGAGCACCTCCGCGCCGGAGCGGGAGTCCAGGTTGCCCGTCGGCTCGTCGGCGAAGATCACCTCGGGCCGGGAGACCAGCGCGCGGGCGCAGGCCACCCGCTGCTGCTGACCGCCCGAGAGCTGCGCCGGCCGGTGGTCCAGCCGGTCCCGCAGCCCCACCGTGGCGATCACCGTGTCGTACCAGGCCGGATCCGGCTTGCGCCCGGCGATCGACAGCGGCAGCAGGATGTTCTCCTTGGCCGTCAGCGTCGGCAGCAGGTTGAACTGCTGGAAGATGAAACCGACCTTGTCCCGGCGCAGCTTCGTCAGGCCGGCGTCGCCCAGCCCCGTGACCTCGGTGTCGCCGACCGACACCGTGCCGCGGGTCACCGAGTCCAACCCCGCGAGGCAGTGCATCAGCGTCGACTTGCCCGAGCCCGACGGCCCCATGATCGCCGTGAACCGGCCCCGCTCGAACTCGGCGCTGACCCCCCGCAGCGCGACGACCTGCGCCTCGCCGCTGCCGTACACCTTCCACACGTCGCTCGCCCGGGCCGCGGCCTGCGCGTGCTGGCCTACCGTAGCGGTCACGTCATCTACCTCTTCCGTCTGTCTGCGATCCGCGCCGCCCCCGCTGGTCCGACGCGGCAGTCCCCATCATGTGCGCCCGCCGGCTCCGATCCGTCCGACTCTGGTCGGAGCCGGGGCGGATTTCGCTCTGCGGGTGCCCCCCACCACCGGCTCAGGGTTGCCCCTGAGCCGCCGACCGGTCGCGCGGCTTCTCCGCCGCCGGGACCGATCCTGCACACTGACGCCGTGTCAGGGTCAACCACGCGGCGTCGTCTCCGGTCACGGTAGGTGACAGCGACAACCGCGTCGTCGGCTTCGCGGCGTATCCCCGGGTACGCCGCCCGGACCAGCCGGCGACACGGCGCTACGCCCGCGGGCGGACCAGGCCCGACTCGTACGCCAGCACCACGGCCTGTACGCGGTCGCGTAGCCCCAACTTGGTCAGCACGTGCCCGACGTGGGTCTTGACGGTCGTCTCGCTGACCGACAACGCCCGGGCGATCTCGGCGTTGGACAGCCCCCGGGCCACCTGCACGAGCACCTCCCGCTCCCGCTCGGTCAACGCGCTCAGCGCCCTGGGCGGGGCGGCGGCCGGATCGGGCAGCACGTCGGCGAACCGGTCGAGCAGCCGCCGCAGGATCCGGGGTGCCACCACCGCGTCCCCGGCGGCCACCGCCCGGATCGCGGCCACCAGGTCGTCGGCCGGCACGTCCTTGGCCAGGAAGCCGCTCGCCCCGGCCCGCAGCGCCCCCACCACGTACTCGTCCAGGTCGAACGTGGTCAGGATCAGCACCCGCACCGGCAGCCGGGCGTCGACGATCGCCCTGGTCGCGGCGACCCCGTCCATCCGTGGCATCCGGATGTCCATCAGCACCACGTCGGGCAGCAGCCGGCGGGACAACTCCACCGCCTCCAGGCCGTCGGCGGCCTCGGCCACGATGTCCAGGTCGGCCTCGGTGCCCAGCACCATCCGGAAGCCGGTACGCAGCAGCGGCTGGTCGTCGGCGAGCAGGATGCGTACCGGCCGTGCCGGCACCGTCGCGTCAGTCACCCGATCCCCCCAGTCCCGATCCCGGTCACGTCGCCGCGTCACCGGGGCCGCCGGGGATCCTCACGGACACCGGGAAGCGCCCTCCCGCCGGGTCACCGGTGCGCAGGACACCACCGTAGAGGCGCCCCGCACCCCGGTCGGCGGGGCCGAGGCAGCCGGGGGCGTCGGGTCAGCCGCCCCGGCTCACTCGTCGGCGCCGGGCGGGGTCGGGCGGGACCGGGCGTCGCGCAGCGGATCCGGCGCTCCCTGCGCCGGGAACGGGGGCGGCGTGCCCCCGAAGCTCGGGCAGAGAGCCTGGTGGCTGCACCAGTCGCAGAGCCGGCTGGGCCGGGGGCGGAAGTCCTGCTGGGCGGTGGCCTGCTCGATCGCCCGCCACAGGGCCACCACCGTGCGCTCGAAACGGAGCAGCTCGTCGGCGTCCGGCGCGTAGTCGCAGATCTCCGCGTCCTTCAGGTAGAGCAGCCGCAGCACCCGGGGCACCACGCCCCGGGTGCGCCAGAGCACCAACGCGTAGAACTTGAGCTGGAACAACGCCCGGGCCTCGAACGCCTCCCGCGGCGCACCGCCGGTCTTGTAGTCGACCACCCGCAGCGCCCCGTCGGGCGCCACGTCGAGCCGGTCGACGTAGCCCCGGATCAGCAGTTCCTCGTCGACCACCGCCGAGATCAGGCTCTCCCGCTCGGCCGGCTCCAGCCGGCGCGGATCCTCCACCGCGAAGTAGCCCTCCAGCAGCCCGGCGGCGGAGCGGAGGAACTCGGCGGCCGCCGCGTCACCGTCGGCGAACAACGTCGCCAGCTCGGGTTGCTCGGTGACCAGCCGGTCCCACTGCGGGGCCACCAGGTCGCCCGCCGCCCGCGGGGTGCGCCCGGCAGCCGGCAGGTCGAACAGCCGCTCCAGCACGGCGTGCACGAGCGTGCCCCGGACCTGCTCGACCGTCGGCCGCTCGGGCAGCCGGTCGATGCTGCGGAACCGGTAGAGCAGCGGGCAGGTCTTGAAATCCGCCGCCCGGGACGGCGACAGCGAGGCCCGCACCGTCGCCGGCAACTCGGCCGGGGGCAAAGACTCCGGGAGCGGGGGCTGCTGCGTGATCACCGGTTCCGCCGTCATGCCCGGAAGGTTAGGACACCGGTGTGACACCAACGCCGTCGCCGCACCGGCGCATGATCTCCCGCCGCGTAGCATCGATCCGGTGGAGCAGACGAGGCAACCGCGGCGCCGGCCCGACGCGCGGCCCGGCCTGACCGTGGGCCGGGTGTTCGGGGTGCCGTTGCACCTCAACGGCTCGATGCTGCTGCTCACCCTCCTGGTGACCGTGCTCTACGCCGAGTTCGCCCGCCGCCAGCTCGACCTGTCCCAGCTCGCCGGCTACCTGATCGGCTTCGGCTTCGTGGTCTCCCTGCTCGGCTCGGTGCTCCTGCACGAGCTGGGCCACGCCCTCACCGCCCGCCGCTACGGCATCGGTGTGCGCGGGATCACCCTGGAACTGCTCGGCGGCTACACCGAGATGGACCGGGACGCCCCGTCGCCCCGGGTCGACCTGCTGGTGTCGCTCGCCGGCCCGGCGGTCTCCGCCGTGCTCGGCGTACTCGCGGTCGCCGCCACGCTCGCCCTGCCCGACCGCACCCTGGCCAACCAGCTGGCGTTCCAACTGGCGGTGAGCAACGTCATCGTCGCCGTGTTCAACATGCTGCCCGGGCTGCCGCTCGACGGCGGCCGGGCACTGCGGGCGGCGGTCTGGGCGGTGACCCGCGACCGGCACCGGGGCACCGAGGTCGCCGGCTGGGTGGGCCGCGCCGTCGCCGTCGGCACCGCCGCGCTGGTCGCCCTGCTCACCCTGACCCGCCACCTGGCGCCGCTGGCGCTGCCGCTGATGCTGCTCGTGGCGTTCACCCTGTGGCGCGGTGCCGGGCAGTCGATCCGGATGGCCCGGATCAGCCGCCGCTTCCCGCTGATCGACCTGTCCCGGCTGGCCCGCCCCGTGCTCGCCGTGCCCACCGGCACGCCGTTGGCCGAGGCGTACCGCCGCCGGGCCGCAGGCGCCGACCCGGGCGCCGCGCTCCTGGTCACCGACACCGCCGGCCGGCCGGTCGCCCTGGTCGACCCCGCCGCGGCGGAGGCCGTGCCGGTGGAACGCCGGCCGTGGCTGGCCGTCGACGCGGTCGCCCGCTCGCTGTCCGGTCTGCCGGCGATTCCGGTGGGCCTCGACGGGGAACGCGTGATGGCGGCGGTGCAGACCCACCCGGGCGCGCAGTACGTGGTGACGTCAGGCGAAAATGTCGTCGGCATCCTGCACATCGCGGATCTTGCTCAGCTCCTCGAACCGCGACGGAACGAACCTCGACGGAAGATGAACACGTGACCGCAACTCCCCCCGCCGCCCCGGCCGACCAGGGCACCCCGGTGCCCGCCGACGTCCCGGCGCTGCCCCCCGTGCACCGTGGGCCGTTCCGGCCCGGAGACCGGGTCCAGCTGACCGATCCCAAGGGGCGGATGCACACGGTCACCCTGGAGCCGGGCAAGGCGTTCCACACCCACCGGGGCATCCTGGAGCACGACGCGCTGATCGGCCTTCCCGACGGCAGCGTGGTCACCACCACCGGCGGCGGCACCGCGTTCCTGGCCCTGCGTCCGCTGCTGTCGGACTACGTGCTCTCCATGCCGCGCGGCGCCCAGGTGATCTACCCGAAGGACTCCGCCCAGATCGTCGCCATGGGCGACATCTTCCCCGGCGCCAAGGTCCTGGAGGCCGGCGCCGGCTCCGGCGCGCTGTCCTGCTCGCTGCTGCGCGCGGTCGGCACCGGGGGCGAGCTGCACTCGTACGAGGTGCGCGACGACTTCGCCCAGATCGCCCGGCGTAACGTCGAGGCGTTCTTCAACGGGCCACACCCGGCGTGGCGCCTGCACGTCGGCGACGTCGCCGGCTGCACCGAGACCGGTTTCGACCGGATCATCCTCGACATGCTCACCCCGTGGGAGACCCTCGACATGGTGGAACGGGCCCTGGTGCCCGGCGGCGTGTTCATCGGTTACGTCGCGACCACCCCGCAACTGTCCGAGCTGGTCGAGGCGCTGCGCGAGCGCGGCGGCTGGACCGAGCCGCGGGCCTGGGAGTCGCTGGTCCGCGACTGGCACGCCGAGGGCCTGGCCGTGCGACCGGACCACCGCATGATCGCGCACACCGCGTTCCTGGTGTCCGCGCGCAAGCTCGCCCCCGGCGTCACCGCCCCACCGCGCCGCCGCAAGCCCAGCAAGGGCGCCGAGGCGTACGCCGAGCGGCGCCAGGCGCTGCGCGAGGCGGAGGCGGCCCGGCAGGCGGCGGCGACCGCGGCGCAGCAGGCGCCGGCCGGGGACACGGAACGGCTGTGACGGCGAAGCGGGGCGGCGCGGAGTGAACGGACTGATCCCGCCCGCCGGCGCGGGCCGGCGGGCCGGGCACGGGGAGGTGGCATGAGCCGGCCGGGCTTCGGCGGGGGCGACCTGCCGGCGGTGTTCCCGGACTGGTCGCCCTACCAGGATCTCGAATCGGCGGCCCGGGCGTACCTGCGGGACCCGGACGTCGCGCTGGAGGCGCTCGGCGGGGTGCTGCGCGGGGCGTCCGTGCTCGGCTTCACCCTGGAGCGTTTCGTCAACGAGGTCAACGGGGTGTGGCAGGAGGTCGTGGTCTGCGACGGCAGCCGGCTCGTGCTCTGGCACGGCGAGGACGTACCGCCGGGGGAGGGGCCACCCGGCTCGATGACCTCGTCGCTGCGGGTGGTGCCGATCTCCACCGTGACCGAGGTCGGCTGCCGGCGCCGGCTGACCCGCGCCGAGGACGGGGGGATCCGGGTCGACAGCATCGACGTCTACCTGCTGCTGACCTCGCTGGACGAGGCGCCGCCCAGCGACGACGCGGTGGGCGCGCCCCGGCACGACGCGCTGCGCTTCGGCAAGACCCTCGACGACGGCGGCGCCGGGCAGATCGCCCGGCTGGAGGAGTTCGCGCGCCTGGTCGCCTCGGTGGTCGGCCGCCCGATGCTCTGATCCGCCCGCCCGCCCGGCCGCCCGCCGGGCGGAGCGCGGTCCGTCCGCGCCCTGCGGCCCGCCGGGCGGATCGCGGTCCGTCCGCGCCCTGCGGCCCGCCGGGCGGATCGCGGTCCGTCCGCGCCCTGCGGCGTGGACGGACCGGCCGTCAGTCCTCCTCGGCCTCCGGGCCGGCCACCTCGACGCCGTCGCTGCCGCGCACGACGTGGATGCACTCGCCCGGGCACTCCTTCGCCGAGTCGATCACCTCGAGGCGCAGGTGCGCCGGCACGTCGACCCGACTGCCCGGCGCCATCCGCAGGTCACCGTCGGGGCCCTTGACGTACGCAAGCCCGTCGATATCGAACTCGAAGACCTCGGGCGCGTACTGCACGCAGAGCCCGTCTCCCGTGCAGAGATCCTGGTCAACCCAGACCTGCAACTGGTCCGTCACGACCTCCGCCACGGCGCACCCCCCATGTTCTCCCGTCCCACGCCCCGACGGTACCCGAACGCCAGGACCGGCCCCGGGGGCCACCCTTGGCGATCAAGGTTCGGTGACGAGGGCGTTGCGTGGGACCGAATCGGCCTCATAGCGGCTAGTGTTAGGGCAGAACGTTCAAGCCCCCCGGGGAGGTGGGACGTGGCACGCAGCGACGACGCGGACTCGCGCGCCGCACGGTGGGAGAAGGAGGCCCACGATCTCTCCACGCAGGTCGCGTTCCTTCAAGAGGAACTCGCTCTGGTGCGGCGCAAGTTGACCGAAAGCCCCCGACACGTCCGGCAGCTCGAAGAGCGGCTGGCGGCCACCCAGGCACAGTTGGCGCGGCTGACCGAGAACAACGACCGGCTCGTGAGCACCCTCAAGGAGGCTCGCGCGCAGATCGTGACGCTCAAGGAGGAGATCGACCGCCTCGCACAGCCACCGAGTGGCTATGGCGTCTTCCTCGCGGGGCACGACGACGGCACGGTGGACGTGTTCACCGGCGGGCGCAAGCTCCGCGTCGCCGTCTCGCCCTCGCTGGACGTCGCCGAGCTGCGACGCGGTCAGGAGGTCCTGCTCAACGACGCGCTCAACATCGTCGACGCGTTCGGTTTCGAGCGGGTCGGCGAGGTGGTGATGCTCAAGGAGATCCTCGCGGGTCCCGACGGCAGCCCGGGCGACCGGGCGCTGGTGGTCTCGCACTCCGACGAGGAGCGCATCGTGCACCTCGCCGAGACCCTGATCGGTTCGCCGATCCGGGCCGGCGACTCGCTCATGATCGAGCCCCGCTCGGCGTACGCGTACGAGCGGATCCCGAAGAGCGAGGTCGAGGAACTGGTCCTGGAGGAGGTGCCCGACGTCGACTACACCGACATCGGTGGCCTCCACTCGCAGATCGAGCAGATCCGCGACGCGGTGGAGCTGCCCTTCCTGCACGCCGACCTGTTCCGCGAGCACCAGCTCCGCCCGCCGAAGGGCATCCTGCTCTACGGTCCGCCCGGCTGCGGAAAGACGCTGATCGCCAAGGCGGTGGCCAACTCGCTGGCCAAGAAGATCGCCGAGCGGGAGGGCAAGGAGAAGCACACCAGCTTCTTCCTCAACATCAAGGGCCCCGAGCTGCTCAACAAGTACGTCGGCGAGACCGAGCGGCACATCCGGCTGATCTTCCAGCGGGCCCGGGAGAAGGCCGGCGAGGGCACCCCGGTCATCGTGTTCTTCGACGAGATGGACTCGATCTTCCGGACCCGGGGCTCCGGCGTCTCCTCCGACGTGGAGAACACGATCGTCCCGCAGTTGCTCAGCGAGATCGACGGCGTGGAGGGGCTGGAGAACGTCATCGTCATCGGCGCCTCCAACCGGGAAGACATGATCGACCCGGCGATCCTGCGCCCCGGTCGGCTCGACGTGAAGATCAAGATCGAGCGGCCGGACGCCGAGGCGGCCAAGGACATCTTCTCCAAGTACATCCTCTCCGGGCTGCCCCTGCACCCGGACGACCTGGCCGAGCACGGCGGCGACCCCCAGGCCACCGTCGCGGCGATGATCGACGCGGTCGTGCTGCGGATGTACTCGGAGACCGAGGAGAACCGCTTCCTCGAGGTCACCTACGCCAACGGCGACAAGGAAGTCCTCTACTTCAAGGACTTCAACTCCGGCGCGATGATCCAGAACATCGTCGACCGGGGCAAGAAGATGGCCATCAAGGAGTTCCTCACCTCCGGTCGCAAGGGCCTGCGCCTGCAGCACCTCCTCGACGCCTGCGTCGACGAGTTCCGGGAGAACGAGGACCTGCCCAACACCACCAACCCCGACGACTGGGCCCGCATCTCCGGCAAGAAGGGCGAGCGGATCGTCTACATCCGCACGCTCGTCTCCGGCGGCAAGGGCGCGGAGGCCGGCCGGTCCATCGAGACCGCCAGCAACACCGGCCAGTACCTCTGACGGACACCCGCACAGGGCCCGTGGCGCGACCGCCACGGGCCCTGTCCCGTCCGCGCCCCGCCCGGTCCGAGCCCGCCGCCCCGGTCCGGCGCGCCCCCTTCCGCCGTACGGCGGACTACGCTCGACGTGACGGGGGACCGGTCGGGCGAGCGAAGCGGGTAGGTCGATGAGCGTAAGACGGATCATGGGCACCGAGGTCGAATACGGAATCTCCGTTCCCGGCCAGGCCGGGGCCAACCCCATGGTCACCTCCTCCCAGGTGGTCAACGCCTACGGGGCGCGCCCGGAACTCAACCGGGGCGGCCGCGCCCGCTGGGACTACGAGGAGGAGTCGCCGCTGCGGGACGCGCGGGGCTTCACCTACTCCGGCGCCGCGTACGACCCGGCCGAGGCCCTCGCCGACGAGGACCTCGGGCTGGCCAACGTGATACTCACCAACGGCGCACGGCTCTACGTCGACCACGCCCACCCGGAGTACTCCACCCCCGAGGTGACCAACCCGCTGGACGTGGTGCGCTGGGACAAGGCGGGGGAGCGGGTGATGGCCGAGGCGGCCCGCCGCGCCGCCACGATTCCCGGCACCCAGCCGATCCACCTCTACAAGAACAACACCGACAACAAGGGCGCCAGCTACGGCGCCCACGAGAACTACCTGATGCGCCGCCAGACGCCCTTCGCCGACATCGTCGCGTACCTGACGCCGTTCTTCGTGACCCGGCAGATCGTCTGCGGGGCCGGCCGCGTCGGCATCGGCCAGGACGGCGGGCAGAGCGGCTTCCAGATCTCCCAACGTGCGGACTTCTTCGAGGTCGAGGTCGGCCTGGAGACCACCCTCAAGCGGCCGATCATCAACACCCGCGACGAGCCGCACGCCGACGCCGACAAGTACCGCCGCCTGCACGTCATCATCGGCGACGCCAACCTGTCGGAGATCTCCACGTACCTCAAGGTCGGCACCACCGCGCTGATCCTCACGATGATCGAGGAGAAGGCGCTCGGCGCCGACCTCGGCATCGCCGACCCGGTCAGCGAGCTGCGTGCCGTCAGCCACGACCCGTCCCTGACGCACCGGATGCGGCTGCGCGACGGTCGGCGGCTGACCGCTCTGGACGTGCAGTGGGCCTACTACGAGCGGGTCCGGTCCTTCGTGGACGACCGCTACGGCACCGACGCCGACGAGCAGACCCTGGACGTGCTCGCCCGCTGGGAGCGTGTGCTGGACCTGCTGGGCCGCGACGTGATGCTCTGCGCCGACGAGCTGGACTGGGTGGCCAAGCTGCGGCTGCTGGAGGGCTACCGGGAGCGCGAGCAGCTCGGCTGGGGCTCGCACAAGCTCCAGCTGGTCGACCTGCAGTACTCCGACGTCCGCCCGGAGAAGGGCCTCTACCACCGGCTGGTCTCCCGGGGCTCGATGAAGACGCTGCTCGACGACGAGCAGACCCGCACCGCGATGACCGAGCCGCCGGAGGACACCAGGGCCTACTTCCGCGGTCGCTGCCTGGCCCAGTACGCCTCCGAGGTCGTCGCGGCGAGCTGGGACTCGGTGATCTTCGACGTGGGCCGCGAGTCGCTGGTGCGGGTGCCGATGATGGAGCCCGAGCGGGGCACCCGCAAGCACGTGGGGGCGCTCTTCGACCGCTGCGCGAGCGCCAAGGACCTGTTGGAGACCCTCACCGGCGGCTGACCTTGTCGACGAATGCCCGTCGTGTGCCGAAGGCGGCGCGCGGCGGGCTTTTCGTCGCCTCCGCGAGGTAAGTTGATCGCAGGGCGATCGTGGAGGAGGCAGCAATGGCCACTCGTGACAGCGGCGGGCAGTCGCAGTCGGGCAAGTCGCGTCAGGGCGAGGAGATCGAGGACGTCACCACCGAGGCGAACCCGGAGGTCGCCGAGCGGCACGCCGAGATCACCGAGGACGTCGACGACCTGCTCGACGAGATCGACTCCGTCCTCGAGGAGAACGCCGAGGAGTTCGTCAGGGGGTATGTCCAGAAAGGTGGGGAATAGCACTTATGTCCGATTTGCCTCCGGCGTCGGACAAGGTGTGCCCCCAGTGCAACCGCTTGCTGCCCGTCGCCGAGTTTCATCGCAATCGGCGGCGGGCCGACGGACTTGCCTACTATTGCAAATCCTGCGCGGCGGCCCGTTCCATGGCGAGTCGTCGTCGACGAGGCATCAGGCCGCAGCAGCGTTCCGCCGTGCCGGTCGGCGAGGGTCTGAAGTGGTGCCCGGACTGCGAGCAGATCAAGCCGGTGGCGGAGTTCCCCAGGACGACCAATCGCAGCGGGCGGCGCAGCTACTGCAAGCCCTGTCACAACGCCCGGGGCAAGGAGACGGCTCAGCGGCTGTATGGCGGCAGCCGCGAGTACCACCTGCGGCGGCGCTACGGCATCGGTGAGAAGGAGTTCCAGGAGCTGCTGGCCGAGCAGGGCGGGGTCTGCGCGATCTGCGGCACGCCGGATCCCCAACATCTCGACCACGATCATCGCACCGGGTGGGTGCGCGGGATATTGTGCTTCAACTGCAACGGTGGCCTTGGCCAGTTCCGTGACGATCAGTCGCGGCCGGCCGGGGCGATCACATATCTGAGAGGAACCACGTGGCAGCGGGTTTTGATCCATCCGGGCGTCTACCAGATGTGTTCACCAACGCGGGGACGTCCTCCTTCACCTCGTTTCTGAGCAAGGTGGCCCCCGAGATGCTGCCCGGCCGCCGGCCGCTGCCGCCGGGCATGGCCGCCGACATGGCGCCGCACGCGACGACCATCGTGGCCATCTCGGCCGTCGGCGGTGTCGTGCTTGCCGGCGACCGGCGCGCCACGATGGGCAATCTGATCGCCCAGCGCGACATCGAGAAGGTCCACCCGGCCGACGCCTACTCGCTGGTCGGCATCGCCGGCACGGCGGGGATCGGCATCGAGCTGATGCGACTGTTCCAGGTGGAGCTGGAGCACTACGAGAAGATCGAGGGCGCGATGCTCTCGCTCGACGGCAAGGCCAACCGCCTCGCCTCGATGATCCGCGGCAACCTGGGCGCCGCCATGCAGGGTCTCGCGGTCATCCCGCTCTTCGCCGGCTACGACCTGGCCGCGAAGGACCCGGCGCGCGCCGGCCGCATCTTCAGCTTCGACGTCACCGGCGGCCCCTACGAGGAGACCGGCTACGACGCGATCGGCTCCGGTTCGCTCTTCGCCCGGTCGGCGCTGAAGAAGCGCTTCCAGCCGGGGCTCTCCATCGACGAGGCGGTCCGGCTCGCCGTCGAGGCGCTCTACGACGCGGCCGACGACGACACCGCGACCGGCGGTCCGGACCTGATCCGGCGGATCTACCCGGTGGTGATGACGGCGACGGCGGAGGGCACCCACCGGCTCACCGACGAGGAGATGTCGGCGATCGCCGAGAGCGTGGTCTCCGGCCGGATGGAGAACCCGGGCGGTTGATCCGCTCCCGCCCGCACCAGTCAGCAGCCGTCAGCACAGCGCCCTGAAGGAGAACCGCCGCCGTGGCCATGCAGTTCTACGCCTCGCCCGAGCAGATCATGCGCGACCGCTCCGAGTTGGCCCGCAAGGGCATCGCCCGGGGCCGCAGCGCGGTGGTCCTGAGCTACGAGGGCGGGGTGCTCTTCGTCGCCGAGAACCTCTCCAGCGCCCTGCACAAGGTCAGTGAGATCTACGACCGGATCGGCTTCGCCGCCGTCGGTCGTTACAACGAGTTCGAGAACCTGCGCCGGGCCGGGGTGCGGATGGCCGACTTCAACGGCCTGAGCTACGACCGGCGTGACGTCACCGGCCGGGCCCTGGCGAACGCGTTCGCGCAGACCCTGGGCGCCATCTTCACCGAGCAGTCGAAGCCGTTCGAGGTGGAGATCTGCGTGGCCCAGGTCGGGTCCACCGCCGAGGACGACGAGATCTACCGGCTCACCTACGACGGCTCCGTCAACGACGAGCCGGGCCGGATGGCGATGGGCGGGCAGGCCGAGGCGATCGCCGGCGTGCTGAAGTCCGACCATCGTCCGGACATGTCGCTGGGTGAGGCGGTGAAGGTCGCGGTGCGGGCCCTGGGCAGCGTCGGGGGAGAGGGCGGCGCCGCCCGTACGATCGCCGCCAACCAGCTGGAGGTCGCGGTCCTGGACCGCCGTCGGGTGGGGCGGACGTTCCGCCGCATCACCGGGGCGGCGTTGAGCGCGTTGCTCGACGGCGGCAAGGCCGAGGAGGTGCCGGCCCGCCCGGAGGTGCCGTCCTCGCCGACCGAGGAGGCGAGGAAGCCCACCACGTCGGCCGGTTCGGCGGACCTGGAGGGCCAGGAGAAGCCCGAGGCGTAAGTGGCGCGCCTGACCCAGGTGGACGCTGCGGTTGTCCCGCCGGTTGCCTGTGCGATCGCCCGCTGGCCCTGACGGCTGCGGCGCTACGGGCCGGCGGGGCGCAGTTCCACCTGGGACGGGCCGCCCGTGTGCCACGGCTGTGTGCAACACGGGCGGCGGATGGGTGCTGTTGGACGGGGTCGGGCGGTGCCGGCCCGGGCGCGGCCGGCGGGAGCGCCGGAGGATGCGGCATGGTGTGCGCTGCCCATCTGGGGCCTCGGGCGGCTAATGTCTCATCATGGAGCGGCGAATCTTCGGCCTCGAGACCGAGTACGGCGTCACCTGCACCTACCGTGGGCAGCGGCGGCTGTCCCCCGACGAGGTCGCCCGGTACCTCTTCCGCCGTGTGGTGTCGTGGGGCCGGTCGAGCAACGTGTTCCTGCGCAACGGCGCCCGGCTCTACCTGGACGTCGGCTCGCACCCGGAGTACGCCACCCCGGAGTGCGACTCGGTGGTGGACCTGGTCGCGCACGATCGGGCCGGCGAGCGGATCCTGGAGGGTCTGCTCATCGACGCGGAGAAGCGGCTGCACGACGAGGGCATCGCGGGCGAGATCTACCTGTTCAAGAACAACACCGACTCGGCCGGCAACTCGTACGGCTGCCACGAGAACTACCTGGTCTCGCGGCACGGTGAGTTCGGCCGGCTGGCTGACGTGCTGATCCCGTTCCTGGTCACCCGGCAGCTCATCTGCGGGGCGGGCAAGGTGCTGCAGACCCCGCGCGGGGCGGTCTACTGCCTCTCCCAGCGGGCCGAGCACATCTGGGAGGGCGTCTCGTCGGCCACGACCCGGAGCCGGCCGATCATCAACACCCGCGACGAGCCGCACGCGGACGCGGAGCGCTACCGCCGGCTGCACGTCATCGTCGGCGACTCCAACATGAACGAGGTCACCACGCTGCTCAAGGTCGGCACGGCCGACATCGTGCTGCGGATGATCGAGGCCGGGGTCGTGATGCGTGACCTGACGCTGGAGAACCCGATCCGGGCGATCCGGGAGGTGTCGCACGACATCACCGGCCGGCGCAAGGTGCGGTTGTCCTCCGGCAAGGAGGTCAGCGCGCTGGAGATCCAGCAGGAATACCTGGCCAAGGCGACCGAGTTCGTGGAGCGGCGCGGCGGTGACCAGACCGCCAAGCGGGTGGTGGAGCTGTGGGGTCGGGTGCTGCGCGCGGTGGAGACCGGTGACCTGGAGCCGGTGTC
This sequence comes from Micromonospora sp. NPDC047074, assembly GCF_040643815.1. NCBI lineage: Bacteria > Bacillati > Actinomycetota > Actinomycetes > Micromonosporales > Micromonosporaceae > Micromonospora > Micromonospora sp. NPDC047074. The sequence continues at coordinate 33,774 of NZ_JBEYVB010000031.1, forward strand.
CCGGGAGATCGACTGGGTGACCAAGCTGCGGCTCATCGAGCGCTACCAGCGCAAGCACGACCTGCCGTTGTCGCATCCGCGGGTGGCCCAGATGGATCTGGCCTACCACGACCTGCGCCGGGGCCGGGGCCTCTACGGGTTGCTGGAGCGGCGCGGCGAGGTGGACCGGGTGGCGACCGATCCGGAGATCTTCGAAGCCAAGGAGACCCCGCCGCAGACGACCCGGGCCCGGCTGCGCGGGGAGTTCATCCGGCACGCCCAGGAGAAGCGGCGCGACTTCACGGTCGACTGGGTGCACCTCAAGCTCAACGACCAGGCACAGCGCACGGTGCTCTGCAAGGACCCGTTCCGGGCGTACGACGAGCGGGTGGAGCGGCTGATCGCCAGCATGTGACGCGGTGGGCCGGCCCGGTGCGGTGGCGACCGCCGTCCGGGCCGGCCGGGCCGGTAGGCTGGGCGCGCCATGACGACTTCCGAACCTCCCGAGAGCGGCCGGCAGCGGCAGAACTGGGCCGAGCGCCGCCGCGAGAAGATCCGTGCCGAGATCGAGCGCAACCGGCGCGGCGAGTACACGGTGCCCACCTGGGTGCTGGCGCTGGCCCTGGTGTTGATCGTGGGCGCCTGGCTCGCGTTGATCTTCCTGGTCTGACCACCGTCGGCCGCGTGGGCCGGCACCGCCGCGCGGACACCGGTCCGGTGTGACCCGGCCCGGCCCGGCGCGGAAGCCGGCCGGCGATGGCGCAATCTGGAAGTTGTGCCGCCCCTGACCCGGGTGAAACCGTCATGCCCGTTGGGCATTTTCGGTGACCGGCCGCGCACGCTGCGTGGTCTCGGCAGGGAGGGTGACCGTATGGCACACATCGACCTCGGCCTCGACGAGCGGGAGCACCCGGGCATCAACGGCCCGTTGCGCTTCCGTCCCGAGACCGCCAAGCCACTGGGCGAGCTGGCGGAGGTGCTGCTGCGCGCTCCGCACCCCACGCTGACGCCGGGCGAGCGGGAGCTGATCGCGGCGTACGTGTCGGGGCTCAACGACTGCAACTTCTGCTGTGCCTCGCACTCGGCCTTCGCGGCGGCGCAACTGCCGGCGGGCATGCGGCTGGTGGACCAGGTCCGCACCGACCTGGCGGCCGCCGAGGTCAGCGAGAAGCTGCGGGCGTTGCTGGACATCGCCGGTGCCGTGCAGCGCAGCGGCCGGGAGGTGACGGCGGACCTGGTCAAGGTCGCCCGGGGGGCCGGCGCGACGGATCTGGAGATCCACGACACGGTCCTGATCGCGGCGGCGTTCTGCATGTTCAACCGGTACGTGGACGGGCTGGGCACGCTGCCCCCGGAGGACCCGGCGGTGTACGGGAAGGCCGCCGAGCGCATCGTGCGGTACGGCTACGGGGCGGACTGAGCAGGACCGTTGCCGGCCCGGTGTCTCCGGTCGCGTGCGGACGTCCGCCGCACCGGCGGCGCCGGGCCGGGTGACCGCGCCGGTCAGGCCAGCAGTCGCGCGGCGTGCCGGCCGGCCGCGGCGGCGGCCAGGAAGTAGGCGTGGTCGGCGTCCAGGCCCCGGCCCATCGTGGACAGCGGTACCGGCGCGGCCCGCAGCGCGGCGTCCAGCCCGCCGGCCGGGACCCGGACGACGGTGTGCCGGCCCGTGAGGGGGGCCAGCGCCGCGTCCACCTCGGCGGCCAGCGCCGGGGCCAGGCCCTCGGGCACGACCAGCTCGGCGGGGGCGAGGGCCACCCGGCCGTACGCGGTGAGGCTGTGGTGCGACACCCCCCAGTGGCGTGGCCGGGGGTCGGCGTCGGAGATCCGCAGCGATCCGATCGGGCGTCCGCCCAGCGTGGCGACGGCGTTGACGGCCTCGCCCACGGCCACCCCGGAGAAGCCCCACCGGGTGCCGGTGCCGAGGTTGCCGGGGCCCTGGGCGACGATCGCCACGTCGGCGCGCAGCACGTGCCGGGCGGCCAGCAGCCCGCTGTGCACGGTGCCCGCCTCCAGGTTCCCGCCGAACGCCTGGCCGACCGTGACCGTGCCGACGAGGTGCTCGCGCAGCCCGGCGAGGGTGCGGGAGAACCAGGCCGGCAGCGCTCCACCGTCGGTCAGCAGGTACGCCACCCGGGCGTCGGGGGCGTCGGCGTGGATGCCGGCCAGAATCGCCGGCAGCGCGGAGTGCAGGTCGGCGGTGACCACGGGCAGCCCGGCCAGGTCGTCGGCGGCGGCCATCACGTCCCGGTGCGGCGAGGCCTCCTCGTCGACGCCGAGCAGGATCGGTTGCAGCGGGGTGTAGCGCGCCTTCACCAGGTGGCCCGCGTCGCGGGTGTCGAGGGACTGCGGCGGGTCGGGTGGCAGCCGGTCAGGCAGTGCCACGACCAGGGCGTATCCGCCGGTGCCGAGGCCCATCAGCAGGGCGCCGGCGTTGAGCAGCACCCGGTCGCCGGGCTCGGGCCGGCCGACCAGCTCGGGGTAGGCCAGGGCGCGTACGGTGCCGCCGTCGGGCAGGTCGACGTCCAGTTCCACCGCCCCGGTCCACTGCCGCCGTAGCGCCGCCACCGTTCCCGACCGCCATCGCACCATGCCCGGCACGCTAGCGTCGCCGCCCCGCCCGGCCGCGCCCGGGGCCGCGCCCGGCGGTCAGTCGTCGGGCCCTGCGGGGCCTCCGCTGCGGGTCGGATCGAGGAAGACGTACCGGATGTGCGGGTGGTGGGCGGTGAGTCGTCGCTCGGCCTGGTCGGCGGCGGCCTCGATGGTCGCGCCGGTCGCCTCGTCGTCGAAGTCGACCTTCGCGGCGACCAGCACGTCGCTGGGCCCGAGCTGCATGGTCAGCAGGGTGTCGATCCGCCGTACGGCGGGCAGCGCGGCGAGTTCGTCGGCGATCTCGCCGCGCAGCCGCTCGGGCACCGACCGGCCGACCAGCAGCGAGATGTTGCTGTGGGCCAGGACGGAGGCGACCACGAGCAGCAGCACGCCGATCAGTACGGAGGCGAGACCGTCCCACAGCTCGTCGCCGGTGAGTTGGGACAGCGCCACGCCGACGGCGGCCAGCACCAGCCCGACCAGGGCCGCGCAGTCCTCCAGGAACACGGCCTTGACGGTGGTGTCCGAGGTCAGCCGCAGGAACCGGCGCGGCGTGGTGCGCCAGCGCCGGGACTCGGCGCGGATCTGGCGGGTGGCGCGGGCCAGCGAGACCGACTCGATGGCGAAGGAGACCGCCAGCACGACGTAGGTGACGAGGTAGTCACCGCTGTGTTCGTGCACCAGGATCGTGGTGACGCCGTGGGTGATCGCGAAACCGGCGCCGGCGACGAACGTGAACAGGGCCGCCAGGAACGCCCAGACGTAGCTCTCCTTGCCGTACCCGAACGGGTGCCGGACGTCGGCGGGCCGCGCGCCGCGGCGGAGCGCGAGGTACAACAGCACCTCGGTGGTGGTGTCGGCGACGGAGTGCGCGGCCTCGGAGAGCATCGCCGCCGAGCCGGAGATCAGCCCGGCGACCAGCTTGGCCAGTGCGATGGCGAGGTTGGCGGCCCCGGCGACCACGACGGTGCCGACGCTGTCGGTCCTGACCTCCGGCTGGGTCACCACGTCACTGTATGGTCGCAGGCGGCGGGGCACCCGGCGACCGGTGAACCGGGCCGGCGCGACTCGGTGCGCGTCCTGCCCGCGTGGGTGCACGGGCCCGGCGGGCGGGCTGCTAGCGTCTACCGGGTGTCGCGGACCCGCACCGAACGCCTGGTCAACCTGGTGATCTGCCTGCTGTCCACGCGACGGTTCCTGACCGCCGCGCAGATCGCCGCGACCGTGCCCGGCTACGAGCACGATCCGGACGACGCGCGTGACCACGAGGCGTTCCAGCGCAAGTTCGAACGGGACAAGGCCGAGCTGCGTGAGCTGGGTGTGCCGCTGGAGACCGGGACGGCGAGCGTCTTCGACGCGGAGCCCGGCTACCGGATCGCCCACCGGGAGTACGCGCTGCCGGACATCCCGCTCGAACCGGACGAGGCCGCCGCGGTGGGGATCGCCGCCCGGTTGTGGCAGCACGCCGGCCTGGCCGCCGCCGCCTCCTCCGGGCTGGCGAAGCTGCGCGCCGCCGGCGTCGACGTGGACCCGCAGGCCACGCTGGGCCTGGAGCCGATGGTCACGGTGGATCCGGCGTTCGCGCCGCTCACCGCCGCGGCCCGGGACCGGCGCGAGGTCAGCTTCGACTACCGGGTGCCCGACCGCGACGACCCGACCCGCCGCCGCCTCCAGCCGTGGGGTGTGGTCTGCTGGCGGGGCCGGTGGTATGTGGTCGGGCACGATCTCGACCGGGAGGCGACCCGCTGCTTCCGGCTGTCCCGGGTGGTCGGCGCGGTCCGGGCGACCGGCGCCCCCGGTGGCTACGAGCCGCCGGCGGGGGTCGACCTGATCAGCCACGTGGCCCGCTCGACGGGGCCGGCCGAGCGCACCGGGCGGGCCACCGTCCTGGTCGCGGCGGGCCGCGCCGCCGGCCTGCGGCGCTGGGCGGCCGGCGTCACCGCCGGCCCGGAGGGCGACCGGCTGGTCCTGCCGTACGCCGACGCGGACCAGCTGGCCGGTCAACTCGTCGGCTACGGCCCGGACGTGCGGGTGCTCGACCCACCGGAGGTGCGGGACGCGGTGATCCAACGACTCAAGGAGATCGCCGCCCGGCACGACGAGCTGGCGGTCGCCGGGGGTGCCCGGTGACCCGGCCGGCCGCCCGGAGCGGCTCCCGCGCGTCGGCGGACCGGTTGGCCCGGCTGCTGAACCTGGTGCCCTACCTGCTGGCCAGGCCCGGCATCGAGATCGCCGAGGCGGCCGGTGACCTGGGCGTCACCGAACGGCAGCTGCGCGAGGACCTGGAGCTGCTGTGGGTGTGCGGGCTGCCCGGCTACGGCCCGGGTGACCTGATCGACATGGCGTTCGACGGCGACCGGGTGACCATCACCTACGACGCCGGCATCGACCGGCCGCTGCGGCTCACCCCCGACGAGGCCCTCGCGCTGGTGGTGGCGCTGCGGATGCTCGCCGAGACGCCCGGGGTGACCAACCGGGAGGCCGTCGAGCGGGCGCTGGCCAAGATCGAGGACGCGGCCGGCGACCTGGTGGCCGCGCCGGTCGAGGTCCGGCTGCCCGCCGACACCCGCCAGGTGGCGCAGCTGCGGGCCGCCGTCGAGAGCGGTCGGGCGCTGCGCATCACCTACTACACGGCCGCCCGGGACGAGACCACCGAGCGCGTCGTCGACCCGTTGCGGATGCTGATGGTCGGCGGGCGGGCGTACGTGGAGGCGTGGTGCCGCCGGGCGGAGGCGGTGCGGCTGTTCCGGGCCGACCGGATCGACGCGGTCACCGAGCTGGCGGAGCGGGCCGTGGTGCCGCCGCAGGCCCGCCCGCACGACCTGACCGAGGGCGTGTTCCGCCCGTCGCCGGACCTGCCGTTGATCACCCTGCGGGTGGGCCGGGGCGAGCGGTGGCTCACCGAGTACTACCCGTGCGAGCGGGTCGAGGCCGGCGACGGCGACCACTGGCTGGTCTCGATGCGGGTCACCGACCTGGGCTGGGCCCGCCGGTTCGTGCTGGGCCTGGGCCCGGACGTCGCCGTGGTCGCCCCGGTCGAGCTGGCCGAGCAGGTCCGGGCCGCGGCGGTCGCCGCGCTCGACGCGTACGCGACGCCCATGCCGGCCGCGCCGCGCGAGCCGGCGGACACGCCCCGGGCGGTGTCCTCGGCCAACCCGGCAATCACGGCGGGCACCCAGTAGGCTGGCCGCCGTGGTGAAGTGGATCGTGCTCGCGGTGGTGCTGTTCGCGCTCGTGGTGCTCGGCTTGGCGGTGCGGCCGGTGCTGGGCAGGCTGCCCCGGCTGCGGCGTGCGGCCGTGGCCCTGCAACGTCGGGCGACCGAGGCGGAGGCGCTGCGGGAGTCCGCCGAGGCGCTCCAGACGCGGGCCGAGGCCCTCCAGGAGCAGCTCGACACGACGCAGCGGCGGCTCGCCGTCATCAGGGCCCGGCGGGGCGGCTGATCGATCGGTGTCCGGTCGCTGCGCGAACCGGTCCGGTTCCGCGCAGCAACGATCCGTCGGCAGACGGTTGACGGGACATCCCACGTTGGTCAAGACTTCACCGGCCGGGGCGAACCACCACCGCCCGGCGGGTGGCAACGGCCGTCAGCGCACGTACGATGGGCCGTAGTACACCCCTCACGACGACACAGAGCGACTGGAGCTTCCCATGGGTGCCCTCAAGCCGTGGCACATCGCCGTACTCGTGGTCGTGCTGATCCTGCTCTTCGGCGCGAAGCGGCTTCCCGACGCGGCCCGTTCGCTGGGCCGGTCGCTGCGGATCATCAAGGCCGAGACCAAGAGCCTGCACGACGACGACCGGGACCTCGCCGGCAAGGCCGACGCGCAGGCCGGCTACCAGCCGCTCCCGCCGCAGGCCGGGCAGGGCGGTCAGCCGTACGCCGCGCCCGCTCCGCCGCCGCAGCAGCAGCCGTACGCACCCCCGGTCAACGACCCGGTGCAGCGCGTCCGCGACAACTGACCGAAGGGCCCGAGACCCGTGGCCTTCGCCCTCAAGAAGCGCGGTCCGAGCAAGTTCGAGCGGGCCGCCGACGGCTCGATGTCGCTGGTCGAGCACTTCCGCGAGCTGCGCAACCGGCTGTTCAAGGCGTCGCTGGCGATCCTGGTCGGCTTCGGCATCGGTATCTGGCTTGCCGGGCCGGTCCGGATCCTGCTCTCGAAGCCGTACTGCGACCTGCCGGCATCGATCGACCTCGCTACCGGCAAGTGCAAGTTCGTGCAGCTCGGTGTCGCGGACGTCTTCCTGCTGAATCTGAAAATCGGGCTCTGGGTGGGGTTGATCATCGCGGCCCCGGTCTGGCTCTACCAGCTCTGGGCGTTCATCGCGCCTGGCCTGCACCGGCACGAGCGGCGCTACGCCTACATCTTCACGGCGCTGGCCGCGCCGCTGTTCGCGGCGGGTGCCGTGCTCGCGTTCTTCGTCACCACCAAGGGCCTCGAGTTCCTGCTCAACATCTCCGGTGACGACATCGCCACCAATCTCGAGGTCACCCGCTACATCGCGTTCGTCACCAACCTGATCCTGCTGTTCGGGGTGGCGTTCGAGTTTCCGCTGCTGGTGCTGATGCTGAACTTCGTCGGTATCGCCAGCGCCAAGCGACTGCTCAGTTGGTGGCGGATCGCGGTGTTCGTGTTCTTCGCGTTCGCCGCCGTGGTCACGCCGACGCCCGACCCGTTCGGAATGACCGCGCTGGCGATCTGTCTCTGCGCGCTCTACTTTGCCGCAGTCGGGGTGGCGTTCATCAACGACAAGCGCAAGGGCCGGGGCAAGGAGGCCCATGCCGGCGTCGCCGACGACGAGGTGTCGCCGCTGGAGTTCGACCCCGAGCCGGTCGAGGCCGGGCAGCGGGTCGACGCCGTCGCGCCCGTCGCCGCCCCGGATCCGGTCGCGGCGCCGACGCCGATCGACCGCCGCTACGACGACGTGACCTGACCGGCCGCCCGTCCCGCGACGCACGGAACAAGCCCTCCCGCACCGGGAGGGCTTGTTCCGTCTTAACGCACCACGCCTCAGCCGCCAGCGCCCAGTCGGCAATCCGTCACCCAGCACTCACGAGCTGCGATCGGGTAAGCAGATCTTTACGATGTGTCGACGTGCCCGACGAGGGAGGTCGCTGTCCAGTGCGTCGCCCGACGTTTCGTCGTACACCCGTCGCCGCCCCGGCGCCTGATTCTCCGCCGCGGCGGCGCAGGCTGCCCGTCGCCCGGTTGGCCCTGCTGTTCGGCGTGGCCGTGGGGGCCGGTGTCCTGGGTGTCGCCCTGTCCGGCGACCCGGCCACCGCCGCGGACCGGGCGGGCCTCGCCGGGACGGGGCTGGGCGGCGTCACGGAGGCCTCGGGCCCGCCAGGTTCCCGACCCGCTCCGGCGCTGACCGGCGACGGTACTGCCGTGGTCGGGCCTGCCCGATCCGCGCCCCGCACCGGCCGCCGTGACCGGCCGGGCGCGCGTACCGGCCTGGTGACGCCGGTCGGCGACCTCGTGACCGAGCTGGGCCGGCGAATGACGCCCGCCTCCCGGGACCGCGATCGCCCCCGGGACGACGAGCGGCACCGGCCACCGGCCACCGCCACCCCCACCGCCCCGGTCACTGCCGCACCTGGCGCCGCGGTGCCGGACGACGGCACGCCTCCGCCCGTACGCCGCCTCGCGCCCTCGTCCCGTGCCCCGGCGGCGCCTGCCGGGACGTCCCTGGTTCCCCGCCTCGCCGCGATGGCGTCGTCCCTCGCACGGCCGGCGACCTCTGCCGGGGCAGCCCTGGTTCCCCGGGCCGCCGGCACCGTGTCGTCCGTCGTGACACCGGTGGTCCGTGCCGTCCTGTCCGCCACGGACTCCGTGGTGTCGCGCGTGATCGGGTTGCCCTGTGTGATCGCCCCGGCGCCGGTCGTGCCGGCTGACCCGTCGTCGCCTCCCGCCGGCGGGCCGGGCCTGTCGCCCCCGGCGGCGCAGCGGCCGGTGGCGTCGACGTCGGTGCAGTCGCCGAGCGCGGCGAACGCTCCAGCACCGGCCGCCGGGACGTGGTTCCCGATCGCCCCGGCGCCCGGTGCCGAATCCGACCGGCGCCCCGGCCGGGGCGGTGGGGACGCGGCCGCGTCGGCACCGGGACCGACCGGCCTGCCGGCCCGCCCCGTCCTGCCGGGCGAGGACGGCGTCGCGGCCACCACGGACGGCGGTGCCCCGGCGGTGGCCGGGCCGTCGACCGACACGGACCACCCGGGCGGGGTCGACGACGGGTCGCCACCCGCACCGCCGGCCCGCGGTGACCGATTCTTCGGCGTGACCGCCCGCCCCGGCTGAGTCCCCCTGGTGGCCCGTCCCGCGTGATCGTCCGGTCCGTCCGACCACATCGCCCGGAGCCTGGCCACACGGTTGCCCCAGACCGTCGGTCGTCGACGTGTCGCGGGCCAGGACCCAGCCGTTTCGCGCGGCCGGCCAGCGCGGTCCCGTCAACAGGACCCGGTCGCCGCCCGCGTACCCCGAGATCGGAGCTAACGCGTTGATCCGCGTCGTCGTTGTTGAGGAGATGGGTCTGCTGCGCACCGCGCTGTGCGCGGCGTTGTCGAGCGAGGAGGACATCGAGGTGGTCGCCGAGGTGACCGGGGTGACGGAGTTGCCCGTCCTGCTGCGTCGGCACCGGCCGGACGTGGTGCTTGTCGACCTGGCGCCGGACGCCCCGAACCCGGTCGAGGCCGTCGCCGAGATCACCGGAGCGGTACCCGGCACGGCCGTGCTGGCCATGGGCCGTCGGTGGAGCCAGAGCGTGGTCGAGGACCTGCTGGCCGCGGGCGTCCGGGGCCTGCTCGGCAAGGACGCCTCCCTGGGGGCGCTGGTCGGGGCCGTCCGGGAACTCGCCGCCGGGGAGAAGGTCATCGACGCCGCCGCCGCCGTGACGGCACTGCGCCCCAGATCGAGCCCGCTGACGCGTCGGGAGGTGGAGGTCCTGAGGGTGGCCGCGGAGGGTCTGCCGCTCAAGGAGATCGCCCGCCGGCTCTACCTGGCGCACGGGACGGTACGCAACCACCTGTCGGCGATCATGCGTAAGACCGGTGCCCGCAACCGCATGGAGGCGGTGTGGCGGGCCCGTCGCGACGGCTGGATGTAGCCGTCCTGCGGGGTGCGGGCCGGGCGTGCCGGTCCGGCCCGTACCCCCGGGTGCTCATCCAGCGTGGACGGTGCCGGTCGCTCGCCGAGCGGAACTCACCGGGACGTGTTTGAATTCTGACGGTCCGTGATCTGTCTGATGACGCTCCGAAGGGGTCGACGGTGATCCGTACCCTGCTCGCCCTGGACGGTGCCCTGGTCCGTGGCGCCCTGTCGCTCGTCCTCGCCGCCGAGGTGGACATCAGCGTGGTGGCGGAGCTGGACCGGGGCGACGCCCTCCCGGGGGCGGTTCGCGCGCAGCGCCCCGACGTCGCGGTCGTCGACCTCGCCCTCATCGGTGAGGCGGGCGTGGCGGGGCAGTGCCCGTTGCTGGTGCTCGCCGACCGGCGCCGGGCGCGTAGCCTGCACCGGGTCTTCGTGCCGGGACGCTCCGTCGGGATCCTCGGCAGCGACGTCTCCCCGCACCGCGTGCTGGACGGCATCCGGCGGCTGGCGCGGTGCGAGTCGGTGGTCGACGCCGACCTGGTGGTGGCGGCGCTGGCCCGGGACAGCCCGCTGACCTCACGGGAGACCGAGATCCTCGACCTGACCGCGGCCGGGGCGCCGGTCGCGGAGGTCGCCCGGACGCTCGGGCTCGCCCCGGGGACCGTACGCAACCATCTCGGCCGGATCACCCGCAAGGCGGGCGCGCGCACGAGGGTGGAGGCGGTGCGGGTCGCCCGCGAGGCTGGCTGGATCTGACCGCGGAGCCGGCCCGGCGTGCCGTCACGCGCGGCTGAGCGGCACGCGGGCCGGCGGCGGCGCGTCCTCCCAGTACCCGACCAGCTCCCGGTAGGTGGGCGAGCGGGCCAGCAGCTCGTCATGGGTGCCGGCGAGCGGCCGGTCGCCGTCGAGCACCAGCACCCGGCGGGCCCGGGTCGCCGAGCTGATCCGGTGCGCGATCACCACCAGGGTGCCGCCGCGCCGGGCGAAGGCGCGTTCGACGGTCGCCTCCAGCGTCGGGTCCAGGTGACACGTCGCCTCGTCGAGGATCACCAGCGACGCCGGTGCGAGGTAGGCCCGGGCCGCCGCGACGAGCTGGCGTTCCCCGGCGGAGAGTGCGGCGGGGTCGAGTGCGGCGTCGAGGCCCCCGAGGCGGTTCACCAGGGCGCCGGCCCCGAGGGCGTGCACGGCGGCGAGGACGGTCGCGTCGTCGGCGTCGGGGCGCAGGTAGCGGAGGTTGTCACCCAGGGAACCTGAGCGTACGTACGCCTCCTGCGGCACCAGCACCCGCAGCCGGGCCAGCGCGTCCGGCGGGGTGCCGGCGACCGGCACGCCGGCCAGGTGGGCCGAGCCCGAGTCCGGTGTCACCAGCCCGGCGACCAGCGCGGCCAGGGTGGACTTCCCGGCCCCGCTCGGTCCCACCACGGCCAGGTGCTCGCCGGCCGCCACCGTCAGGGTGAGGTCCGCCAGGACGGGCCGGGCCTGCGGGCCGTACCGGAAGGTCAGCCCGCGCAGCTCCACCGCCCACCCGCCGGCGGGAGCGGCGGTACGCGGCGCCGCGCGGGTACCGGCCGGTGGCGGGCCCCCCGGGTCGGCGGCGGTCGCCGCGGCGGGCGGCGGGTCGTCGGGTGGGCTCGTGCGCAGGATCCGGCCCAGCGTGACGGCGTAGCGCAGGCCCCCGCCGCCGACGCCCTGTACGACCGCGTGCAGCGCGGGTTGCAGCCCGGTGGTCACGTAGACCAGCGCGCCCAGCACCGCCCCGGCGCTCAGCCCCTGCCGCACCAGCCACGGCGCGGCCAGCAGCAGCACCGCCACCGGCAGCCAGCTGCCCACCCCGATGCTGAGGCTGCGCAGCGCCGCCATCCGGGCCAGTGTCCGCTCGGCGTCGGCCTGCGCGGCGACCCGCCCGTCCACGGCGGAGACCACGCGCTCGCGCGCGCCGCAGGCGACGACGTCGCGGTGCCCGGCCAGCGCGGACGCCGCCGAGCGGCCGAGCCGTTCGCCGGCGGTCACCTGGGCCCGCTGGTGCGTCACCATGGCCGGCAGCGACGCCCCGAACACGGCGAGCCCCACCGCCAGCGGGGCGGCCACCGCGCCCGCCAGCAGCGGCGCCAGGGCGAGCAGGCCGAGCAGCGCGGCGCCGGCGGCGAACAGGAATCCGCGCACCACCAGCAGCAGCCCGCCGAAGGTGTCCCGGACCACCTCCACCTGGTGGGTCAGCCGGGCCACGGCGGCGCTGTCCGCCCGGCCGCCGGCCCGGGTCGCCTCGCGCAGTGCCCCGTGCACCACCCGGGTCGCCAGCTCGTCGCGGAACGGCTCCACCACCGCGCCGAGGCTGCGGTACACCTGCCCCGTCGCCGCCGCGCCGACCAGCACGGCCAGGGCGAGCCCACCCAGCCAGGCCAGGCCGGTGGCGAACTGACCGGCCAGGAAGCCCCGGTCGACGGCCCGGGCCACGAGCACCCCGCCGAGCAGCGCCGGCAGGGCCTCGACCGCCGACCAGGCGGCCAGCCGGCCCAGCGCCCGGCGGCGGGCACGCAGTGCCGCCCAGGTGGTGCGGCGCACGCCGGGGCCGCTCATCGGGTGGCCCCGTCCGGTGCGAAGACCGCCCGGTAGGCCGGGTCGGCCCAGAGCCGCCGGTGCGGCGCCACGGCCCGCAACCGCCCGCCGTCGAGCCACGCCACCAGGTCGGCCGCCGCCGCCGTCGTCGCGCGGTGGGTGACCACGAGCCGGGTACGCCCGCGGGCGCCGGCCGCCACCGCCCGGGCGATCCGGTGTTCGGTGGCGGTGTCCAGGCTGGACGTGGCGTCGTCGAGGACGAGCAGCCGCTCGGCGGGGAACGCGCGGGCCAGCCCGAGGCGCTGCGCCTCACCACCGGAGAACGGCGCGTCCACCAGCCGGGTGCGGAAGCCCTCGGGCAGCCGGGCGACGACGTCGGCGACCTGGGCCGCCCGTGCCGCGGTCAGCACCGCCGCAGTGGCCGGGGCGGCGCCGTCGGGCGGAGGCGCCGAGCCGGCGGGCAGCCCGAGCCCGACCGCGTCGTGCACGGTCTCACCCACCAGGACGGGCCGGTCGAAGGCGTGGCCGACGGCCCGGCGCAGCGCGGGCGGGCTCAACCGGCGCAGCGGCACCCCGTCCAGCAGCACCTCGCCGACGTCCGGGTCGTGCAGCCGGCCCGCCACGGCGGCGAGGGTCGACTTGCCGGCGCCCGAGCGCCCGACGACGGCCACCATGGCGCCCGCCGGGACGGTCAGGTCGATCCCGTCGAGGACCGGCCGCCCGTCCTCGGCGCGGACGCCGACCCCGCGCAGCCGCAGTTCGCCCCGGCCGGGCGGCAGCGGTTCGGTGCCGTCGGGGCGTACCGGGTGGGCCAGCGGCTCGGCGATGCGGCCGGCCGCCGCGCGGCTGCGGACGAGGCGGTTCAGCGTGGCCAGCACCGCGCCCAGGCCGGCGCCGAGGGCCGCGTACTGCACGGCGGCGACGAGTTGGCCGGGGGAGAGCCAGCCGGCGGTCAGCGCGTACCCGCCGACGGCCACGACGGCCACCTGGAGCAGCGGCCCCACGGCGGCGGTGCGGGCGCTCGCCCTGGCCAGCAGGCGCCAGCCGAGCTGGCCGTACCCGCGCAGTTCCGGCAGGGCCGCCAGCACCCGGTCGCGTTCCCGCTCGACGGTCGCGGCGGCGGCGATGGTGCGGGCGCCGCCGAGAGCCTCCAGCAGCCGGCCCGCGAGGACCCCCAGCACCCGCTGGTAGCCGGCGACGGCGGCGGAGGCGTCGGTGACGAAGGTGCGCATGAGCACCGCGAGCAGGGCCAGCCCGCCGAGGAGGGTGACGCCGAGCAGCGGTTCGAGCAGGGTGAGCGCCACGACGCTGCCGACCGGGGGGAGCAGCGCGACGACGCCCAGCACCACGGCCGTGCCGGCCTGCCCGGCGTCGGCGGCCTGCCCGGCGAGCCGGCCGACCAGGTCGCCCACCGGATAGCGGCGGACGGTGCGCACGTCGCAGGCGAACAGGTGCCGCAACAGGCGGCGGCGCAGCCGCGCGGTGGCCCGGGCCGCCCCGTACCCGCTGGCCACGTCGGCGAGGACGTCGGTGACCATGAGGACGGCGACCAGGCCGCAGGCGGCGGCCGGCCAGCGGAGGGAGCCGTCGCCGCCGACGGCGGCGTCGACCGCGAGCCCGAGCGCGGCGGGCAGGGCGAGCTCGGCGGCCGCACCGGTGAGCGCGACCGCGCCGAGCAGGACCGTCCACCCGCCGCCGTCGCGGACCACCCGCCGCAGCAGGCGGTCGGAGCCGGTCGGCGCGCCCATGGTTTCTCCCGCGTAAGACGTGCGGCCCTGGGCGGATACGTCTACCCGCCCAGGGCCTCGCGTGGTGACATGATCAGTTGCAGGTCGTGATGGACAGCGAGCTGTCGCCGCAGAGCAGCAGGCTCGCCCGGCTGCCGCCGCCGGTGCGGTCGGCGGGGGCCATCTCGAGGCCCTGGAGGTCCAGAAGCGCCATGTCGTGTCACCTCCTTCCGTGCTGGTCGGTCGGGTCGGTCGCCCTCGCGTCGGCGAGGGGGTCGGGGGCGCCCGCCAGGGGCGCGAGGAACGGCAGGCTCACCGGGGCGTCGGGCCGCGCGGCGGCCAGCGCCAGCAGCACGCCGGCGGTGCCGGTGCCGAGGTCCATGGACAGCCGCAGCAACTGCTCGCCGGGGAAGGCCGTCCCGTCGGCGTGGGGCAGGGCGTGCCAGGCCAGCCGGGCCACCTGGGCGTCGCGTTCGCGGCACCGCTGCGGATCGTCGGGGTACGCCGCCAGGTAGGCCACGATGCCGGCGCGCCCGGCGAAGAGGCCGGACTGCGCGTAGAACGGTGACCGGGCGGCGCGGCGTACGCCGGCGCTGGCCTCGGCGAACCGTTCGTCGGCGCGGTGCCGCAGGTACGCATCGAGCACCAGCCCGATGCCGACGCTGCCCTGGCCGAGGTAGGGCATGGTGCGCCAGCCCTCGTTGACCTCCAGCGCGCCGTCGGGGCGCACCACGCAGCGGCGCAGGTCCTGCCGCAGGGCCGTCGCGGCGTGCTCCAGCAGCGCCTGCTCGCCGGTCAGCTCGTGCAGCCGCACCAGCAGCAGCGCCGGCCCGGTCCGGCCGCGCAGCAGCCCGGCGTACGGGTTGCGCCCCCCGCTGACGTCCGGCCCCGGGTCGTCGGCGAGCTGGTCGACCACCCGCTCGGCGACCCGCCAGGCCGCGTCGCGCAGGGCCGTCTCGCCGGTGCGTCCGGCCAGTTCGGCCAGGTTGAGCGCGATGCCGGAGAGGCCGCCCGAGAGGCTGTGGTCCAGGCCGTCCAGCGGCTGGCGCAGGCAGATGTCGAGCACGTCGAGGGCGTCCTGCCGGCGGCCGAGCGCCTCCAGGGCGTACGCGACGCCGTGCAGGCCGTCGTAGAAGCCGCACCGGGTGCCGGAGGCGGGTGCCGTGGCGTGGCGGACCAGCCACCGCTCGTGTTCCGGCCATTGGCCCGCGCCGCTGACGTGCAGGGCGTACAGGACGCCGGCCGCGCCGTGGGCGAGGTTGAGCCCGCCGCTGCGGAACTGTTCGATGTCGCCGGGGAAGAGCCGGTCGTCGCGCTCGGGTGTCGCGCTGGCGAGGATCGCCCGGGCGAGCCGGTCGCGGTGCTCCGGTCCGACGTCGACGGTGAGGTCGGGGGCCGGCCCGGCGTCCGCCGGACCGGTGCCGGTGATCTCCCGTACGGCGTCGTCGAGGAGTTCCCTCGGAACCGGGAAGTGTTCGGCGATCACGTCGGCGAGGTGCGCGGCCTTGTCCGGGCCGAGCCGGACGAGCTGGGTCAGCGGCAGGAACAGCGCCAGCCGCAGGCAGGCCAGGGCGTACCGGTCGACGGCGGGACCGGAGCGGTCCCGGGGTGCGGCGAAGCCCTGGTTGCGCAGGCCCGGCCGGCGGTGCCCGTCGATCGGGGCGGCGACCTCGAAGTCGACAAGCGTGATCCGGTCGTCGGGGCGGACCATGACGTTGAACAGGTGCAGGTCGCCGTAGACCAGGCCGCGTTCGTGGATCGCCGTGACGACCTGCTCGACCTGCCGGTGCACGTCCAGCGCCCAGCGGGTGTAGTCGGCGCGGTCGGCGTCCGTGGCGTCGGCGTCGATCAGCGGGTACCGGTCGACGAGGACCTTGTTCAGCGCGCGGCCCTCGATGAACTCCAGCGCGAGGAACCGGTGCTCGCCGAGGGTGAACTCGTCGTGCACCCGGGGCACCTGCGGCAGGTCGGCGAGCCGGCGCAGCGCGTCGGCCTCCCGGGCCAGGCGGGCGACCGCGTCGGTGCCGTCGGCGTCGAGGCCGGCGTGCGGACGGGCCTCCTTCAGCACCACCCTCGTGTCGGTCCGCACGTCCCGGCCGACGTAGAGGCCGCCGCCGTTGGAGAAGTGGATGACCTTCTCGATCCGGTACGGCACCTCGTCGGTGCTGGTGGCGTTGCGGGCGGCCAGGTGCGGGCCGAGGAAGTCGGGCAGCGTCACCCAGGACGGCACGTGGAACACGGGATCGCGGCGGTCGGGCACCAGCGTGCCGGTGTCGTCCTCGATGGCCGGGACCACCTGGCCGTCGGGGGAGTGGCAGTAGCGCGCGGCGAAGCCGCCGTAGCGTACGTGCACCGGCCCGGCGCCGTGGCGCAGGTCGCTGAGGATGTACGGGCCGGGCTCGCCGGCGAGCAGCTCGTCGAGCTCCTTGCAGACCAGCTCCAGTTCCGCGTCGTCGCGGGGGTAGACGGTGACGAACTTGCCGCTGGCGGCCCGGGCGGCGTACTTGGAGTTGCGCAGCAGCAGGGTGCGCGGGCCGCGGAGGAACTTGAAGGACAGTGCACGCGGGACGCAGTAGTCCCAGACGGTGTCCAGCACCCGCTCCGCGTTGGCCAGCGTCGCCGACACGTGGATCTTCCAGCCCTGCTGGGGCAGCGTGCCGCCCTCGGGGGCGTAGATCAGCCAGTCGTCGAGCGGCTCGGAACGCCAGCCGTCGGGGACGGGCCGCTGCGCCGCCGCGAAGGTGGGCTGGTCGACCGCGCTGCCGAGCGAGTCGTAGAACATCCGGTCGGCGGCGCAGTAGCTGTCGTAGCGCTCGTCCACCGTGACCACTCCCTCCGCTGTTCGGTCGATGCTTGCGTCCTGCTGACGGATATGAGTTTGTCCGTTCGGGCCATGGCGGTTCCAGTGCGTTCAGTCATGACGACGAATGCGTGCCGCACGGCGGGCCGTGACAAATGTCAGTTGCGTCCGAGGTGCGCGGCGCGTTGCCGACGGGTCGCCGACCGCACGGTGGGCGGTGCCCCCACCCGGCCGGGGGCGGTACGGTGCTCGCCGTGACCGCAGACGATCACCCCTCCGTGGCCCCCGACGGGCCCGTCGCCGTGCTGGCCAACCCGACCTCGGGCCGGGGGCGGCACCGGGCGCTGCTGCCGCAGGTCCTGCACCGGATCGAGGCCGCCGGCCGGCCGGTACGCCCGCTGCGCGCGCACACCGGCGACGAGGCCGAGGCGGCCTGCCGCGCGGCGGTGCGCGACGGCGTCTCGGCCCTGGTCGCGGTCGGCGGCGACGGGACCGTGCACCGCGCCGTGCAGGCGGTCGCGGGGACGGCGGTCCCGTTCGGCCCGGTGCCGGCCGGCACCGGCAACGACTTCGCCGCCGACACCGGGTTCCCGGCCGACCCGCTCGCCGCCGCCGACGTCATCGCGGCGGCCCTGCGCGACGGCCGCACCCACCCGGTGGACCTGGCGCGGATGACAGCCGGCGACGGCACGAGCCGCTGGTACGCGGCGGTGCTCGCGGCCGGCTTCGACGCGATCGTCAACGAGCGCGCCAACCGGATGCGCTGGCCGCGCGGTCCACGCCGCTACGACCTGGCGATCCTGGTGGAGTTGGCCCGGCTGCGTCCGCGCCGCTACCGGCTCCGGCTCGACGGGGAGGTGCAGGAGGTGGACGCCGTGCTGGTCGCGGTCGGCAACTGCGCCAGCTACGGCGGCGGCATGCGGGTCTGTCCGGACGCCGACCCGACCGACGGCCTGCTCGACGTGGTGGTGGGCGGCCGGTTCGACCGGCGCACCCTGATGCGGGTCAAGCCGCGCATCTACCGGGGCAGCCACGTGACCCACCCGCTCGTGCGCAGCTACCGGGTCCGCACGGTGGAACTCGACGCCGAGGGCATCACCACGTACGCCGACGGCGAGCGCGCCCTGGACCTCCCGCTGACCGTCACCGCGGTGCCCGCCGCCCTGCGCCTGCTGCGCTGACCTTCCGCCGGCAGGGTGTCGCCGCGGCACGGGCTGCGCGGGCGCGGCGTTGGCCGGAGGCCGTGCGGCGGGTCAGCGCCCGTCGCGGACGATGCGGTCGAGCCACTCGGCGAGCAGGGCGCGTTCGGCGGCGGTGAGGTCGGCGGCCACGGTGTCGAGGGCGGCCCGCAGCGCCACCGCGTGCCGGACCGGGCGGTCGGCCCGGGAGGTCGCCCGGGCCGCGGCGGAGTCGGTGACCAGGGCGGCGAGCACCGCCTCCCGGGTCCGGGCCGACAGGGCGGGATCGCGGTCGCGGGCCGGTGTGCGGATCAGGGCGAGGGTCACGCCGCAGCCGGCGGCGTGCAGCATCTCGGTCGCCTCGTCGACGCCCGTGCGCAGCCGGCCCGCCTCGGCGACCCGCCGCACGAGTTGGCGCAGGATGTCGGCGGCGACCCGGGCCGCGGTGGGGGTCTCGCCGGGGCGCGGATCGCCGTACATGAGGGTGTGGAAGGCCGGGTTGGCCACGCCGAAGTCCACGTGCATGTCCCAGCCCCGGCGCAGGTCGTCGACGGGGTCGCCGGCGAGGTCCCGGGCCGCCTCGGCGTGCAGGTACGCGGCGAACCCGTAGCTGGCCGCGGCGTCCAGCAGGCCGCGCATGTCGCCGAACTGCCGGTAGATCGTCGGCGCCTGCACGCCGGCGGCACGGCTGACCGCGCGGGTGGAGACCGCCTCCCGGCCACCCTCGGCGAGCAGGGCGGCGGCGGCCCGGACGATCCGGTCCCGGGGCGACGTCTCAGTGATCATGGCAGCGACGATAACGCCCTCGCGTTAGCGCCGCCTGTTAACGGTGCTGTCGACATGCCGCTAGCGCTGCTTCTCGACCCCGGCCAGGTCCAGCACGGCACCCAGGCCGTTCGGCCGCCCCGCCTCGGCCGCCGGCAGCACCAGCACCGCGCACCCGGCCGACACGGCCCCCGCGTCGGCCACGGTGTCGCCCACCATCAGGGTCCGCTCCGGATCCACGCCGAGCATCCCGCAGGCGCGCAGGAAGATCCCCTGGTCGGGCTTGCAGCGCCCCACCTCGTACGACAGGACGAACGCGTCGATCAGGCCGGCCAACCCCCACGCCTCGAACATCGGCCGGATGTCGAAGCCGATGTTGCTGACCACGGCCACCCGCACGCCCGCCTCCCGCAGGGCGGCCAGCGTCGGCGCGGTGTCCGGGTACGGCACCCAACCCTCGGGCACCAGCACCCGCTCGTAGAGCGCCTCGGCGAAGCCCTCGATGCCGGCGTCGACGGTCTCGGCGAGCCCTGTGTAGGCGCCCCGGTGGGCGTACGGGTAGAGGTCCCGGTCCGCCCACAGCTCGGCCAGCCGGGGCGGCACCCGGGTGGGCCGCGGGCCACCCGCGCGGCCGGCGGTCAGCAGCCGGTCGGCCAGCGCGGTGGCCCGCATCCGCTCCAGGGTCACCCCGCAGGAGGCGGCGGCGGCGAGCACCCACTCGTGGGGCTCCTCGACCTGGGCCAGAGTGCCGTGGAAGTCGAGCAGGACCGCCTCCACGGGGCGGCGGGACGGACCGGGGCGCACGGCGCCGTGCGCGGCGTGGGGCGGTTCGGCATGATCCGGCACGTCGTGCACCCTACCGACCGCCCCGGAACCTGTTGTCGGTTGGCCTTGTCCGGTGGTCGTCGGGGGCACGCATTAATCTTGGAGGCATGTCGAGCCCCGCCGAGCGGTACGCCGCGGCGCGCCGCCGGGCCGCGCAGGCCTCACAGTTCCCGGCGCTGGACGAGTTCGCCCTTGACCTGGGGTTCGATCTCGACGACTTCCAGCGGGAGGCGTGCCAGGCGCTGGAACGGGGCAGCGGTGTCCTGGTGTGCGCCCCGACCGGGGCCGGCAAGACCGTGGTCGGCGAGTTCGCCGTGCACCTGGCGCTGCGCGGGGCGCCGGCACGCGAGGCGACCGGTGACGCCGCGGCGACACCGACGGCCGGCGGCGTGGCCACCCCGCCCCCGCGGCGCAAGTGCTTCTACACCACCCCGATCAAGGCCCTGTCCAACCAGAAGTACCACGACCTGGTCGAGCGCTACGGCGCCGCGCAGGTCGGGCTGCTCACCGGCGACAACGCCATCAACGGCGACGCCCCCGTGGTGGTGATGACCACCGAGGTGCTGCGCAACATGCTCTACGCCGGCTCGGCCACCCTGGAGGGCCTGGCGTACGTGGTGATGGACGAGGTGCACTACCTTGCCGACCGGTTCCGTGGCGGGGTGTGGGAAGAGGTGATCATCCACCTGCCCGCCTCGGTGACCCTGGTCTCGCTGTCGGCCACCGTGTCCAACGCGGAGGAGTTCGCCGACTGGCTGGTCACCGTGCGCGGCGAGACCGCCGTGGTGGTCAGCGAGCACCGCCCCGTGCCGCTGTGGCAGCACATGCTGGTCGGCAAGCGGATGTTCGACCTGTTCCACGACGCCGACGCCGCCCGCAAGCACGACGTACACCCCGAGCTGCTGCGCTACACCCGCGACACGATGCGCCGACTCGAGCTCGGCGAGGGGCGCAGCGCCGGCCCCGGCGCCGGGCGGCGCGGGCCCCGGTGGCGCGGCCCGATGCGTCCCGACATCGTCGACCGCCTCGACCGGGAGGGGCTGCTGCCGGCGATCCTGTTCATCTTCAGCCGCGCCGGCTGCGCCGCCGCCGTGCAGCAGTGCCTCGCCGCGGGACTGCGGCTCACCTCCCCGGAGGAGCGGGCGGAGATCCGCCGGGTCGTCGAGTCGCGGGTCACCGCCATCCCCG
Source organism: Micromonospora sp. NPDC047074 (assembly GCF_040643815.1). NCBI lineage: Bacteria > Bacillati > Actinomycetota > Actinomycetes > Micromonosporales > Micromonosporaceae > Micromonospora > Micromonospora sp. NPDC047074. The sequence continues at coordinate 54,464 of NZ_JBEYVB010000031.1, forward strand.
GCGAGGACCTGACCGTCCTCGGCTACTGGGAGTGGCTCGACGGCCTCGAGCGCGGCCTGGCCGCCCACCACGCCGGCATGTTGCCGGTGTTCAAGGAGGTCGTCGAGGAGCTCTTCGTCCGGGGCCTGGTCAAGGCGGTCTTCGCCACCGAGACGCTGGCCCTGGGCATCAACATGCCGGCCCGCTGCGTCGTGCTGGAGCGCCTGGTGAAGTACAACGGCGAGGCGCACGTCGACCTGACGCCGGGGGAGTACACCCAGCTCACCGGCCGCGCCGGGCGGCGTGGCATCGACGTCGAGGGGCACGCGGTCGTCGTCTGGTCCCCGGAGACCGATCCCCGGCACGTGGCCGGTCTCGCCTCCACCCGCACCTACCCGCTGCGGTCCAGCTTCCGGCCGTCGTACAACATGGCGGTCAACCTGGTCGGCACCGTCGGTGCCGAGCCGGCCAGGGCGCTGCTGGAGTCCTCGTTCGCGCAGTTCCAGGCCGACCGGTCGGTGGTCGGCCTGGCCCGCCAGGTGCAGCGCAACACCGAGACCATCGAGGCGTACGGCGCGGAGGCGGCCTGCCACCACGGCGACTTCGACGAGTACTTCGCGCTGCGGGTGGCGATCGCCGACCGGGAGCGGGCGATCGCCCGGCAGGGGCAGACCCAGCGCAAGGCCGCCGCGGTGGCCTCGCTGGAGCGGCTGCGGGTCGGCGACGTGATCCGGGTGCCGTCGGGCCGGCGGGCGGGCCTGGCCGTCGTGCTCGACCCGGCCACCGGTGGTTTCGGCGAGCCCCGGCCGCTGGTGCTCACCCAGGACCGCTGGGCGGGTCGGATCAGCCCCGGCGACTTCACCACTCCGGCGGAGGTGCTGGCGCGCATCCGGGTGCCGAAGCACTTCAACCACCGCTCGCCGGCGGCCCGCCGTGACCTGGCCGCCGAGGTCAGCGGCACGGGGCTGGACCGGCACGGCGGGCGCCGGGGCGGCCGCTCCCGGCAGGCGGCCGGTGAGGACCACCGGCTCAGCCAGCTGCGCACCGAGCTGCGCCGGCACCCCTGCCACGCCTGCCCCGACCGCGAGGAGCACGCCCGCTGGGCGGAGCGGCGCCGCCGCCTGGAGAAGGACACCGAGGAGCTGCGGCAGCGGGTGGCCGGGCGGACGGGCTCGCTGGCCCGGACGTTCGACCGGATCGTGGCGCTGCTCACCGCCCGGGGCTACCTCACGCCGGACGGCGCGGTGACCGACGCCGGCCGGATGCTCGGCCGGATCTGGACCGAGGCGGACCTGCTGGTCGCCGAGTGCCTGCGGCGCGGGGTGTGGGACGGGCTCTCCCCGGCCGAGTTGGCGGCCGCGGTCTCCGTGGTCGTCTTCGAGGCCCGTCGGGACGTCGACGAGCGGGCGTCGCTGCCGCGTGGTGCCGTGGCCGAGGCGGTCGACGAGACGCTCAAGCTGTGGAGCGAGATCGAGGCCGACGAGGCGGCCCGTGGCCTCGCGGTCACCCGCGAGCCCGACTTCGGCTTCGCCTGGCCGATCTACCGGTGGGCCCGGGGCGAGGCGCTGGCGAAGGTCCTCGCGAGCGGCCACGAGATCGACGGCGAGATGCCGGCCGGGGACTTCGTCCGGTGGGCGCGGCAGGTGGTCGACCTGCTCGGTCAGCTCGCCGACTCCGGAGGTGCCTCGACGGAGCTCAGGGCGACCGCCCGGCAGGCGATCGCCGGGGTGAACCGCGGCGTGCTCGCCTATCACGCCACTGCCTGATCGTTACCGTAGGTAACCGCATATCGAAATCGACGCATCGTTGAGTCATCGCGACGGCACCCCCCGAATTGTCCGGGGGGTGCCGTCGTGCCTGTTGAAGGCATCCCTGATCATTGCTGCGGCGCAAACAACCGCGCGCCGGTAACCGATCTGAGGGAAGGCCGCCGTGGCGGAGATCAATCACTTTGAGTACGGGTGGATCACCCCTGCGCTCAGCTACGCGCTGTCGGTCCTGGGCTCGGCCCTGGGCCTGATCTGCGCCGGCCGGATCCGCACCGCCGGCAGCGCGGGCCAGCGCGCCTGGTGGGGGTGCCTGTCGGCCTGGGCCATCGGCGGCACCGCCATCTGGACCATGCACTTCATGGCGATGCTCGGCTTCGCCGTCGAGGGCACCCGGATCCGGTACGACGTGCCGATCACCGCGGCCAGCGCGCTGATCGCGGTGATCGCGGTCGGCATCGGCCTGGCCATCGTCGGCACCGGGCGGCTCTCCGCCGTGCGGCTGCTCGCCGGGGGCCTGTTCACCGGCGCCGGGGTCGCCGCGATGCACTACTCCGGCATGGCGGCCATGCGGCTCAACGGCAGCATCGGCTACGACAGGGTCCGCGTCGTGCTGTCCATCGTGATCGCGGTGGTCGCCGCCACGGTGGCCCTCTGGCTCGCGGTGACGGTCCGCCGGCCGCTGGCGATCGTCGGCTCGGCCCTGCTGATGGGTGTCGCGGTGAACGGCATGCACTTCACGGGCATGAGCGCCATGTCGGTGCACACGCACTCGCGGCAGGGCGAGGTGTCCGGTGCCGGGGTCAGCAGCCTGCTGGTGCCGATCATCCTCGCGGTGGTGTTCGGGGTGGTCGGGCTGGTCTACGCGATCCTCGCCGCGCCCACCGAGGAGGACCGGGCAGCGGCGGCGTACTTCGACGCCCGCCGGGACGTGCCGGAGCCCGCCCCGGCGGTGCCGGCACCGGACCCGGTGGGCCTGCGCGCCCGCTCCACGCTCGCGCGGCCGGGCACCCCGTTCCCGTCCCGCCGGGACAACCCGATCCGCCGGGACAACCCGCCGCGCTGACCGTCATCCGGGGGACACCGGCCCGATCGCGGGCCGGGCCCCCGGGGCGCGGTCAGGAGCGCTGGGCGAGGGCGTCGACCAGGCGGCGCGTCGAGCCGGCCAGGTTCCACTCGCCGGCCAGCTCCAGCAGCCGGTCGGGGTCGGCGGGCGCGGTCGGCAGCTCGGTGGCCAGCTCGGGCAGCGGCACGTCGAGGGCGACCTTGACCACCTTCGGCGCGACGGCCAGGTAGTCCCGCGCGGCGGCGAGCTTGGTGCGCAGCCCGGGGGCGAAGCCGGAGGCCGGGTCGTCCAGGGCGGCCAGGATGCCCGCGATGTCGCCGTACCGGTCGACCAGCCGGGCGGCCGTCTTCTCGCCGACGCCGGGCACCCCGGGCAGCCCGTCGCTGGGGTCGCCCCGCAGTGCGGCGAAGTCGGCGTACCGGTCTGCCGGCACGCCGTAGCGGGCGCGCACCGCGGCGTCGTCGCAGTCGTCGAGCTTGGCCACTCCCCGGCCGACGTAGAGCAGCCGGACCGGGCGGGTGTCGTCGACGAGCTGGAAGAGGTCCCGGTCGCCGGAGACCACCTCGACCGGCGCCGGCTGGGTCACCGAGAGGGTGCCGAGCACGTCGTCGGCCTCGTAGCCGGCCGCGCCGAGGTGGGTGATCCCCACGGCGTCGAGGACGTCGAGGATCAGCGGCACCTGCGGGGTGAGCGTGTCGGGCACGACCTCGCCACCCTCGGGGGCCAGCCGGTGCGCCTTGTAGGACGGCAGCAACGCCACCCGCCAGTCGGGCCGCCAGTCGTGGTCCATGGCGCAGACCATCCGGTCGGGCCGCCGGGTGCGGATGAGGGTCGCCAGCATGTCGAGGAAGCCGCGCACCGCGTTGACCGGGCTGCCGTCGGCGGCCCGGGCGGCGGATTCGGGGATGCCGAAGTAGGCCCGGAAGTAGAGGCTGGGCGCGTCGATGAGCATGATCGGGGGTCGCTGTGCCACGCCCGACAGCCTGGCACACCGCACCGACGTTCCGCGGTACGGCGCGGCCGGTCAGGGACGCTCGTCGTGGCCGCGGAACGTCTCGCGCCGGGCCACGTACTGCACGCCGTAGCTGGTGAGCAGCAGCACGATCGCGGCCGCCACCTCGATCCAGGCCGTCGCGCCGTCGGCGATGGTCAGGCCGATGACCAGCAGCACCAGGCCCGCCACCGCCAGGATCCCGGCCCAGAGCAGGCGGCGACGCCGGGCCGCCGCGCGTTCCGGGTCGGTCGGTGGCATGGCCCTCGGCCCTCTCCGTCGGTGGCACGTCCCCGTCCAGCCTATCGACGGGCGCGTCGGCCGGCGGCGGAACCGGGGTGTGGATCCGTTCCGTCCGGCGCACACTGGCCGGTGTGACGTTCGTTTCGGGCCTGACCCTCGGCCGCCGGTTCCACGACGAGGTGCTCGCCCCGATCCTGCGCCGACGTCTCCCCGGGCTGCGGTACGCGGCCGGGCTGCTCGACGGCGGCTCGGAACTGCTCGGCCTGGACACCCCGCGCTCCACCGACCACGACTGGGGGCCGCGCGGGCAGCTCTTCGTCGCCGCGGCCGACGTGGCGCGGATCCCGGAACTGCGTGCGGCGCTCGACGCCGACCTGCCGGCGGAGTTCCTCGGCTGGCCGACCCGGTTCACCGGCGACGGCCGGCTGGGGGTCGCCGATCCGCGGGGCACCCGCCACGGCGTCACGATCGACGAACTGGGCGGCTGGTGGCACGACCGGCTCGGGTTCGACCCGGGCGGCGGCGTCGGTACGGAGGAGTGGCTGGCCACGCCGACGCAGCGGCTGGCAGAGGTGACCGGCGGCGCGGTCTTCCACGACGGCCTCGACGGCGCGCTGACCACGGCGCGGGCGGCCCTGGCCTGGTATCCCGACGACGTGTGGCGGCACGTGCTCGCCGCCGCGTGGACGCGCGTCGCCCAGGCGGAGCACCTGCCCGGTCGCTGCGCCGAGGCCGGTGACGACCTCGGTAGCCGGGTGGTCACCGCCGGGCTGGCCCGGGACCTGATGCGGCTCGGCCTGCTGCTGCACCGCCGCTGGCCCCCGTACGACAAGTGGCTGGGCACGCTGTTCGCCCGGCTGCCGGGCGCGACACCCCTGGTCGCGGCCCTCACCGACGCGGTGGGCCCGGGGGACTGGCCGAGCCGGGAGGCCGGTCTGGTGGTCGCGCTGGAGGCGGTCGCCGCCTGGACCGACGACACCGGCCTGGCGGCCCCGGTACGCGCCCGGTGCCGGCCCTTCCACGAGCGGCCGTTCCTGGTCCTGGACGCGGGGAGGGTCGCCGCCGCGCTGCGCGCCGCCGTAACCGACCCGCTCCTGCGCGACCGTCCGCCCCTGGGTGCCGTCGACCAGTACGTCGACAGCGTCGACGTACTGACCCACGCGCACCGCGCCCGCCGCCTCGCCGCCGCCCTCCCGCCCGCACCGCCCCAACCCTGACCGCACTGGTCGCGGCGCCCGGTCCGCGCGCCGATCTTGCGCTTTCGGCCCGCACATAAGGTGCGACTCGCAACATTATGAGGGCACAAAGTGCAAGATCGGCGCGCCTCGGTCGAGGTCCCGAGGGTGGTCAGGCGGGGAGTCGCCAGACCTGGTTGGCGCCGCCGAAGCAGTCCCAGATCTGCAACCGGGTGCCGTCGGCGGAGCTGTTGCCGGTGGCGTCGAGACACCTGTTGGACTGCGGGTTGCGCAGCGTGCCGTTGGCCTGGGCCTGCCAGACCTGGGCGCCGGTGCCGTTGCAGTCCCACAGTTGCACCTTCGCCCCGTTGGCGGTGGAGGCGCTGGTCACGTCGGCGCACTTGCCGAGGGCGCGCAGCGTGCCGTCGGTGCCCACCGTCCAGCTCTGGGCGTTGGTGCCGTTGCAGGCGTACAACTGCACGGCGGTGCCGTTGGCGGTGCCGGCGGCGGCGACGTCGACGCACTTGCCGCCGATCCCGGTGATGGGGCCGGTCCGCCCGCCCGGCGGCGGCGTGGTGCCACCGGTGGCCGTGTCGTAGATGGCGCTGACCAGGGAGGTGGCGCCGGTGGTGTCCTGGGTGAGTTCCCAGTTCATCATGCCGCCGGCGTTGGCCATGGCCCACTGGGTCTTGCGCTTGACCGTCGGGATGCCGTTGTAGCACTGCTGGGTGCCGTTGACCGTGGTGCAGTCCCGGTTGGCGTTGGCCGGGTCCATGGCGACCAGTGAGGCGTAGGTGTGGTAGCCGGGGCGGCTGTAGAACGGCACGCCCAGCACGGCCTTGCCGGCGGGCAGGCCCCGGGACTTCCAGAAGTTCACGGCGTTGATCGACCAGTCGTAGTTGGCGTGCGGGCTGCCGCCGTCGTACGCCATGATGTTGAGCCAGTCGACGTGGCCGAACACGGCCGGCTGGACGCCCTCGGCGTACCAGCCCTCGGAGACCACGGCGGCGGTGAGCAGCTTGCCCCGGCTGCGCAGGGCGCCGCTGAGCTGCTGCATCAGCGCCGTGTAGTTGGTGGCCGAGGCGCCCGGGTCCGGGTACTCCCAGTCCATGTCGACGCCGTCCAGGTTGTACTGGTTGACGAAGGCGACGACGTTGTTGACGAACGTCGTGCGGCTGCCGGCGTTGGCGGCGAGCGCCTCGAAGGCGGAGTCGTCGCCGTCGTTCCAGCCGCCGATCGCGATCGACACCTTGACGTTGTTGGCGTGCCCGAGCGACACCAGCTGGGAGAGCTTGCCGGCGTTCTCCACCGGGCGCAGGCTGCCGTCGCCGTTGGGCAGCACGAACGCGTAGTTGATGTGGGTGAGCTTGCCGTACTGCACGGCGTTGACGTTGCCGGTCCAGGACGGCAGGTAGCCGACGCTGCGGAAGCCGTTGGGCAGCACGGCGGCCGCCGCGGGGGCGGGGGCCAGGGCGAGGGTGGCGGCGACGGTGGCCAGGGCGAGCAGGCCGGCGGCGAGGGCCGGCCTGCGGCGGGGCGACGGTGAGGACATCAGGGGCCTTCCCGTGGGCGGGTTACGGCGGCCGTGCCGCCCGCCCGGCGGCCGGGACGGCGGGCGCCGGGTGCGGGCGTACGGGTGGGACGGGGGCTGGACATCCTCGAGGCAGCCAAATCCTAAAGAGTGTTAACTGTGACGTCAACGACGATGCTCGATGAATGGGGGGTGCGAGATCGCGCAGTTTCCCGGAAGTAGTGGCCTCCCGGCGCCAGAAAGGGCACTGTTTCCGGGAAACTGCGCGATCTTGGGGAGGGGCGGGTCCCGCTCCCCGGCGCGGCGGGCGGGCGCTGTCCGTCCCCGAACGACCGTTAAGCTGACCGGGTGGGACTTGAGGAGCTGTATCCGCCCCGGCGGCTGGCCGACGCCCAGCACGCCACCGCCGCCGCCGGCCTGGACGCGTTGCTGCTCAGCCCCGGCTCCGACCTGCGCTACCTGACCGGCTACGACGCCCACGAGGGCGAGCGGCTGACCTGCCTGGTGCTGCCCGCGCAGGGCGAGCCGACGCTGATCGTGCCCACCCTGGAACGGCCGGCCGCCGAGGCGTCCCCCGCGCCGGCCACCGGCGTACGGATCGTCGACCACGCCGACGGCACCGACCCGTACCCGCTGCTCGTCGCCGCCCTCGGCGGACCGGTGGCGGCGGTCGGGCTGGCCGACCGGATGTGGGCCGAGCAGGTCCTCGCCCTGCGCGCGGCGCTGCCCGGCACCACCCAGCGGCTGGCCTCCGAGGTGCTGCGCGAGCTGCGCGTGCGCAAGTCCCCGGCCGAGGTCGCGGCGCTGGCCGAGGCGGGCGCCGCGATCGACGCCGTCCACGAGCGGATGGGGCGGTGGCTGCGGCCGGGGCGCACGGAGGCGGAGGTCGCCGCCGACATCGCCGCCGCGATCCGGGCCGCCGGCCACGTCACCGTCGACTTCGTGATCGTCGCGGCCGGCCCGAACGGCGCCAGCCCGCACCACGGCACCTCCGACCGCCCGATCGGCGCCGGCGAGCCGGTGGTGGTGGACATCGGCGGCACGATGCCCTCGGGCTACCGCTCCGACTGCACCCGCACCTACGTCGCCGGCGGCCCGGCCCCGGCCGAGTTCGTCGACTACTACGCGGTGCTGCACGCCGCCCAGCGCGCCGCGGTGGCCGCCGTCCGCCCCGGGGTGACCGCCGAGGCCGTCGACGCCGCAGCCCGGGAGCCGATCGCCGCCGCCGGCTTCGGCGCGGCCTTCCTGCACCGCACCGGCCACGGCATCGGACTGGACGGCCACGAGGAGCCCTACGTGGTGGCCGGCAACAGCCGCCCGCTGGAGCCGGGGATGGCGTTCTCCGTCGAACCGGGCATCTATCTCGCGGGCCGGCACGGCGCCCGCATCGAGGACATCGTCGTCTGCACGACGGACGGCGTGCAACGGCTCAACACCACCCCCACGGAGCTCATCGCGCTATGACTGTCGACCGGATCCTCCCCACCGACGAGGCTCACGACCTGCTCGACCTCACCACCGAACTCGCCGACCGGGAGCTCGCGCCGCGGGCCGCCGGGTTCGAGGAGCGCGCCGAGTTCCCCCGCGAGGTGTTGCGCACCCTCGGCCGGGCCGGCCTGCTCGGCCTGCCGTACGCCGAGGAGTACGGCGGCGCCGCCCAGCCCTACGAGGTCTACCTGCAGGTGCTGGAGATCCTGGCCAGCCGCTGGCTCGCGGTCGCCGAGGCGGTCAGCGTGCACACCCTGTCCTGCCACCCGCTCGCCCAGTTCGGCACGGACGCGCAGCGCAAGCTGCTGCCCGACATGCTCGGTGGGGAACTGCTCGGGGCGTACTGCCTCTCGGAGCCGCAGGGTGGGTCGGACGCCGCCGCGTTGAGCACGAGGGCCGTGCGCGACGGCGACGCCTACGTGGTCGACGGCACCAAGGCGTGGATCACCCACGCCCGGGTGGCGGACTTCTACAACGTCTTCTGCCGCACCGGTGGCCCCGGCCCGAAGGGCATCTCCTGCCTGCTGGCCGACCGGAGCACGACCGGCATCGTGCCACAGGCGGCGGAGCGGACGATGGGGCTGCGCTCCTCGCCGGTGGCGCAGATCGCCTTCGACTCGGCGCGGGTGCCGGCCGAGCGGTTGATCGGCGGGGAGGGGGCGGGCTTCGCGATCGCCATGTCCGCCCTGGACTCGGGGCGCCTCGGCATCGCCGCCTGCGCGGTCGGGCTGGCCCAGGCGGCGCTGGACTACGCGGTCGGCTACGCCCGGGAGCGGCAGCAGTTCGGCAGGGCCATCATCGACTTCCAGGGGCTGGGCTTCACGCTCGCCGACCTGGCCACCCAGATCTCCGCGGCCCGGGCGTTGACGCTGGCCGCGGCCCGGCTGCGCGACGCCGGCCGGCCGTACTCGATCGAGGCGGCGAAGGCGAAGCTGTTCGCCACCGACATGGCGATGCGGGTGACCACCGACGCGGTGCAGGTGCTCGGCGGGGCGGGCTACGTGGCCGACCACCCGGTGGAGCGGTACATGCGCGAGGCCAAGGTGCTCCAGATCGTCGAGGGCACCAACCAGATCCAGCGGCTGGTCATCTCCCGGGCACTGGCGAAGGGCTGACGGGCGGCCGATCTGCCGGCGCGGCGAGCGGGCCGCGTCGCGTCGGCGGGTCGCGTCGTCGCCGGGAAGCGGTTTTCCCGGTAGGTTGCACGCCGTGGAGGAGATCGACCGCGCCATCATCGCCGCGCTGACCGCTGACGGTCGGCTGTCGTACACGGATCTGGCGGAGAGGGTGGGCCTGTCGGTGTCCGCCGTGCACCAGCGGGTGCGCCGCTTGGAGCAACGCGGCGTGATCAAGGGGTACGCCGCCAAGGTCTCCTTCGAGGCCCTCGACCTGCCGTTGACCGCGTTCGTGGCGATCCGGCCGTTCGACCCGTCGCAGCCCGACGACGCCCCAGAGCGGCTGGCCCACCTGCCGGAGATCGATTCGTGCTACTCGGTGGCGGGGGAGGACTTCTACCTGCTGCTGGTGCGGGTGGCCAGCCCGGCCGACCTGGAGCGGCTGCTCCAGGAGATCCGTACGGCGGCGAACGTGACCACCCGTACGACGGTGGTGCTGTCGACGCCGTACGAGACCCGGCCGCCGAAGATCAGTGCCGAGCCCCCGGCTCGGACGCGCTCCCGGCCGCCGGGGGAACCGGCTGGTTCCAGCGCAGGATGACCTGCCGGCCGTGCTCGTGGCCGAGCACGCTGACCGTGGCGGTGTCCAACCGCAGCAGCCCGCCCGCCGAGGGCGGCAGGCCGATCCAGCGTGCGCCGAGCACGCGCAGGCTGTGCGCGTGCCCGACGAGGGCGACGGTGCCCCGGTCGAGCAGTGGGCGGATCCGGTCGAGCACGCGGTCGAGCCGTTCGCCGACCTGCCCGGGGGACTCCCCGCCGGGGCAGCCGTCGGCCCAGACGGACCAGGTCGGATGGTCGTCGCGGATGTCGGCCGCGGTGCGTCCCTCGTAGGCGCCGTAGTTCCACTCGGCGAGGTCGTCGTCGGTCCGGTCGACGGTGAGGCCGGCGAGCTGCGCGGTGTGCCGCGCCCGGACGCGCGGGCTGGTCAGGACCGCGGCGAACCGCCGGCCGGCGAGGAACCGGGCGAGCGCGCGGGCCTGCCGCTCTCCGTCGGGGGTCAGCGGGAGATCGGTGTACGAGGTGTGCCGGCGGCTGGCGCTCCAGGTGGTCTCGCCGTGCCGGATCAGCAGGATCTCGCCCATCCGTCCAGTCAACCAGACACCCGTTCCCGTCGTTCACCTAGTGTCCTAGGATGCCTTAGCGGGTGTGCGGGGCACCACAGGGGGCAGCGACAGGTTTCCAGCAGCCCCGACGGGGCACGTAATCACCGAGGGCCTGGAAGACCCGGCCCGGCGCGGAGCAGAGGAGGCGACCAATGAGCTTCACCGACAAGGCCAAGAACAAGGTCGAGCAGCTGACCGGCGCCGCCAAGGAGCGGATCGGCGACGCGACCGACAACGAGCGGATGCGGGGCGAGGGCGCCATGCAGCAGCGTGACGCGCAGGCCCGGCAGGCCGGTGAGCACGCCAAGGATGCCGGCCGCGACGTCAAGGACGCCTTCACGAAGTGACCCGCTGAACGAGCAAAGGGCGGCCCCGGACCAAGTGGTCCGGGGCCGCCCTTTGCGCGCGTACGCGGGGTGGGTCAGTCGTCGCGGTGGTCGATCCACCACTGCTGCCCGGGGGCGGGGAGCGTGTCGATCGGGTCGTAGTAGGCGTAGCGCTTGTTGAGCGCCTCGGCGTCCGCGGACTCGATGGAGGTGCGGTAGTTCTTCGTCCAGTACGAGATGCCGCGTTCGCGGTCGTACTCGGTGAGCATGTGCACCCAGCGCTTACCGACGAAGGGGACGTCGCAGACGATGCGTGGGGTGGCGTAACCGGGCAGGTAGCCCATGATGTCGTGCTGGAGCTGCTGGGCGTGCCAGACCGGGACCCGCCAGTGCTCGGCGTTGGGGATCATGTCGCACATGTAGAAGTAGTACGGCAGGATGCCCGCCTCGCCCTGGAGGGCGAAGCAGAGGTCGAGCAGGTCGGGGGCGGTGGCGTTCACCCCGCGCATGAGCACGCCCTGGTTGCGCACGTCGCGTACGCCGACGTCGAGGGCGGTCTGCGCGGCCCTCGCGACGAGCGGGGTGAGCGACTGGGCGTGGTTGACGTGGGTGTGGATGGCGAGGTTGACGCCACGCCGGGCGGCGGTGCGGGCCACCCGTTCGAGGCCCTCGACGACGTCGGGCTGGAGCCAGTGCTGGGGTAGGCCCATGAGGGCCTTGGTGGCGAGCCGGATGTCGCGGATGGTCTCGATCTCGAGCAGCCGCATGAGGTAGGACTCGAGGTTGCGCCACGGGACGTTGGCCACGTCGCCGCCGGAGACCACGACGTCGCGGACGCCGGGGTGGGCCTTGAGGTAGCTGATGTGGGCGTCGTAGCGGTCGACCGGCTTGAGGGCGAGCTTGAGCTTGTCGACGGCGGGGGTGGAGTTGCCGACGAGGTCCATCCGGGTGCAGTGCCCGCAGTACTGCGGGCAGGTGGAGAGCAGCTCGGCGAGGACCTTGGTGGGGTAGCGGTGGGTGAGGCCCTCGGCGACCCACATGTCGTGTTCGTGCAGCGAGTCGCGGCTGGCGTACGGGTGGGAGGGCCAGTCGGTGCGCCGGTCGGAGGCGACGGGGATCATGTAGCGCCGGATCGGGTCGGCGAGGAACGCCTCGGTGCTCATCGGGGCGAACGGGACCATGGTGTTGAGCATCTGGGGCGGCACCAGCATGGACATGGTGGCCAGGGCGTCCTGGTCGGCGGCGAGGTCCGCGTAGAAGGTCTCGTCGACCGTGTCGCCGAGGACGGTGCGGAGCTGCTTGATGTTCTTGACGCAGTTGACGCGCTGCCACTGGGCGTTCTCCCACTGGTCGCGGGTGATGTGGCGCCAGCCGGGGAAGCGGGTCCAGTCGGGTTCGACGAGGGGCGCGCGGCGGTATTCGTAGGGCTGTCCGGCGGTGGGGGCCGGGGCCGGCGTGGGGTGGGGCGCGGGGATGGTCTCCACCGGTTGGGTCTGGGTCACGGCCCCTCCTCGACGTGGTGCGATTGATCAGCGATTCCGAAGGCTACTGGAAAATATCCGGCGAAGAAATTATTCTGCCGGAAGTTTTCCCGCTACGCGAGTCCTGGCCGGGGCTTCGAGCGGCGCGACAGGGGAGGTCGGCGTGACGTCACCGGTGGGTCTGCACCGCGTTGTCGAACCGGCGGGGGTGCTGCCGCAGGCGGCGTGGCGGCTGGACGCGAGTCCGGAGATCGCAGCGAACGAGGTGCGGATCCGGGTGGAGCGGTTGAACCTGGACGCGGCGAGCTTCCGCCAGTTGTGGGAGAAGCACGGCGGCGACGGGGACGCGGTGCGCGCCGAGGTCCTGGAGATCGTGTCGACCCGGGGGAAGATGCAGAACCCGGTGACCGGGTCGGGCGGCATGTTGATCGGCACGGTGGAGGAGGCGGGGCGGCGTTCCCCGCTGGGGCTGCGGGTGGGGGATCGGGTGGCGACGCTGGTGTCGCTGACGTTGACGCCGCTGACGATCCTCGACGGGTTGGCCCGCTGGGACGGGCGTGGCGAGCAGGTGCCGTGTGACGGGTACGCGATCCTGTTCGCCCGGTCGATCGCGGCGGTGCTGCCGGCGGATCTGGACCCGCAGTTGTCGCTGGCGGTGCTGGACGTGTGCGGTGCGCCGGCGCTGACGGCGCGGGTGGTGGCGCGGTACGTGGCGGAGCGGGAGCGGGTGGGGGACGCGGCGCCGGTGCGGGTGGCGGTGATCGGTGGCGCGGGTAAGAGCGGGTCACTGTCGCTGGCGGCGGCGCGGGGGGCGGGTGCCGCCCGTACGGTCGGGGTGGTGCCGGTGGTCGCGGAGCGGGACGCGCTGGCGGCGGTGGGTCTGGCGGACGTGGTGGCGTTGGCCGACGCGCGGGATCCGGTGGCGTTGTCGTCGGCGGTGACGGCGGCGTTGGGGGCGCCGGCGGACGTGACGGTGGTCTGCGTGGACGTGCCGGGTTGTGAGCACGGGGCGGTGCTGGCGACGGCGGATGGTGGCACGGTGGTGTTCTTCTCGATGGCGACGAGTTTCGCGGCGGCGGCGTTGGGGGCGGAGGGCCTGGCGGCGGATGTGACGATGCTGGTGGGCAACGGTTTCGTGCCGGGGCACGCGGAGTTCGCGTTGGGGTTGTTGCGGTCGGAGTCGGGGGTGCGGGCGCTTTTCGAGGCCCGTCTGGCGGCAGACTGATGGTCATGACGAACCCCTCGACTCTGTACCGCGGCGGGACGCTGCACTGTCCGGCGGATCCGCGTGCGACGGCCCTGTTGGTCAGTGACGGCAGGATCTCGTGGCTGGGGGCGGACGCGGACGCGCCGGCGGCCGACCGGGTGGTGGATCTGGACGGGGCGTTGGTGACGCCGGCGTTCGTGGACGCGCACGTGCACGCGACGGACACGGGGCTGGCGTTGTCGGGGCTGGATCTGTCGACGGTGCGGTCGGCGGGGGAGTTGCTGGACGCGGTGGCGGCGTTCGTGGCGGGGTTGCCGTCGGACGCGGTGGTGTTGGGGCACGGGTGGGACGAGTCGTGTTGGCCGGTGCCGGAGTTGCCGGACGCGGGGGCGTTGGATCGGGCGGCGGGTGGGCGGCGGCTGTATCTGTCGCAGGCGTCGATCCATTCGGCGTTGGTGTCGCGGGCGTTGCTGGCGGCGTGCCCGGAGGTGGTGTCGGCGGCGGGCTACGACGCGTCGGGGTGGTTGCGGCGCGACGCGCACCATGTGGTGCGGGCGGCGGCGTTCGGGTCGGTGTCGCGGGCGCAGCGGTTGGCGGCGCAGCGGGTGGCGTTGGGGCACGCGGCGTCGTTGGGGATCGCGGCGGTGCACGAGTGTGCGGGTCCGGAGATCTCCGGCGAGGACGACCTGACCGGTTTGTTGGGGTTGTCGGGGGTCGGTGTGCCGGAGGTGTACGGGTACTGGGGTGAGCTGTCGGGTGCGGCGCGGGCCCGGGAGTTGGGTGCGGTGGGGGCGGCCGGTGACCTGTTCGCGGATGGGGCGTTGGGGTCGCGTACGGCGCATGTGTCGCGGGAGTACCTGGACGGTGACGGTGGCTGTGGGCACGGCTACGTCAGTGCGGAGCAGGTGCGTGATCATCTGTTGGACTGTGCGGCGCACGGTGTGCAGGGCGGGTTCCACGCGATCGGTGACGCGGCGATCTCGACGGTGCTGGAGGGTTTCGCGGGGGCGGCGGAGCGGTTGGGCACGGATCGGGTGCGGGCGGCCCGGCACCGGATCGAGCATGCGGAGATCATGAACAAGCGGCTGATCGCGGGGTTCGTGGAGTTCGGGATCGTGGCGAGCATGCAGCCGGCGTTCGACCGGTTGTGGGGTGGCGCGGGTCGGATGTACGAGTCGCGGTTGGGGTTGGCGCGGTCGTTGGAGTCGAACCCGATGGGGGCGATGCACGGGGTCGGGGTGGCGTTGGCGTTCGGGTCCGATTCGCCGGTGACGCCGCTGGATCCGTGGGGTTCGGTGCGGGCGGCGGTGTGGCATCACAGTCCGACGCAGCGGATGAGTGTGCGGTCGGCGTTCGCGGCGCACAGCCGTGGTGGGTGGCGGGCGGTGCGCCTGGACAGCGAGGGTGTGTTGGCGTTGGGGGCGCCGGCGACGTTCGCGGTGTGGTCGACGCCGGCGGGGGTGGAGCGGGGGCTGCCGGTGTTGTTGGCCGCGGATCCGGAGGCGCGGGGTCCGGAGGATCCGACGCCGCTGCCGGTGTGTCGGCGCACGGTGCTGCGTGGTGACGTGATCTTCGAGGAAGGGTCTTCGTGAGCAAGCTTGATCTGGATGCGCGGCTGGTGGCGCGGGCGCGGGAGTTGGCGCGTCGGGCGGGGCAGCCGGTGGTGGATCTGGCGCGTAGCCACACCACGGTGTCGGTGGAGCGGGCGGTGTTGCGGCTGGCGGGGGTGGCCGGCGCGGATCCGGACGGTATTCCGTGGGTGAACCGGTTGGTGGACGCGGTGGTCGCCGACGTGGGGTTGGGGCACGGGGTGGCGGTGCCGGTGTTCGATGCCCTGGCGCGTGAGCAGATCGCCGACGTGACGTTGCTGGCGCAGAAGGCGGCGGCGGGGTCGGTGCGGTTCGAGGTGCCGGGCGGGAGGGCGGCCACGGCGGCGCGGAAGGCGGCGCGGCGGGCGGTCGGCGCGGGGATCCGGTCGATCGACCGGCGGCGGGCGGAGCGGGATCGTCTGGTGCGGCGGTTCGGGGATCCGCGGCAGCGGCCGTGGATCTATCTGATCGTGGCGACGGGGGACATCTACGAGGACATTCCGCAGGCGCAGGCGGCGGCGCGGGCGGGTGCGGATGTCATTGCGGTGATCCGTTCGACGGGGCAGTCGTTGCTGGACTACGTGCCGGAGGGGGCGACTCGGGAGGGGTTCGCGGGCACGTACGCGACGCAGGAGAACTTCCGGTTGATGCGGGCGGCGTTGGATCAGTCGTCGAGGGAGTTGGGCCGGTATGTGCGGCTGACGAACTACGCGTCGGGTCTGTGTATGCCGGAGATGGCGACGTTGGCCGGCCTGGAGCGGCTGGACATGATGTTGAACGATTCGATGTACGGGATTTTGTTCCGGGACATCAATCCGATCCGGACGTTCGTGGACCAGCGGTTCTCGCGGCAGGTGCACGCGCGGGCGGGGATCATCATCAACACGGGTGAGGACAACTATCTGACCACTGCGGACGCGGTGGACGAGGCGCACACGGTGACGGTGTCGCAGCTGCTGAACGAGTTCTTCGCGCATGAGGCGGGGTTGGCGGACTGGCAGTTGGGGTTGGGGCACGCGTTCGAGATCAATCCTGATGTGCCGGAGTCGTTCCGGTTGGAGTTGGCGCACGCGTTGTTGGCGCGGGAGTTGTTTCCGGACGCGCCGTTGAAGTGGATGCCGCCGACGAAGCACATGACGGGGGACGTGTTCCGGGGGAATCTGCTGGACGGGTTCTTCAATCTGGTGGGGACGATGACGGGTCAGGGGATTCTGCTGGTGGGGATGATGACCGAGGCGGTGGTGACGCCGTGGTTGTCGGATCGGGACATCGCGGTGCAGAACGTGCGGTACGTGTTGGGTGCGGCCGGTGGGTTGCACGAGGACTTCGTGCCGGCGCCGGGTGGGTTCATCCAGCAGCGGGCGAACCGGGTGCTGGGTGAGGCGGTGGAGTTGTTGGAGCGGATCGGGGATCAGTCGTTGTTGACGGCGATCGCCGAGGGCACGTTCGGGATCATGAAGCGGCCGGCGGATCGGGGCAAGGGCCTGTCGGGGGTGGCGGCGCACGAGGGTGACTACTTCAATCCGGCGACGGAGATCCTGGAGGCGCCGGTGGCCGTGGGTGCGGGGGTGGCGGGGTCGTGAGTGCCGTCGAGGCGGGCGCGGGTGCCGGCAAGAGGGTCGTGCGGCCGTACGGGGACACCACCGGCGACGGGATGGTGCAGGTGTCGTTCACGTTGCCGGTGCCGCACGACAAGCGGGCCGAGGGTGCGGCGGTGCAGTTGGCCAACAAGATGGGCATCGATCCGGCGATGCTGGTGCACGCGAAGCCGATGGGTGACGGTTTCACGTTCTTCGTGGTGTACGGGCGGGTGAACCATCTGGTGGACCTGTCGGCGGTGCAGGTGGTGGAGCGCGACTTTCCGCTGTTGTCGGCCAAGGAGGTCAACGCGGTGGTGAAGCGGCGGATGCGGCGCAAGTTGTCGGTGGTGGGGGCGTGTATCGGCACGGACGCGCACACCGTCGGCATCGACGCGATCCTGAACGTGAAGGGCATCGCGGGGGAGAAGGGCCTGGAGTACTACCGGGAGTTGAAGGTCACGAACCTGGGTGCGCAGGTGAGCGTGCCGGAGTTGGTGGAGGCGGCCCGGGTGGAGCGGGCCGACGCGGTGCTGGTGTCGCAGGTGGTGACGCAGCGCGACGCGCATCTGCACAACACGCGGGAGATGTCGGCGGCGTTCCGGGAGGCGATGCCGGCGGGGCGCCGGCCGCTGCTGATCGTGGGTGGGCCGCGGTTCGACGAGTCGATGGCCGGCGAGCTGGGGGTGGATCGGATCTTCGGTCGGGGGACGACGCCGGGTGAGGTGGCGAGTTTCCTGGTGCACGCGTTGGTGGCGGAGAAGAGGGCGAAGGCATGAGTGACTCCCGGGTGGGGCTGACCGTCGTGCACCGGCGGTATGTGCCGTATTCGCACGCCCATTACGCGGGCAACCTGGTGGACGGGGCGTACGCGTTGGGGTTGTTCGGGGATGTGGCGACGGAGGTGTGTATCCGTACCGACGGTGATGAGGGGTTGTTCGCGTCGTATTCGGATGTGCAGTTCCGGGCTGCGATGCGGGCGGGGGATGTGTTGGAGGTGACGGCGACGGTGACCCGGGTGGGCACCCGCAGCCGCACGATCGACTTCGAGGCGCGGGTGGTGTGTCGGGGCCGTCCGGATCGGGGTGGGTCGGCGGCGGAGGTCCTCCAGGCTCCGATCGTGGCGGTGACCGCGACCGGCACGGTGGTTGTGCCACCGGTGGCGTGAGGTACGCCGTCTGCGCCGATGTCGGGTCCACGTACACGAAGGTGGCGGTGGTGGACCTCGACGCGGGCGTGTTGTCGGCGTCGGCGTCGGCGCCGACGACGGTCGGGACGGATGTGCTGCACGGCCTGGACGCGGCGGTGGCGGCGGCCACGGCGGGCCTGCCGGTGGGTGGGGCGCCCTGGTATGTGTGTTCGTCGGCGGGCGGCGGGTTGCGGCTGGCGGTGGTCGGCTACGAGCGGCTGGTGACGGCGCAGGCGGGTCGGCGGGTGGGGTTGTCGGCGGGCGCGAACGTGGTGCACGTGGCGGCGGGTCGGCTGGGCGCGGCGGAGTTGGCGGGGTTGCGGGCGGCCCGTCCGGACGTGGTGCTGCTGGTGGGTGGCACGGACGGCGGTGACGCGGAGACGTTGACGCACAACGCGACGCGGTTGGCGCGGGCGCGTTGGCGGGTGCCGGTGGTCCTGGCGGGCAACGTCGACGTCCGTGACGACCTGCAGGCGGTGCTGGCCGGGGCGGGGGTGCCGGTGACGGTGGCCGACAACGTGTTGCCGCGGATCGGGGTGTTGGCGCCGGCGGCGGCGCGGGCGGCGATCCGGCAGGTGTTCCTGCGGCACGTGATCGGCGGGAAGCGGCTGTCGCGGGGGTCGCGGTTCGCGCGGCTGGTGCGGGCGGCGACCCCGGACGCGGTGCTCACCGGTGTGGAGGTGCTGGCCGACGCGCTCGGTGGCGACCTGGTGGTGGTCGACGTGGGTGGCGCGACCACCGACGTGTATTCGGTGCTGACGCCGGACGAGCGGGCGACCGGGCCGGGCCGGGAGGTGGCGGGTGCCCTGTGGCGGGCCCGCACGGTCGAGGGGGACCTGGGTGTGCGGTGGAGCGCGCCGGGGGTGGTGCGGGCGGCCGTCGAGGAGCGGCTGTTGGGCGACGCCGAGGGTGCGGATCTGGCGGCGGGTGCGGCGGTGCGGGCCGGCGATCCGGGGTTCCTGCCGGTGGGGGTGGCGGATCGGGCGGTGGACGCCCGGATCGCCGCGCTGGCGGCGACGGTGGCGTTGCGGCGGCACGCGCGGGGGGCGGCCACCGGGGAGCGGGCGGGTCGGGATCTGCGGGACGTGCGGCTGCTGGTGGGTTCCGGTGGGGTGTTGCGGCATGCGGCGCCGGTGGACGCGGCCGGGGTGTTGGGTGTGGTGTTGGCCGATCACGCGGGTGGGTGGGCGTTGCCGCGGGCGGCCCGGCCGGTGGTGGACGTCGACTACGTGCTGGCGGCGGGTGGCCTGTTGGCGGCCGAGCATCCGCAGGTGGCGGGGGCGTTGCTGCGCCGGCACCTGGCGGCGGATTGAGACTCGCCGACGCGACACGCCGTGGTGCGGCACACGACAGGCCGGGGTGGGTTGACATGGGCGGGGGTGCACGCCGTACCGTCTTTGAGTCCTACTACGGGAAGCGGCTGTTGTTCGCTTCGTCCCTTCGTCCGCTGGCCGAGCGACATGTGAGCAGTGCGTCGCGGCGGCCAGGTCCAGCGGGCGGGGGTCGGCGGGGCGGCGCGAACCGGCCGCGGTTACCGGTGTACGGGCAGGGTGGGGTGCACGGCCAGTAGACAACGGCCAGGCGGGGGCAGCCAGTCCACGTCGGGTCGGTCCGAAGGTCGGCGCAGCTCATTCTCGCCCCACCGGCCGGGAAGGGCCTGGGAGCATCGGGGCGCGGCGTATGCCGCGCCCCGATTTGTGTCCGCGGTCGGTTCTGCGGGCCCGGTGGGGGCGGAACCGCCCGGACGTGTCGTGGCGGGACGTCAGGTCACCGCCGGACGGGGCGGGAGGCGGGTGGCCGGGTAGCCTTCGGCCCGTGATCGTGGGGAGCGTGCCGGCGCCGGCCGGGGACAGCAGCGGGCCGGGTGCCGGGCCGGCGGGGACGTCGGCCGTGGCGGGGCGGCCGGTGCCGCTGCCGGTGGCGGTGGTGTTGGCGGTGGCTGGTGGGTTGGCGTTGCTGGTGGCGTTTCCCCCGTACGGGCTGTGGCCGTTGGCGCCGCTGGGTGTGGCGCTGCTGGCTGCGGCGACGCGTGGTCGCCGGATGCGGGCCGGCGCCGGGTTGGGGTTTCTGACCGGTGTGGCGTTGTTCGCGCCGTTGTTGAGTTGGACGAACCTGCACACCGGTTACCTGCCGTGGGTGTTGCTGTCGTTGTTGCAGGCCGGCTATCTGGCGTTGCTGGGCGCGGCGGGCGCGTTCGTCTCGCCGCTGGTCGACAGGTGGCGGTGGTGTTGGCCGGCGGTGACGGCGGTGCTGTGGGTGGGGCAGGAGGCGCTGCGGGACCGGACGCCGTTCGGTGGGTTCCCGTGGGGGCGGCTGGCGTTCAGCCAGGGTGACTCGCCGCTGCTGCGGTTGGCGGCGGTGGGTGGTGCGCCGCTGGTGACGTTCGCGGTGGCGCTGACGGGTGGGCTGGTGGCGGCGGCGGCCTGGTGGCTGTGGGACGGGCCGCGGCGGTGGGTGCCGGTGGCCGGGTTGACGGCGGCGGCGGTCGCGGTGCCCGTGGTGGGGCTGCTGGTGCCGGTGGCGTCCGCGGGCCGCGGCGAGGCCGTGACGGTGGCGATCGTGCAGGGCAACGTGCCTCGGCTCGGGTTGGACTTCAACGCCCAGCGGCAGGCGGTGCTGAACAACCACGTCGACGCCACGGTCGAGTTGGCCGGGCAGGTGGCGGCCGGTACGCGGGCCCGCCCGGACCTGGTGGTGTGGCCGGAGAACTCCAGTGACATCGACCCGCTGCGCGACGCCGACGCGGGGGCGAGCATCTCGCGGGCCGCCGACGCGGTCGGTGTGCCGATCCTGGTCGGTGCGGTGCTGCGTGGCCCGGGTGAGGGGCAGGTCCGTAACGCGGGGATTCTCTGGCGGCCCGGTGCCGGCCCGGACCTGGAGCAGCTCTACACGAAGCGGCATCCGGTGCCGTTCGCCGAGTACGTGCCGATGCGTGATCTGGCCCGGATGGTCAGCAAGCAGGTGGATCGGGTGCGGTCCGACTTCGTGCCCGGCACCGAGCCGGGGGTGTTGCGGGCCGGGGCGGCGGTGCTCGGTGACGTGATCTGCTTCGAGGTCGCCTACGACGAGGTGGTCCGGGACACCGTCACCGGTGGGGCGCAGTTGCTGGTGGTGCAGACGAACAACGCCACCTTCGACGTGGCCGAGGCGCGGCAGCAGTTGGCCATGGTGCGGTTGCGGGCGGTCGAGCACGGCCGGCCGGCGTTGATGGCCTCCACGGTCGGGGTGTCCGGGTTCGTCGCCCCGGACGGGCGGGTAAGCGACGCCACCGGGTTCAACACCCGGGCGGTCGTGGTGCGGCAGCTGCGGCTGGACGACGGGCGCACGCTGGCCACCCGGGTGGGCCTGTGGCCGGAGGTGGCGCTGGCCGCCCTGGCCGTGGGGGTTCTGGTCGGTGCGGCGGTGCTGCGCCGCCGGCAGCACGCCGGGTGACACCAGCCGGTACGCCGGCGGAGGGGAAACGACGGTGGGCGAGACGACCGGCATCCGGCCGGAAACCGGTCATCCGGGCGTGGGTCGGGTGCTCGTGGTGATTCCGACCTACAACGAGGCCGACAACGTGGCGCCGATCGTGGCGCGGGTGCGGCGTGCCGCGCCGGCGGTGGACGTGTTGGTGGCCGACGACAACAGTCCGGACGGCACCGGTGCGGTCGCCGACGCGCTGGCCGGCGCCGATCCGCGGGTGCATGTGCTGCACCGGGAGGGCAAGCAGGGGCTCGGCGCGGCGTACCTGGCGGGGTTCGCGTGGGCGCGGGAGCGGGGCTTCGACGCCGTGGTGGAGATGGACGCCGACGGTTCGCACGCCCCGGAGGACCTGCCGGCGTTGCTGTCGGCGGCCCGTGAGGCGGATGTGGTGATCGGTTCGCGGTGGACCAGTGGGGCGCGGCTGGTGAACTGGCCGTGGCGGCGGCTGCTGCTGTCGCGGTGCGGCAACCTGTACGCGCGGCTGGCGTTGGGGATGCCGGTCGCCGACGCGACGGGCGGCTACCGGGTGTACCGGCTGGCCGCCCTCGACGAGATCGACCTGGGGTCGGTCTGTTCGCAGGGCTACTCGTTCCAGGTGGAGTTGTCGCGGCTGGCGCACCGGGCGGGGGTGCGGATCGTCGAGGTGCCGATCACGTTCGCGGAGCGGGAACGGGGCAGCAGCAAGATGAGCCCGTTGATCGTGGCGGAGGCGTTGTGGCGGATCACCGCGTGGGCGGTGCAGGATCGGCGGCTGGCGCTGCGGCGTGGCCTGCACGGTACGCCCACCGGTCAGGTCCGGTGGCCCTGAGCGGCGGCGTGTCATGCTGGACGGGGCGTCGGCGTCCGTGTGGACGGCCCGCCCGTGGGCGTCGCGGATGGCGAATGGGGTGAGATGCGCCGAGGACTGAGGTTTGTGCCGCTGGGCCTGCTGGTGGCGGTGCTGCTGGAGCTGGTGGTGTTCGTCGTGGTGGGGCGGGCGATCGGGTTCGGCTTGGCGCTGCTGGCGGTGTTCGTGGTGTCGCTGCTGGGGATGGTGCTGCTGCGGCGGGAGGGGATGCGCGCGTGGCGGGGTTTCCGGGCGTCCGCCGAGGCCGGTCAGCCGCCGGGCCGGCAGGTCACCGATGGTCTCGTCGGGCTGCTCGGGGCGCTGCTGCTGGCGGTGCCGGGCCTGGTCACGGGCGTGTTGGGGGTGCTGCTGCTGGTGCCGCCGGTGCGTCGGTCGGCCCGCAACGGGGTGCAACGGGCGGCGGAGCGGCGGGTGTCGTCGATGGTCGCCGGTGACCTGTTCGGGCCGCGGCGGGTGCGGG
Organism: Micromonospora sp. NPDC047074; assembly: GCF_040643815.1. Taxonomy (NCBI): domain Bacteria; kingdom Bacillati; phylum Actinomycetota; class Actinomycetes; order Micromonosporales; family Micromonosporaceae; genus Micromonospora; species Micromonospora sp. NPDC047074. The sequence goes on from NZ_JBEYVB010000031.1 coordinate 77,122, forward strand.
TGCGTCGTGGTGCCCCGCAGCCGACCGCCGAGCCGACGGTCGCCGAGCCGACCGTGGTCGACGGGGGCCGGGCCATCGAGGGTGAGATCGTCGAACCCGGCCGGCAGCACTGATCAGTTCGTAGCGCGGATACGACGGCGCCCCGGGAGCATTGCTCCCGGGGCGCCGTGGCGTCCGGTCCGGGCCTCAGGCGCGGCCGCGGCGGGTGCGGACCTCCTGCAGCCGCTCGGCGAGGATGTCCTCCAGTTCGGCGATGGAGCGTCGCTCCAGCAGCATGTCCCAGTGCGTGCGCGGCGGCTTGGCCTTCTTCTGCTCGGGCTCGTTGCCGTCGACCAGCCGGGCGACGCTGCCGTCGAACTTGCATTCCCAGGTCGTGGGGACCTCGGCGTCGACGGCGAACGGCACCTCGAACTGGTGACCCTTGGCGCAGAGGTACTCGCGGGTCTGACGCGGCGCGAGCTCCGTGTTGCGGTCGGACTCGTAGCTGACCGCGCCCAGACGGCTGCCGCGCAACATACGCTCGCCCATGATCGACTTCCCCTCGTTCGTGGTGCTGGTCTTCTCGGTGTAACGGTGCGTTCCCGCCGGGCCATTCCCGCCCGCGCGCCCCGGCGGGCCCGGACAAGGGTAGCCGGCCGTGCCAGCCGCCCGGCGGGGTCGCCCCGGGCCGGGTGGGACGGGTGGGAGTGTTTCCGCTGCCACCGGCGATGGTAACCGGCCGGGCGCGGCGGGAGTCGCGATGGCCGGTGACGCGCCGGCCGGCTCAGGCCGTGGGGGTCGGTGGCAGGGGCAGCGGCAGGCCCGGCAGGCCGTCGATGCTGCTGGCCACGTGGTCCTTGCCGGCGAAGTAGTCGCTCAGCGACGCGTCGTCCTCCCGGGCGAACCGTTTGCCGTGCAGGTCGCGGTCGGTGTCGTAGGACATGAACGGCACCGCGTAGCCGCAGGTGTCGCGGATCAGTTCGGCGCGTACGACGATGATCGCCCGCAGGCCGTGGATGCTGGCGTCGATGTCCGGGAAGTGGCCGATCAGGTCGCCCCAGCGGGGGTCGTCGCGGAACACCGGCTCGCCGCGCCCGTGCACCCGCACGATGTTCGGCGGCCCCTGGAACGCGCACCACATCAGGGTGATCCGGCCGTTCTCCCGCAGGTGCGCGATGGTTTCGGCGTTGCTGCCCGCGAAGTCCAGGTAGGCCACGGTCTGCTCGTCGAGGACCGCCCACGAGCCGCGGAGCCCTTTCGGGGACAGGTTGATGGTGCCGTCGCCCGACAGCGGGGCGGTGGCGGTGAAGAACAGCGGCTGTTGCTCGATGAAGGTGCGTAGCCGGCCCGCGATGTGTTCGTGTGTCTTGCCCACCCTGGCATCATGACCGGCCGCGGCCACCCGCACCGTCCCGGTGTCCCGCAGTCCCACGTCGCCGGACGCGGTGGCGGGCGGGTGCGGGCCGGCCCGGCAGGTCGTGCCTGGCCGGCTGGGTAGTCTCTGGTCGTGGCTGACATGATCTTGCGTGGGGCGGACGTCGCCGACATTCCGGCCGTGCTCGCCTTCTGGGCCGGCGCGGCCGAGGACGCGCACCGCCCCGCCGACACGGCGCGGGCCGTCGCACAGCTCATCGCCCGTGACCCCGAGGCGCTCGTGCTCGCCTTCGACGGTGCGGTGCTGGTGGGCACCGTCATCGTCGGGTGGGACGGGTGGCGCTGCCACCTGTACCGGCTGGCGGTGGCACCCGAGCGACGGGGGCAGGGGGTCGGGCGGCTGCTGGTGGAGGCGGCGGAGAACCGGGGCCGGCGGCTCGGGGCCGTCCGCGTCGACGCGATGGTGCTCGACGACAACGGCCCGGCCCGGCAGGCCTGGCGGGCACTGGGATACGCTCCGCAGGCCGAGTGGTCGAGATGGGTCAAGCCACTGTCCGGCTGAGCGCGGCGGGCCGGTTCAGGCCGGTCGGGGCCCGGCGTCGCGGGAGCCGAGCTGGGCCAGCGCGGCGGCGAGGTGACTGACCTGGTCGGCAAGCTGGGTCATCCGCCGCTGTGCCTCGTCGCGGTCGGTCTCGGCGGCGCGTAGCCGTACGGTCAGGTCGTCGACGCGGCCCGCGGCGGTGGTGGCGGCCTCGCGTGCGGCGGCCAGGTCCGCGCTCAGCGTGTCGTGCCGGGCGGTGAGCGCGGCCAGCTCCGCGCGGGCCTGGTCGGCCGCCGCGAC
>NZ_JBEYVB010000032.1:0-77043 GCF_040643815.1 Micromonospora sp. NPDC047074
CGTGCCGCGCGCCGCCCCGCCATGCCGCGCGCCGCCCCGCCATGCCGCGCGCCGCCCCGCCATGCCGCGCGCCGCCCCGCCATGCCGCCGCCGCCATCCCCCCCGTGCCGCGCGCCACAGCCGGCTTCCGGTCCCTTGGGACCGCGACCACCAACGGGCGGATGCGGCGGCCCGTGCAGGCCAGTCGCGGGGCCGGTGGTCGCACAGACGGGGCAGCTCGACACTGTTCCCGGGACGACTCCTGCCGCCGAGAATCGCCGAACTGCCAACCATCGCCCGCCGCGACCACCGCGCTGGACGGACGGTCAGCGCAGGCCGGTGAGGACCTTCTCGTACCTGGCGCGGTCCGCGGCGGGCGTCCTGGCCTCCAGGTAGTTGAGCACCACGCTGCCCCGCCGGAACGACTGGCCACCCCAGGTCTCGGCGATGTCGCCGGCACTGGACTCGTCTGGGAAGACGTACACGGTGACGGCGTCGGTCACGACCAGCTCCGAGCAGCCCAGGCCGAGCCCGTCGGGGCCGCAGTCGACCGACCGGTCCCGGGGGTTGGGCACCTTCAACCCGGCGGCCCGGAACGCGTCGACGACCTGTCGCGCGCCCGGCGTCCCCGTCGGCCGGGCGGGCAGCTGCACCGGTGCCGGGTCGGCGGGCCGGCGTTCGGTCTTCCCGCCCCCGCCCGGTGCCGCCGGGCTCGAACCGGCCGGCGGGGCCGGCTGCGGGCCGGTGGGCGGCACCGGCTGACCGGGCGCACCCGTCGGGCTCGACGGGGCCACCCCGGCCGGGGTCGACGCCGCGGCGGCCGGTGGCGCGCCGCGTGGCGGGTCTGCGGCGTCGTCGCCGCAGGCGGCGGTGAGGGCGGCGGCGAGCACGAGCACCGCGACGGCGGGCAGACTGCGGTTGGTCACCCTGGCAGTCTGCCCAACCGGGGCACGTCCTGGCAGGGGCCGCTCGGCCAGTGCAGTTGTCCCGTTTCCGCCAACCCGTCCGGCCACCCGGGCAGATACGATTCCGACCCCGTCGACGAGGGAGCCGAGGATGACCGGAGTGACAGTCCGGCCGGCGCGGCCCGAGGACCGCGCCGCCGTGTGGATCTCGCTGACCACCGACTACGGGCTGGCCGACGGATTCGTCGCCGCCTGCCACGGCGTGATCGCGCGGCTCGCACCGGAGGCCCGGGTGATCGACGTGACCCACCTCGTCCCGCCGGCCGACGTCCGCCGGGGCGCGGCGGTGCTCGCGCAGACCGTGCCGCACCTGCCGGAGGGGGTGCACGTGGCCGTCGTCGACCCCGGCGTCGGCACGGCCCGCCGGGGCGTCGCCCTGGCCACGCCGCACGGGCTGCTGGTGGGGCCGGACAACGGTCTGCTGATCGACGCCGCCGAGGCGCTGGGCGGGGTCACCGCGGCCGTCGAGCTGACCGATCCGGACTGGCTCGCGCCCGAGGTGTCCCGCACGTTCCACGGCCGGGACGTCTTCGCGCCGGTGGCCGCGCGGCTGGCGCTCGGCGCGCCGCTGGCCGGGGCCGGTCCGGCGGTCGACCCGGACTCCCTGGCGCGGCTGCCGGCGCCGGTGGTCCGGCGGGAGGCGGACGGGTTCACCGCCGAGGTGGTGACGGTCGACCACTTCGGGAACGTGCAACTGGCCGCCCCGGCCGGTCTGCTGGCGTCGCTGCCCGCCCGGCTCCGGGTGCGGGCGGGCGCCACGGCCGGGGCCGGGCGGGAGGCCACCCACGGGCGTACCTTCGGCGACGCGGCACCGGGCGCGCTGGTGGTGCACGCGGACTCGGCCGACCGGGTCGCCGTGGCGGTCAACGGCGGCCGGGCGGTCGACGTGCTCGCGGTGGCACCGGGCGACCTGCTGCGGGTCGCGGCCGGCTGACCGCCGGGCCGGCAGGCGCCGGCCCGGCCGAGACACCCGTCAGCAGATCGTCACCGCGCCGCCGTAGACCGCCGAGATGTACGCGTGACTGACGTACTGGCCGCCGGCGAGGCGGTTCCACCGGTTGGTGGTCCGGTACGGCCCGGCGACGGTCTCCCCGGTCACGTAGCACTCGATCGGCACGTTGGCGTACCGGGCGGCCAGCCCGCGCACCGCGTACCCCGTGCCGGCGCCGGCCCGGATGTTGAGCGGCCCGTCGCCGACCACGCCGCGCGGGCCGGTGCCGGACCACAGGTACGCCACGTCCACCCAGGCATTGGTGGTGAGCTGCAACCCGTCCCAGAAGGTGCCGTCGGCGAGGTCGATGCCGGCCGGGTTCAGCACCACCCGACCGAACTGGTCCCGCCCACCGTGGTAGCCGTCCTGGTAGGCCGCCTGCGCCTGCGGCCGGCCCCGGGGCAGGTCCTTCCAGTTCTCCCGGACGGCGCTGAGGTTCCAGTAGTCGTCCCGGGTGTTCCACGGGCCGACGTCCCAGACGGGGGCGTACGCGCAGCGGCTGCCGGTGGTGGTGCAGACCTGGGCGGTGTAGTCGCCGGTGTTCGCCGGGGCCAGGCCACGCCGGGAGGGCAGCGCGACGAAGTGGTCCCGGGGCACGATGGTGTGCCCGTTGGCGGTCACCTCGCCGACCAGGCCGATCCGGGTCGCGTACACCCGGTAGGTGAGGCCGGGCGTGGCGGCGGCGACGGCGGCGGCGGTGTCGGCGGTGAGCCGCACGGCGCGCACCTCGGCGGTGACGCCCGGCCGGCTCGTGGTGAGCACCACCCGGGCCTGCACCCGGGTGACCGGCCGGTCGAAGACCGCCGCGCCGGTGGCCTCGCGCCACTCGGTCCAGCCGTTCGCCCGCCAGCCCCGCACCTGGGCCTCGGCCGTGGTGCCGGCGGCGACGCGGGCGTCGACGGCGGCGCGGACCCGGGTGGCGGGCCGGGTCAGCACGCGCGGTGCCGCGACGAGCATCCCCTCGGCGACCGCGCCCCGGTGCGCGCGGGCCGGTGCGGGACGGGGATCGGCCAGCCGGAGGCTGGCTCCGGTGTGCCGGACGTTGACGTCGTCGGCGTCGACGCGGGACAGGTCGGTGGTCCACTGCTCGCCGCCGCGGGCAGCGAACGCGGGATTCGGGACGGGCAGGAGGGCGAGGGTGAGGATGACGGTCAGGGCGACGGTACGGACACGACGATGAGGCAGATTCATGGGCATTCTCCTCAGAACTTCTCGATCGTGCCCTTTTCAGTAGATCGACAGGAACCTCCCTCCAAATAGCGACACATGCGAATTCGGCTCGAACGAGGGAGGATGGCCGGGTGCCCGAAGGCGACACCGTCTGGAACACCGCCCGCGTGCTGCACCGCGCCCTGGCGGGCGCCCGCCTGTCCGGCAGCGACTTCCGCGTGCCGCGGCTCGCCACGACCGACCTCACCGGCTGGACCGTGCGGGAGTCCACCAGCCGGGGCAAGCACCTGCTGCTCCGCCTCACCGCCCCGCCGGACGGCCCGGCCCGGGCTGCGGACACTGCACCGCCGGACGGCGACGGGACGCGCTGGACGCTGCACTCGCACCTGCGGATGGACGGTGCCTGGCGGGCGTACGCGCCGGGGGAACGCTGGACGGGCGGGCCGGCGCACCTGATCCGGGTGGTGCTGCGCAGCCCAGGGACGGTCGCCGTCGGTTACCACCTGCACGAGCTGGCGCTGGTGCCGACCGGCGAGGAGGACTCGCTGGTCGGCCACCTCGGCCCCGACCCGCTCGGCGCGGACTGGGACCCGGCGGAGGCGACCCGCCGGCTGGCCGCCCACCCGGACGCCACCATCGCCGAGGCGCTGCTGGACCAGCGCAACCTGGCCGGCGTCGGCAACGTGTACGCGTGCGAGCTGCTCTTTCTGCGCGGGCATTCGCCGTGGACGCCGGTGCACGCGGTGCCGGACCTCGCCGGCACGGTGGCCCTGGCGCGGAAGCTGCTCGTGGCGAACCGGGGCCGGTGGACGCGGAGCACCACCGGATCCCTGCACCGGGGGCAGACCAGTTACGTCTACGGCCGGCGTGCCCAGCCCTGCCGCCGGTGCGGCACCGCGATCCGCAAGGCGGAGCTGGGCGAGCGGGTCACCTACTGGTGCCCGACCTGCCAGCCGGAACGCCCCGCCGGCTGACCCGGGCCCCCGCGTGTCGGGCGGGACACTCCGGCGCGGCGGCACCCAGTCGCGTGCCCGCCGCAACTTGGGACGATTGGGTACTTCCTAACCCCGCCGTCGAGGTCGCATGCTGCGGTTGACTCCTCACGCATCGTCAGCGAAGCGCGACCCGGCCGGCACGCCGCCGTGGCGGCCGTCGCGCCCCGGCCACCGGGGAGAGCCATGGATCTGTTCCGCAGACTCCGGAGCCCGTGGGCGGAACGGGCGAACGCCCGTACCCGCGAGGGCGGCACCGACCGGCCCCCGGCGGCGGCCGTCCCGGCGGCCCGGCGCGTGGACGAACCGCTCGTCGCGCCGGCCAGCCTCGACCCGGCCGCCGTCCCGCGCAGCTTCGGGCCGGTGCCGAACCAGGCGCGCAGCCCGCTGCCGGTCGTCGACGCCGACGGCTCGGTGGTGCCCGGCACCGGCATCCGCAAGTTCGTCGACGCGCTGCCCGGCCTCGGCACGACCGGCCGCACCGAGTTGGGCGGCCACCTGCCGGTGGCGGTGCCGGACACCATCAGCTACCCGGGGTGCGACTACTACGAGATCGGCCTGGAGCAGTACGCGCAGCGGCTGCACCGGGACCTGCCGGCCACCCGGCTGCGCGGTTACCGGCAGCTCAACCTCGGCACGGACACCTTCGGGCACAACACCGTCGTGCCGGCGGGACGGCCCTGGCACCTCGGCCCGGTCGTCCTGGCCCGGCGGGGCCGGCCGGTCCGGATCAAGTTCATCAACCAGCTCCCCACGGGCCGGGCCGGGGAGCTCTTCCTGCCGGTCGACCCGACCGTCGACGGCGCGGGAGCCGGCCCGCTCGACGGTCCGGCCCCGTACCCGCAGAACCGGGCGGTGCTGCGCCTGGCGGGTGCGCACACCGGCTGGATCAGCGCCGGAAACCCCTGGCAGTGGGTGACCCCGGCGGGCGAGATCACCCCGTACCCGACGGGGGTGGGCCTGACCCACGTCCCCGACATGCCGCCGCCCGGCGCCGGCGCCACCACGCTGTACTACCCGAACGAGCAGAGCGGGCGGCTGTGCTGGTTCCACGACAACACGGTCGGCATGGCCCGGCTCACCGTCTACTCCGGGCAGCTCGCGCTCTATCTGCTCACCGACCCGGCCGAGGATCGGCTCGTCGCCGACGGGGTGTTCCCCGCCGACCAGCTGCCCCTGGTGATCGAGGACAAGACCTTCGTGCCGGACGACACGCAGCTCGCCGGGGAGGATCCGACCTGGGACCGGGACCGCTGGGGTGCCCGGGGCAGCCTCTGGCACCCGCACGTCTACCAGCCCCGGCAGAACCCGTACCGGGCCGACGGGTCGAACCCGACCGGGCGGTGGGACTACGGCCCGTGGTCGCGTACGGCCGACGAGACCGGGCCGCCGGAGCACGCCGGGTCACCCCGGCAGGCGGGCCCCGTGCCGAACCCGCACCACGACCCGGTCGCCGCGCCCGACGAGCCGCCGCTCGCGCCCGGCGTCCCGCACCCCTCGGCGGTGCCCGACGCGTTCGGCGACACCATGCTGGTCAACGGGGTGGCGTACCCGTACCTGGAGGTCGAGCCGAGGACGTACCGGTTCCGGATCCTCAACGCCTGCCTGGACCGCTGCCTCAACCTCCAGCTCTACCGGGCCCGCTCCGACGGCCCGATGTGGGACCCGGACGGCGGGCCGGCCGACGCCGACGCCGGCGAGGTGCCGATGGTGGAGGCGGTCCGCGCGCCGGGCCTGCCGGCCGGCTGGCCGACGGACGGGCGCGAGGGCGGGGTCCCGGACCCGGGCGCCGCCGGCCCGGAGATGATCCAGGTCGGCAACGAGTGCGGCCTGCTCCCCGCGCCGGTGGTCGTGCCGAACCGGCCGGTGGCCTACCGGTACGACCGCCGCGACCCGACCGTGCTCAACGTCGACTCGCACGCGCTGCTGCTCGCCCCCGGCGAGGCGGCCGACGTGCTGGTGGACTTCTCCGCCGTACCGCCCGGCGGCACCCTGATCCTCTACAACGACTGCCCGGCCCCGCTGCCCGGCTTCGACCCGCGCGCCGACCAGCATGGCGGTGCCCCGGACCGCACCGCCGAGGGTGGCGCCCCGCCGACCCGCCCCGGGTACGGGCCGAACACCCGCACCCTGCTCCAGTTCCGGGTCGCCGGCACCCCGGCGCCCCCGTACGACGTCGCCAGGCTGCGCGAGCGCCTGCCCGACGCGTACGCGGCCAGCCAGCCCCCGCCGGTCGTGCCGCAGCCGGCGTACGACCCGTCGTTCGGCGGCCGGACCACCCGCGAGACGGTGGTCCCGGTGCACGCCGGCACGGTCAGCTTCGTCCCGGCCGGCGCGACCGCCCCGGTGGACCTCCCGCTCCAGGTCAAGGCGGTGCAGCAGGTCTTCGAACCGGAGCACGGCCGGCTCGTCGGCCGGCTGGGGGTGGGGCACCCGCACGCCGGGCCGCTCTCCCCCGCCACCCTGCCGCTCGGCCCTACCGACCCGGCCACCGAGGTGCTGCACGTCGGCGATCCGGCCGTCGCGGTGGGCGGGCCCGCCGACGGCACCCAGGTCTGGCGGATCCGCGGCAACAGCCGGCAGACCCACCCGGTGCGCTTCGCCGGCTGTGACGTGCAGTTGGTCAACCGGGTGGGCTGGGACGGCACCATCCGCCCGCCGCACGCCGCCGAGCAGGGCTGGAAGCAGGTGATCCGGGTCAACCCACGGGAGGACGTGATCGTCGCGCTGCGGCCCGTCGCCCCGCCCCTGCCGTTCAAGATCGGCGACAGCGTACGCCTGCTCGACCCGACGCGACCGGCGGGCGCCCGGACCGGCTCGACCCCGGTCAGCCCGGTGGACGGCCGCCCGGCGGTGGTGGTGAACCAGCTCGTCAACCTCGGCTGGGAGTACCACTGGCACAGCCAGCTCGCGGGCCACCGGGACCAGGGCATGACCCGGCCGCTGGTGCTGCGGGTCTCGCCCAGGGCGCCGACGGGGTTGACCACGACCCCGGTCCCGGGCTCGGCCACCGCCCTGCCGGCCATCGCGCTGACCTGGACGGGCAACGGCAGCCGCCCGCCGGCCACCAGCCACCGGCTCCAGCGGGCCGCCGACGCCGCCTTCACGCAGGGGCTCACGGAGATCACCGTGGCGGCGACGGCGACCCGCTACACCGACGCCACGGTCACCCCCGGGGTGACCTACCACTACCGGATCCGGGCGGAGAACGCGGTCAGCTGCTCCACGTGGTCCAACAGCTCGCCGGCCTCGGTGCGGCTCGCCGCGCCGGCCGGGCTGACCGCGGCGATCCCCCCGGCCGCGCCGCTGCGGATCGCGCTGCGCTGGGCCAACCGTTCCTTCGCCACCGGGATCGACGTGCAGCGGGCCACCAACCCGACGTTCAGCAGCGGACCGGGCACCACCGCGATCGGGGTCGGCGACAACCACGTCGACGACGCGATCGCCCCCGACACCACCTACTACTACCGGGTGCGCACCACCTATCTCGGTGCCGCGTCGGCGTGGTCGACGGTGGCCCAGGCGACCACCCCGCCGGCGCCGGGCCCGCCCACCGGGGTGACCGCCACCGCGACGGCACCCGGGCCGGACACGGCGACGGTGATCCTCGGCTGGGCGGCGAGCGTTCCGGCCGGGCCGGGCGCCGGGTTCATCGTGCAGCGGGCCCTGGACCCGGCGTTCAGCCGGGAGGTGGCCACGTTCACCGTCACCGGCCGCGGCTTCACCAACACCGGCCTGGCGCGCGGCGTGACCTACCACTACCGGATCCGGTCGTTCAACGTCGTCGGCAGCTCCCCGTTCACCGGCCCGGTGCCGGTCAGCACACCGCCGTGAGCGGGCGAGCTGGACGGCCCGAGATCAGGGAACACGCGGCGCGGCGCCGACGCCGCGCAGCTCGGCCAGCGCCGAGGCGACCCCGTGCAGCAGGTCGGTCGCCTCGGTGAGGCGGGTCGCGGCCGGATGCTCGCCGTCGGGGCGGGCCTCCCCGGCGACGTAACCGGCGGCGGCCACGACCAGCCGTTCGTACGCGGCGACGCCCTCCTCCAGTTGCCCGGTCAGGGCCCGGTGCGCCTCCGCGAGCCCCGGCCGGGCCTCGGGCTGGGCGAGCCGCGCCGCGCGTTCGACGCTGGCCACCCGGTCGGCGAGATCACGTAGTGACCGGTCGGCCGCGCCGGCCTCCAGCAGGGCCGGCTCGGCCAGCCCGGTCAGCCGCCCGGCCATCCCGGCCAGGGTGAGGGAGGCCCGGTCCAGCCGGGCCCACGGGCCGGCGGCGGTGGTGCCGCGCAACGCCACCCGGGAGCGCACCCGGCGGACCTCGGCCAGCACGCCGGGGCCGGCGGGCAGCCGCTCCACGGCGGCGACCAGCCTGGCGCGGGACCGCGCGGCGGCCTCGGCCGGATCGGGCGGCGGCGGTGCCGGCTGGGCGGCCAGCGCCCGCAGATCGACCCAGCGCCAGGCCGCGAGCACCAGTGCCCCGCCCGCACCGGCCGCCCAGGCAGCGTCGGGCAGCCCGAGGCCGGCGTACGGGGTCAGCACGGCGGCGGCGCCGCCCAAACCGCCGGCGGTGACGCTCCACCGGCGGGCGGACCGCCGCAGCCAGTTCAGCCGCCGGAAGTACCGCGTGCGCTCGTCTGCCACCTCTGCCTCCTCGACCCGCTGCCGCTCAGCCGGCGGCCGTGGTGTCCCCGGTGCCACGCTCCCGGCCCATGCTGGCCCGGAGCTCGTCAAGCCGGGCGGCGGCGGCCGGGTCGGCGGCCGGCCCGGCGGGCTGTGCGTTGTCGACGGCCGGTCGTTCCTGCTTGCCGCCGAGCTGCTCGCCGGCCATGCTCGACCGGATCTGCTCCAGCCGGGACGAGGCGGCCGAGTCGAGGGTCGCCTTCTGGATCTCCAACATGCGGCCCTCGACGGAGTTGCCGGCCAGCTCGGCGCGGCCCATCGCCGTGGCGTAGCGCTGCTCGATCCGGTCGCGCACCTCGTCGAGCGAGGGCGTGTTGGCGGGCGCGGTCAGCGCCGACATCGACTCCAGCGAGCGGGCCACGCTCTCCTGCATCTTGGCCTGCTCCAGCTGGCTGAGCAGCTTGGTGCGCTCGGCGAGCTTCTGCTGGAGGATCATCGAGTTGTTCTCGACCGCCCGTCGGGCCTGGGCGGCGGCGCCGAGCGCCTGGTCGTGCAGGGTCTTCAGGTCCTCCATGGCCTGCTCGGCGGAGACCAGTTGGGTGGCCAGCGTCTGCGCGGACTGCTCGTAGCGGCCGGCCTCGGCCTCGTCGCCCCGGCCCCGGGCCTGGTCGGACAGGACCAGGGCCTGGCGCGCATTGGCCTGCAACCGCTCGACCTCGGACATCTGCCGGGACAGCTTCATCTCCAGCTGCCGCTGGTTGCCGATCACGGCGGCGGCCTGCTGGACGAGCGCCTGGTGCTGGCGCTGAGCCTCCTCGATCGCCTGCTGGATCTGCACCTTGGGATCGGCGTGCTCGTCGATCCTGGCGCCGAAGAGCGCCATCAGGTACTTCCATCCCTTGACGAACGGGTTCGCCATCTCTGCGTTGTCCCCTCAGTTGCGTCGCTCCGCCTGGCCGTGCCGGATGCGCCCGGCCGGCTCCGGCGCGGCAGTGGCTCCATCGTCCCAGCCGGACGCCAGCGGGGCATCCGTACCGGCGAGCGAAGCGAGCGCCGACGCCGTCCGCGATCAAGGGTACGCGGCGCCGTCGAGGCCGACCATGTGACGAGTAAGGGGCGGGCGGGACGCCGGACCGGACACGATCCGGCCCGCCCCGGCCGGGCGGACGAACTCAGGCGGCGCAGACCACGTCGCGCTCGCTCCCGCGGACCCGGGAACTGCGCAGGGTGGCCTTGAGCGGCGAATCCTGACGGACCTGGACGGCGACCTTGCCGTCCGAGCTGACCTGGTGGACGCCCCGGCCCGCGCTGCGGCGCACGGCGACGGGAGCGGCGTCGACCGGCTCGTCCTGCACGGGCACCAGCACGCCGGGCATCTGCTCGGCAAGGGCGACGGTGTCGCTGACCTCGCGCAGCAGCTCGGACAGTCGCGCGCCGAGAGCGTCACAGATCGCCGCCAGCAGCTCGCTGGACGGCTCCTTCTGGCCGCGCTCGATCTCGGAGAGGTAGCCGAGGCTGACGTTGGCGGCGGAGGAGACCTCCCGCAGGGTGCGGTGCTGCCCCTGCCGGCGCGCCCGCAGTGCGTCACCGATCACGCGGCGTAGCAGGACCATTCGCACCTCCCCTGAGGGACACCACTCGCTCGCGCGGCCGCCCGACACCGTACCGGGCCGCTCGACGGAGCCTTCCCGCAACCGTACCCGTTGCGGGCTCCCGCGACATCCCACCCCGCCCCTCGGATCGCGGAAGACCGCTCAACGCCGCCCCGCGCCGGCCGGGTCGGCCGGCCGGCCGTCCGCCTCGCCCGCGGCCGTGTCGTCGAGCCGCTCGGCGAGCAGCCGCAGCGCCTCGCGGACCGTGACGGCGCGGATGTGGTCGCGGCCGCCGTCGAGGTCGAGCTGCCGGACGCGGCTGCCGGACGGCCCGGCCACCGCCACGTAGACCAGCCCGACCGGCTTGCCGTCCTGCGGTTCCGGGCCGGCCACCCCGGTCGTGGCCAGGCCCCAGTCGGCCCCGCAGCGTCGCCGCCCGCCGTCGGCGAGGGCCACCGCCACGTCCGGGTCGACCGGCCCACGGGCGGCCAGCAACTCCTCCGGTACGTCGGCCAGCCACGACTTCAGCTCGGTGGCGTAGACCACCAGGCCGCCCCGGAACACCCCGCTGACCCCGGCGATCTCCACGATCGAGGCGGCCAGCAGGCCGCCGGTCAGCGACTCGACGGTGGCCAGGGTCTCGTGCCGCTCCGCGAGGCGGTGCACCACGCCGGCGGCCGGGCTGCCCGCCGGCCGTGCTGCCTCGGTGTCACTGTCCATGTCCCGGATCCTTTCCCCCGTCGCGGCGGCGCTACCCATCCTTCCCGACGGGGTGTGCGCGGGCGGGCACGGGCACGGATCAGCGGGTGGGGCGGCGCAGCCGGACGGCCTGGGCGACGTAGTCGAAGCCGGTCGCCACGGTGACGCCCACCGCGGCGGCCATGATCCACGGGCCGACGGCGGCGAGCGCGGCCGGCATCGGCCACAGGTACCACGTGATGGCCAGGATCTGGAGAGCGGTCTTGATCTTTCCGCCCCGGCTGGCCGCGATCACGCCGTGCCGGATCACCCAGAAGCGCAGCGCGGTGATGCCCAGTTCGCGGACGAGGATCACGGCGGTCACCCACCAGGGCAGCCGGTCGTACCAGGAGAGCAACAGCAGCGCGGCACCGGTGAGCGCCTTGTCGGCGATCGGGTCGGCGACCTTGCCCACCGAGGTGACCAGGGCGAACCGGCGGGCGATCCAGCCGTCCACGAGGTCGGTCGCCGAGGCGACGGCGAAGACGAGGCAGGCGACCATCTGCCAGCCGGCGTGGGTCATCGCCGAGATGACCACGGACACCGCGAAGACCGGCACCAGGACCAGCCGCAACGCGGTGAGCGCGTTGGCCGCGTTCAGCACGGGCACGTGAGCCACCACCGGGGCGGCCGAGGAATCCGTCGTCCCGGTCACCGCCGCGCCCCGCTCCGGCCGCCGTGGCGTCCCCGGCACCCCACCACGTGGCTCCCCCGCTCCGTCCGGGCCCGCCGTCACCGTGTCGCGCCGGGCGCAGCCGAGATCATCTCATCCGGGACCGCGACCAGGTCCACTCCCTCGGTGCTGGTTACCGTCGCCCGCACCAGGTCACCCGGACGCAGCGCGGCCAGGTCCACCCCGCCACCGACGGGGGCGACCAGGGTGGTCGAGCCGTCGACCTCGGGGGCCTGGTGGGCCGCCCGCCCCTCGACCACGCCGTCGTCGACCGAGTCGACAAGCACCTCGACCGTGGAGCCCAGGCGCTCCTCGGCACGCTGCGAGCAGAGCTCGTCGGCGAGCGCGCTGAGCTTGTCGTAGCGACGCTTGACCGTGGCGGCGGAGAGCTTGCCGGGCAGGCCGGCGGCCTCGGTGCCGTCCTCGTCGCTGTAGTCGAACACGCCGATGGCGTCGAGCCGCGCCTCGGTCAGGAAGCGGACCAGCTCCTGGTAGTCGGCGCGGGTCTCGCCGGGGAAACCGACGATGAAGTTGCTCCGCGCGCCCGCCTCGGGAGCCAGCGCCCGGGCGCCGGCCAGCAGCTCCAGGAAACGGTCGGTGGAGCCGAAGCGGCGCATCCGGCGCAGCACCGGCTCGCTGGAGTGCTGGAACGACAGGTCGAAGTAGGGTGCCACGCCGGGCGTGGTGGCGATCGCCTCGACGAGGCCGGGCCGGGTCTCGGCGGGCTGGAGGTAGCTGGCCCGCACCCGGACGATGCCGTCGATCGCGGCGAGCTGCGGCAGGAGCTTCTCCAGCGCCCGGGGATCGCCCAGGTCCTTGCCGTAGGAGGTCGAGTTCTCGCTGACCAGCACCAGCTCGCGGACGCCGGTCTTGGCCAGCCACTCCGCCTCGGCGAGCAGCTCGTCCGGCGTACGGGAGACGAAGGCGCCGCGGAAGGCGGGGATGGCGCAGAACGCGCAGCGCCGGTCGCAGCCGCTGGCGAGCTTGAGCGAGGCGACCGGGCCGGTGTCGAGCCGGCGGCGCAGCACCTGGCGCAGGTGGGCCGGGGTGTGCTCGTCGGTGTCGGTGACGCTCCGGGTGGGGGTGCCGTGGCCGGGCAGCGACACCGCGCTGTCCCGCCGGGCGACCGGGGTGAGCGGCAGCAGCTCGCGCCGGTCGCGCGGGGTGTGCGCCCCGATCCGCTCGCCGGCGACCACCGCGTCCAGCCGGGCCGCGATCTCCGGGTAGTCGTCGAAGCTCAGCACCGCCTGCGCCTCGGGAAGGCTGTCGGCCAGCTCGCGGCCGTAGCGCTCGGCCATGCAGCCGGCGGCGACGACCTTGGCACCGGTGTCGGCGGCGGCCAGCAGGGTCTGGATCGAGTCCTGCTTCGCCTTCTCCACGAAGCCGCACGTGTTCACGACCACCACGTCGGCGCCCTCGCCGTCGGTGGTGACCTGCCAGCCGTCGGCGTGCAGCCGGGCGGCCAGCTCCTCCGAGTCGACCTCGTTGCGGGCACAGCCCAGGGTCAGCAGGGCGACGCGGCGGCCGTCGGACGCCGGCTCCGGGTCGCGACGCGGCACGGGGTGCGCCGAGCTGGAGTTGTCGAGGGGGGAGGTGGCAGACACCATCCGAGGGTACCGGGCGGGCGGGCGGCGGCCGTCAACGGCGGGCCGCCCGCATCGGCCGGCTCACACTCCCCGTCGCCGCGGTCGGCTCAGAGCGCCGCGGCACCGACCCTGACCAGGCGGTCGAGCAGGAAGACCTCCGTGCCGGCCAGGCCGGTGGAGCAGAAGACCGAGATCTGGTCCGCGCCGGTCCGGCCGGGAACCGCCCCGGCCAGGACCGCGCCCAGGTCATGCAGCCGTCCGGCGTACGGGGGCAGCGTCGCCAGCATCGGCGGGTCGTACGCCCCGGCCTGGGCCGGCGAGTCGGTGGCCAGCAGGTCGGCGGCGGCCAGCAGGTCGGCGCCGAACTCGTGCCGGTCGACCTGCTTGAAACCGACCGCGTTGACGTGCGTGCCGGGGGCCAGGTCGGCGGCGTCCAGCACGGGGGTGACGGCGCTGGTGGCGAGCACCACGACGTCGCGGCCCCGGACGGCGGCCCGCGCCGAGTCCACCGCCCGCGCCGGCACGCCCAGCTCGGCACGGACCCGGGCGGCGAACGCCTCCCGCCGGGCGGTGGAGCGGCTGTGCACGGTGACCTCGCGCAGCGGGCGGACGGCGGCGGCGGCCCAGACCTGGGTCCACGCCTGCCCACCCGAGCCGACCACGCCCAGGGTGGCGGCGTCCGGCCGGGCCAGGGCGTCCACGGCGACCCCGCCCAGCCCGCCCGTGCGCCGGGAGCCCAGCTCCTCGCCGACCGCCACCGCCCGCACCGCCCCGGTACGCCCGTCGTGCAGCACCACCACCTGCTCGCTCTCCGGGTGCCCGAAGGTGTCGTACGAGCGGAAGCCGTACCACTCGCCGGTGAGGTGGCCGGCGGTGAGCACCATCCGCCCCCCGCCCAGCAAGGCGGCGGCCCGGGGCGGTGCCACCAGGCGACCGGCGTACGCGGCGAGCAGGGCGTCCCGCATCGCCGCCACCGTGGTGGGGGCGTCCAGCGCGGCGGCTACCTCGGGATCGGAGAAGAGCAGCGGCATACGCTCCATACTGCAAGTTGAAGCGAGGTTCAGGTCAAGAGCAAGATGAGCCTGGTCTCCCCTGGTCGCGCCCGGGGCGGTGCTAGGGTCGGTCGTGGCGGCCGGCGGTCGCCCCGGACGAGTGGTGGGCGTACCCGGTCAGGCCAAGACGCCCCGCGTGACATGCCGACTCGTCCCGGCCCCGGTGGTCCGGGCACTACCGCAGAGGTGTTCCGCCATGGCCTGGATCGTGCTGGTGATCTCCGGAATCCTGGAAACCGCGTGGGCGATCGCCCTCGACCGCAGCGCCGGCTTCACCCGGCTCGGGCCGTCCGTGGTCTTCGTGGTGACCCTGGTGCTCAGCATGGCCGGCCTGGCGTACGCACTGCGCGAGATCCCGGTCGGCACCGGCTACGCCGTCTGGGTCGGCATCGGCGCGGTCGGCACCGCCCTGGTCGGGATGTTCGCGCTGGGCGAGTCGGCCAGCCTGCCCCGGATCGCCTGCCTCTTCCTGGTGGTCGCCGGCGTCGTCGGCCTCAAGTTCTACCACTGACCGTCGCCACCCCGGTCAGGCGTGACGGACGACCACAGTGGGTAGACCTCTGGCAGGCACCGGAAGGCTCTCACCCACGGAGGCAGCAATGGCCAACATGCACTCGACCGCCCGCCCGCGCACCAACGCCGCCCGCATCTGCACGATCCTGGGCTTCGTCTTCGCGGTCCTCGCGCTCCTGCTCAACCCGCTCGTCTTCGGCGTGATCGGGCTGGTCCTGGGCATCGTCGGCGCCGTGCTGGGCGACAAGCCGCTCGGCTGGTACGCCGCCGCCGCCAACGTGGCCGCCATCATCCTCAGCCTGCTGATCGTCAGCGCGATCGTCAACAGCTGACCGCCGCTCACCCGTCAGCGGAGAAGGGCCCGCCGGTGCGCCGGCGGGCCCTCGCGCATGCCGGTGGAGGTCACTCGCGGGTGCCGGTGGAGGTCACTCGTCCCCGCCGCGCAGGCCGACCAGGACCTCCTCCAGCTCGTCCGGCTTGACCAGCACGTCGCGCGCCTTGGAGCCCTCGGACGGGCCGACCACGCCCCGGGTCTCCATGAGGTCCATCAGGCGGCCCGCCTTGGCGAAGCCGACCCGCAGCTTGCGCTGGAGCATCGAGGTCGAGCCGAACTGCGAGGTGACCACCAGCTCGACCGCCTGGACGAGCAGGTCGAGGTCGTCGCCGATCTCCTCGTCGATCTTCTTCTTGCCGCTGTCGGGCGCGACGAGCACGTCCGGGCGGAACTCCGGCTCGCGCTGGTTCTTGCAGAACTTGACCACGTCGGCGATCTCGCGCTCGGTCACCCAGGCGCCCTGGATCCGGATCGGCTTCGAGGCGCCCATCGGCAGGAACAGGCCGTCGCCGCGGCCGAGCAGCTTCTCCGCGCCCGGCTGGTCGAGGATGACCCGGGAGTCGGCCAGCGACGAGGTGGCGAACGCCAGCCGGGACGGCACGTTCGCCTTGATCAGGCCGGTGACCACGTCGACCGAGGGGCGCTGGGTGGCCAGCACCAGGTGGATGCCGGCCGCGCGGGCGAGCTGGGTGATCCGGACGACCGAGTCCTCCACGTCGCGCGGGGCGACCATCATCAGGTCGGCCAACTCGTCCACGATCACCAGCAGGTACGGGTACGGACGCATCTCCCGCTCGCTGCCGGGCGGGGCCTTGATCTCGCCGTTGCGCACCTTGCGGTTGAAGTCGTCGATGTGCCGGACCCCGTTGGCGGCGAGGTCGTCGTAGCGCATGTCCATCTCGCGGACGACCCACTCCAGCGAGTCGGCCGCCTTCTTGGCGTTGGTCACGATGGGGGTGACCAGGTGCGGAATGCCCTCGTAGCCGGTCATCTCGACCCGCTTCGGGTCGATCAGCAGCAGCCGGACCTCGTCCGGGGTGGCCCGGGTGAGGATGGACACCAGCAGCGAGTTCAGGCAGGACGACTTGCCCGCGCCGGTCGCGCCGGCGATCAGGATGTGCGGCATCTTGGCGAGGTTGGCCACCACGTAGCCGCCCTCGATGTCCTTGCCGAGCGCCACCACCATCGGGTGGTGGTCGCTGGTGGCGACCCGCGACCGCAGCACGTCGCCGAGCGCCACGTTCTCCGGGTCGGTGTTCGGGATCTCCACGCCGACCGCGCTCTTGCCCGGGATCGGGCTGAGGATCCGCACGTCGGGCGACTTGACCGCGTAGGCGATGTTGCGGGAGAGCTGGGTGATCCGCTCGACCTTGACGCCCGGGCCCAGCTCCACCTCGTAGCGGGTGACGGTCGGCCCCCGGGTGAAGCCGGTGACGGCGGCGTCCACACCGAACTGCTCGAAGACGCCGGTGAGCGCGACGATCACCTCGTCGTTGGCCCGGCTCCGGGACTTGGGCGCCGCCCCGCTGCCGAGCATGTTGGCCGGCGGCAGCATGTAGTCGCCGGTCAGCGCGAGCTGCTCGGCCCGGGTCGGGGCGGGCGAGTGCTCCGGCGGCTCGGCGGCCTTGCGGCTGGCCGGAACCCTGCTCGGGGGTTTGCGGGGCAGCACGAGGGTGTCCTGGAGGTCCACCCCGTCGAGGTCGTCGTCGAAGTCCTCCGGGTCGGGCGGCGGCGGTGCCGCCCGCTTCGCCGGGCGCCTGCGGGCCGGCTTGGCGGGCGCCTCGTCGGCCTCCTCGACGACCGGCACGACGATCCGCGTGCCGATCAGCAGGCCGAGCCGCTCGGGGACCTTGTTGATGGGCGTCGCGGTGACCACCAGCAGGCCGAAGAGCAGCAGCAGGATCAGCAGCGGCACGGCCACCCAGGCGGTGACCGCCCGCTCCAGCAGGCTGCCGACGCCCGCGCCGACCAGCCCGCCGGCGAAGTCACGCTGGCCCGCGTCGGCCGGATCCTGTCCGATGTGCAGCATCGCGGCGGTGGCGACGAGCATCGAGCTCCAGCCGACCAGCCCTCGGCCCCGGTGCTCCGGATCGGCGGGTTCGCGCATCAGCCGCCAGGCGCCGATCATCAGCAGCACCGGCACCACGATCGCGATCGCGCCGAGGAAGAGTCGGAAGGTGTCGGCCAGCCGGGCACCGACCGGGCCGGCACCGGAGAACCAGAGGGCCACCGCGCTGAGCAGGGCGAGGCCGAAGACCAGCAGCCCGGCGCCGTCGCGGCGGTGCTCCGGCTCGAGCCCTCGCGCCGAGCCGGCCTGCCGGAACGCCCAGCCGACGCCGTGTGCCAGCCCCATCCACAGCGCGCTGGCCGCCTGCCCGACGAGCATCGCCGGGCCCGGGCGGGCCGCCGTCCGGCGGCGGGGCGTCGCGCGGGCGGCCTTCTTCGCCGGCTGGCGGGCACGACTGTTCGTGCTGCCACGCGGCGACGCGCCGCGCCGCCGGCTCGCCTGAGAGGTACGGCCCGCCATAGCATCAACCTAGTGGCGTGACCGGCAGATCGCCGCCTTCCGGGTCGTGTCCGCGTGTCGCAGCGCGGGCCCCGCCGCGTCACGTGATATCCGCCTCAGAAGGGATGCCCCCATGCCCTCGCCGGGAACCGAGGACAGTCGGGACAGCCTCCTGGCCGGGCCCCCGGGGGCGCTGGCACCGCTGACCGGCGAGCTGATCGCCGCCGTGCTGCGCGCCCGCGGCTACCGGGTCGAGGCAGACGCCGACGGCGACCTGGTCGGCCGCTGGGACGACAGCCTGATCTGGTTCCTGCGGCCGGGCGCCGCCGGTGAGCTGCTCCAGGTCCGCACCCTGACCGCGCAGACGTTTCCGATCGAGTACGTGCCGGCGCTGCACGCCTTCTGCAACGCGTGGAACCACGACCGGCTCTGGCCGAAGGCGTTCGTGCACGTCGAGGACGACGGGCGGGCCCGGGTCTGCGGCGAGGTCATCACCGACCTGGAACGCGGCGTGACCCCGCACCAGCTCGACCAGTTGCTCGACTGCGGCATCGCCACCGGCTGCCAGCTCGCCACCGAGGTGGCCCGGCTGCCGGGCGGGGTGGTGGCGTGACGGGCCCCGGCGGGGAGCCGGGCGGTCGCGGGCTGGACCCGTTCGGGTCGCCCGGCTGGTGGAGCGGGCTGCGGCGCGGTGGCCGACGACCCGACCCCGCGCTGGCCGAGGCCCTCGCCGACGCCTGCGACACCCCGGACGGCGAGGCCCGCGGCACGGAACTGGAACGGATCGCCGCGCACGCCGACGCCGCGGGCGACGACCGGACGGCGGTGGCGGCCCGGTTCGCGCTGATCGAGTCGTGCCTGTCGCACGGCCAGCGGTGGCGGCTGGTCGAGCCGGTGCGCCGCTGCCTCGCCGCCGTGGACCGGCGCCCCGACCTGCTGCCCGGGCCGCAGGCCGAGCTGCTGCGGCGCTACCAGCGCTACGCGGTGGAGGCCCTGCCCGGCTCCCCACGGGTCGGGCTGGACCAGGCCCGTTCCCTGCTGGACGACCTCGCCGCCCGGGCGGCCGTCGACGATCCGGTGGTCGCGGAGCTGCGCTGCCGCATCGCCGACCACCTCGGCGACGAGCCCACCGCCCGGCGGTGGTACGACCGCTGGTCGCCGGCCGACCCGGGGCCGGCCGGCGGCTGCCCGGGCTGCGCGCCGGCCCGCCGGGCGGAACTGCTCGCCGGGTGGGGTGACCACCGGGCCGCGCTGGCCGCCCTGCGGGACGCGCCGGGCGACCCGGTCGACTGCACCGAGCAGCCGGAGCGGTCCCTGGTCGCCGGGCTGCTGCCCTGGCTGCGGGCCGGGGAGCCGGAGCGGGCGGCCGAGGCGCACGTGCGGGCGTACCGCCGGCACCGGCAGGAGCTGGCCGCCTTCCCGTACCTCGCCACACATCTGCGGTGGTGCGCGCTGGCCGGGCACCCCGCCCGGGGCCTGGACGTCCTCGCCGAGCAACTGCCCCGGCTGGACCAGCCACCGGACGATCTGTCCGCGATGGAGTTCGCCGCCGCGGGGGCACTGGTCTGCGCCCTCGCCGCCCGGGCGGGGCTCGGCGGGCGGACGCTGCACCGTCGGGCGTACGGCGTGCGGCCCGCCGCCGAACTCGACGTGGCGACGCTCGGGGCCACTCTGCTCGGCGTGGCCACGGCGCTGGCCGGCAGCTTCGACGCCCGCAACGGCACCGGCCACCAGTCCGGCCGGATCGCGTCCTGGCTGGCCGAGCGGCCGGTCGCCGCACCGGTGCCGCTGCCCCCTGACGACGCGCCGGACGACGCCGACGACCCGCCCGACGAGGCCACGGCGGACGGGGAGCCGCGCCCGCTGAGCCTGGAAATGATCACCGATGCCCTGGACCGGCGCGGGGACCGGTACGCCGTGGACGGCGGTGACACCGTGGTGGGCCGGTGGGGCGAGGCGCTGGTCCAGTTCCGGCGGGCCGGCGAGCGGGGCGAGATCCTCCAAGCCCGGTCCGTGGCGAGCCGCCGGCTGCCGGCCGACCGGGTCGCGGAGGCGTACGCGTTCTGCAACGCCTGGAACCACGACCGGCTGCTGCCGAAGGCGTACGTCCGCGACCTGGGGGGCGAGCTGGTGCTGGCCGGCGACATCGCCACCGACCTGGCGCACGGGGTGGCCCCCGCCCAGCTGACGGTCCTGCTCGACGCGGCCGTCGACACCGGCGTCGCGTACGCCGAGGCGGTGGCCGCGCTGCCCTGACCCTGCGGGCCGCCGAACGGCGACGCCCGCCGGCACACGGCGTGCGGGCGGGCGTCGCGGTGGCGCGGGTCAGACCTCGACGACGGTCGGGACGATCATGGGTCGACGCCGGTACGCGTCGTTCACCCACCGCCCGACGGTGCGCCGGACGATCTGCTGGAGCTGGTGCGGGTCGGTGATGCCGTCGGAGGCCGCCCGGTTCAGGGCCTCGGTGACCAGGGGGATCACCGGGTTGAACGCCTCCGGGTCCTCGGAGAAGCCCTTCGCCGACAGGGTCGGGCCGGCCACCACCTTGCCGGTCACCGAGTCGACCACCACGGTGGTGGCGATGAACCCGCCGTCGCCGAGGATCCGGCGTTCCGTGAGCAGCGACTCGCTGACGTCGCCGACGGCGAGACCGTCGACGTAGACGTAGCGGCTCTTCACGTGACCGACCAGGCTGGCCCGGCCCTCGACGAGGTCGACGACGTCGCCGTCCTCGCAGAGCACCACCCGGTCGGGGGCGACGCCGGACTCGATGCCGAGCCGGGCGTGCGCGCGCAGGTGCCGCCACTCGCCGTGCACCGGCATCAGGTTGCTCGGGCGCACCACGTTGAGCAGGTAGAGCAGCTCGCCGGCGGGGGCGTGACCGGAGACGTGCACCTTGGCCACGTCCTTGTGCACCACCACGGCACCGGCCCGGGCCAGCCGGTTGATCACCCGGTAGACCGAGGTCTCGTTGCCGGGCACCAGCGACGAGGCGAGCACCACCGTGTCGCCGGGGGCGATGGTGATGTGCCGGTGGTCGCCGCTGGCCATCCGGCCCAGGGCGCTCATCGGCTCGCCCTGGGAGCCGGTGGACATCAGCACGATCTGCTCGGGCGGCATGTTCGTCGCCTCTTCCAGCCCGACGACCAGCCCGGCCGGGATGTTGAGCAGCCCCAGGTCGCGGGCGATGCCCATGTTGCGGACCATGGACCGGCCGATCAGGGCGACCTTGCGGCCGTGCTCACCGGCGGAGTCGAAGACCTGCTGCACCCGGTGCACGTGCGAC
The DNA here is from genome assembly GCF_040643815.1 of Micromonospora sp. NPDC047074. Lineage (NCBI taxonomy): Bacteria > Bacillati > Actinomycetota > Actinomycetes > Micromonosporales > Micromonosporaceae > Micromonospora > Micromonospora sp. NPDC047074. Next base: position 20,998 of record NZ_JBEYVB010000032.1, read on the forward strand.
GCGAACGACGCGACGATGATCCGGCCCTTGGCCTTCGCGAAGATCGAGTCGAGCACCGGCCCGATCTCCCGCTCCGGGGTGACGAACCCGGGGATCTCGGCGTTGGTGGAGTCCGAGAGCAGCAGGTCCACGCCCTCGGCGCCGAGCCGGGCGAACCCGGCCAGGTCGGTGATCCGGCCGTCCAGCGGGAGCTGGTCCATCTTGAAGTCGCCGGTGTGCAGCACCAGGCCGGCCGGGGTGCGGATGGCCACCGCCAGCGCGTCGGGGATCGAGTGGTTCACCGCGAAGAACTCGCACTCGAACGGGCCGAGACGTTCCCGGCCGCCCTCCCGCACGGTCAACGTGTACGGCTGGATCCGCCGCTCGGCGAGCTTCGCCTCGACCAGGGCGAGGGTGAACTGCGAGCCGACCAGCGGGATGTCCGGCTTGTGCGCGAGCAGGTAGGGCACCGCGCCGATGTGGTCCTCGTGGCCGTGGGTGAGCACGATCGCCTGGACGTCGTCGAGGCGGTCCAGGATCGGCCCGAAGTCGGGCAGGATCAGGTCGACCCCGGGCTGCTCCACGTCGGGGAAGAGGACCCCGCAGTCGACCACCAGCAGCTTGCCGTCGTACTCGAAGACGGTCATGTTGCGGCCGATGGCGCCGAGCCCGCCGAGCGGGATGATCCGCAGCCCGCCCTCCGGCAGCGGTGGGGGTAGTTCCGCCTCGATGTGCGCCTCGGTCACGCGTCCACCTCATTCTGCGACGCCGTCACTCGGCGTCCGTCGTGTCGTTCGGTCATTCGGGAAGTTCCAGGCCCGCCGCCGCGCAGTCCGCGCGGAGCTGGGCGATCTCGTCGTCGGTCGCGTCGACCAGCGGCGGGCGCACCGGCCCGGCGGGAATCCCGGCCGCCGCCAGGCCCGCCTTCACCAGGATCACGCCCTGGGTACGGAAGATGCCGGTGAACAGCGGCAGCAGCCGCCGGTGCAGGCGCAACGCGGTAGCGGTGTCCCCCGCGTCGTACGCCTCGATCAGCTGCTTGGTGAGCGCGCCGGTGAAGTGGGTCGAGGTGCCGACCACGCCGACGGCGCCCACGGCGAGCGCGGGCAGGGTGAGCGCGTCCTCGCCGGTGTAGAAGGCGAGGTTCGTCCGGCTGGTGACCCAACTGGTGGCGGTGAGGTCGCCCTTGGCGTCCTTCACCGCGACGATCCGGCCGTGCTCGGCCAGGCGCACCATCGTCTCGGTCTCGATCGGCACCCCCGCCCGGTGCGGGATGTCGTAGAGCATCACCGGCAGGCCGCTGGCGTCCGCGACGGCGGTGAAGTGCCGCAGCAGGCCGCTCTGCGGCGGCTTGTTGTAGTAGGGGGTGACCACGAGCAGGCCGTGCGCGCCGGCCTTCTCGGCGGCGGCGGCCAGCTCGATGGTGTGCCGGGTGTCGTTGGTGCCCACCCCGGCCACGACCTTTGCGCGGTCACCGACGGCCTCCACCACGGCCCGGATCAGCCGCTCCTTCTCCGCGTCGGTGGTGGTCGGCGACTCGCCGGTGGTGCCGTTGACCACCAGCGCGTCGTTGCCCTGCTCGTCGACCAGGTAGCTGGCGAGCCGCCCCGCGCCGTCGAGGTCAAGCGAACCGTCGGCGGTGAACGGGGTCACCATGGCGGTGAGCACTCGCCCGAAGGGGCGGGACACCGCCCGGGCGGGGGTGTCTGGGTGGTCGTGCGTCATCCCACCAACCTAGCGGACGACCACCGGCACCCCGCCGGGGAAGCCCTCAGAGTCACTCGGCGTGCGGGCTGCTCGCCACCTCGGTGCCGTCCGGCAGGGTCGAGATGGCGAAGTCGGCGAAGACGTTCGGCGCGACGCCCTGGAGCTGCCGCAGGCACTCGACCGCCAGCTCACGGATCTCCACGTCGGCGTGCTCGGTCGCCCGCATGGCGATGAAGTGCCGCCAGGCCCGGTAGTTGCCGGTCACCACGATCCGCGTCTCGGTGGCGTTGGGCAGCACCGCGCGGGCCGCCTGCCGCGCCTGCTTGCGCCGCAGTGTGGCGTTCTCCACGTCGGCGAAGCGCCGCTCCAACCCCTCCAGCAGCTCGTTGTACGCCCGGACGCTCGCCTCGGCCGCCTCCACGAACTTCTTGTGCAGCTCCGGGTCGTCGGCGATCACGGCGGGCTCGACCATCGCGGCGTCGCGCTCCGGCACGTACCGCTGCGAGAGCTGGGAGTACGAGAAGTGCCGGTGCCGGATCAGCTCGTGGGTGAACGAGCGGGACACCCCGCTGAAGTAGAAGCTGACCGAGCCGTGCTCCAGCACACTCAGGTGACCGACCTCCAGGATGTGCGCGAGGTATCCCGCGTTGGTGGCGGTGGCCGGGTTCGGCTTCTTCCAACTCTGGTAGCAGGCCCGGCCGGCGAACTCGGCGAGCGCCTGGCCGCCCTCGGCGTCGGTCGACCACGGCACGTCGTCGGGAGCCTCGAAGTGGGTCCACGCGACGAGCTTGACCTGGGGCAGCACCATCTCCGGCATTCCTGGGACTGTAGTGGCCCGGTGGTCCCGGGGGAAATTTGACCAGCGGGCCAAACGGGTCGTTGAGCTGCGAATTGCGGACAGCCACCGGCTCACCTGATCGGCGCGTGGCCAAGATCTCGGCGCACTCGGCCCGCCCGTGCAGCGGCCCCCGCCACGGTGGCCGGGCGCCCCGCCCCGGGGCCGGGCGGGCCGGGCCGGAAAGCTACTCGCCGCGCTGTCGAGCTGCCCCACCAATGAGGGCAGGCCCGTCCGAGCGGTCTCGCCGGGCGCGCCCACGGGTGGTCCCATGGACGGGGCAGCTCGACAGCGACGACAAGCCATCCCCGCACCGCCGGACCACCCACGCACCGCGCGGCCGAGGACGGGCGCGGTCAGACGTAGAGGGAGGTGAACGGGGCCCAGGGAAGGTTGCGCACCACCGAGAAGGCCAGCCAGCCGACCAGGAAGACACCGATCACCCGGGAGCTGACCCGCAGCTCGGGCAGCCGCCAGCCGAACGCCTGCCGGCCCGCCCAGGCGACGAAGAGATAGGCCAGGAAGGGCAGCGCGAAGACGAAGAGGAAGTGGTGCCGGGCGGCGGCCGGCAGGTCACCGTGCAGCACGTACCAGAGCGCGCGGGTGCCGCCGCAGCCCGGGCAGTCCAGCCCCGTGGTCAGCTTCAGCAGGCAGGTCGGCGCGGCGTCCGGCGCCGAGCGGGTGGGGTCGCTGATCAGCGCGTAGCCGATGCCCGCGGCGACGCAGCCGAGCGCGGCCAGCGGCACCACCCAGCGCGGCGAGCGCTCGTAGAGCCGGACGACGAAGCGGGTGAGCCGGTCCGGCTCGGGAACCGGGTATGGCGGCACCGGACAGGGCGGCGCGGGGTGGGGCGGGGCCTGACCCGCCGCCCCGTCCAGGGACGGGGCGTCGACCCCGCCGGCCTGCGGATGCGGCTGGGGGGCCGGTCCGTCAACGCTCGTCACGCCGCTCACCGTACACCCGCCACGCCCACCAGCGCGGCGGCCAGCGGGGCCGCCAGGTCGCCGGCGGTGGGCGGCGCCACCGCGTCCAGGCCCAGCCAGCCGGCGAGGCGGTGCAGCTCGGTGGCGAGCGCCAGCGCGGTCTCGCCCTGGTCGACGCCCGGCTCGGCCCAGGCGGCGGGCACCAGCAGCACGCCGGCCTTCCGGTCGGCCTTCAGGTCGACCCGGGCGGTGAACCGCTCCCCCTGCAGGAAGGGCAGCACGTAGTAGCCGTGGACCCGCTGCGGCGCCGGCACGTAGATCTCGATCCGGTAGCTGAACTCGAAGAGCCGCTCGGCGCGGGCCCGCTCCCAGACCAGCGGGTCGAACGGGCTGACCAGGGTGTTGCCGCGCACCCAGCGGGGCAACCGCGCCCCGGCGTGCAGCCAGGCCGGCCGCTGCCAGCCCTGCACGGCGACCGGCAGCAGCTCGCCCGCCTCGACCAGCTCGGCGATGGCCTGCCGGGCGCCGGCCACCGGCAGCCGGAAGTAGTCGCGCAGCTCCGGCTCGGCGGCCACCCCGAGCGACCGTGCGGCGATCCCCATCAGTGCCCGGTGTGCCTCGGCGTCGGTCGGCGTGGGCGCGTCGAGCACGGCGGCCGGCAGCACCCGCTCCGGCAGGTCGTAGCGGCGGGCGAACGACGTGGTGCGCTCGGCGGCGGTGACCTCCCCCGCCCAGAACAGGAACTCCAGCGCCCGTTTCACCGCCGACCAGTTCCAGCCCCAGTTGCCGGTCTCCCGGGGCGCGTCGTGCTCGATCTCGGCGGCCGTCAGGGGGCCCCGGGCGGCCACCTCGTCGCGCACCCAGGCGACCAGGCCGGGCTGCTCCTCGGCGATCCGCCGCATCCCGCCCCAGGAATCCGAGCGGGACCGGGCCATCCGCCAGCGCAGCACCGGGTGCAGCCCGACGGGCACCAGCGACGCCTCGTGGCCCCAGTATTCGAACAGCTCCCGTGGCGCGCGGTAGGCGGCGGTGTCGAGCAGGGTGGTCGGATAGGGCCCGAGCCGGCTGTAGAGCGGCAGGTAGTGCGCCCGCTGCAGCACGTTCACCGAATCCATCTGGATCAGACCGACCCGGTCGAGCACGCGACGCAGGTGGCGGCGGGTGGGCACGCCGGTAGGCGCGGGGTCGGCGAAGCCCTGGGCGGCGAGCGCCACCCGGCGGGCCTGGGCGAGCGAGAGCGATTCCGGTGCGGTCATCGTCGGGCACCCTAGTTGATGGGTACGACGCCGGTGCGGACGCTGGACCGATCGCCCGCCAGGGAATAGAACGGACGCATGCTCACCATCCGCCGCGAGGAACCCGACGACGCCGAGGCGGTCGCCCGGGTGCACATCCACGGCTGGCAGAGCGGCTACGCCGGAATCATGCCCGAGGAGGTCCTGCGGCGGCTCAACGTGTCGGCCTGGGCGCAGCGCCGCCGGGACCTCGGCACCGCCGACCCGGAGCACCCCTTCACCACGCTGCTCGCCGAGGCCGCCGGGACGCTCGCCGGATTCACCACGTTCGGCCCGTACCGGAACAACCAGGACCGCGACGACCTCGACCCGGCCCACGGGGAGGTGGTGGCCATCTACGTCGAGCCGGCGCACTGGGGTGACGGCACGGCGCGGGCGCTGCTGGCGGCGGCCCGTGCCGGACTGGTCGCGCGGGGCTGGTCCGACTACCGGCTCTGGGTGCTGGAGGGCAACCACCGGGCCCGCCGGTTCTACGAGCGGGCCGGGCTGTCACCGGACGGTGAGCGGTCGACCTACCCGGTCCCGCTGGCCGGCGGGCGCCCGCCGGTCGGGCTCGTCGAGCTGCGGTACGCCGGATCCCTCGGCGGCTGACCCGGCCGGCGCCACCCGAGGGCGGCCGACCCGGCCGGCGCCGCCCACCGGCGGATGGGCAGGAACGCCAGCAGCGCCAGGCTGATCCAGACGTAGGTGTTGCTGCCGAGGAAGCCGTCCACCCCGGTGAAGTCCTTCTCCCAGGCCCAGACGATCCGGCTGATCAGGAAGCCGTACCCGACGATCGCGGCGCCCAGCAGGACACGGCGCCGGCGGCTGCCGGTGGCCGCGGCCATCCCGTTGTCGACCAGCAGGATCAGGCCGGGCAGCAGCCAGACCAGGTGGTGCACCCAGGTGACCGGACTGACCAGGCACATCACGGCACCCGTCAGCGCCAGGCCGGTCGCCTCGTCGCCGGCGGCCACGGCGGCGCGGGACCGCCACGCCCACAGCAGCAGCGTGGCGACCACCAGCACCAGCCAGGCCAGGGTGCTCGGGTGTTCCGGGTTCAGCCGGGCGACCACCCCGCGCAGCGACTGGTTGGAGACGAACGCCAGCTCGCCCACCCGGCCGGTGTTCCACAGCGCCTCGGTCCAGAACTCCCGCGAGGCGTCGGGAAAGAGCGCCGCGGCCAGCAGGGTCACGCCGGCCGCGGTGGCCATCGAGGTGACCGCGGCCCGCCAGCGCCTGGTGACCAGCAGGTAGACGATGAAGATGCCCGGCGTCAGCTTGATCGCGGTGGCCAGGCCGATGCCCACGCCGGCCCACCGGTTGCCGCCCGGCAGCAGCCGGAGCAGGTCGATCGCGACCAGGAAGAGCAGCAGCATGTTGACCTGGCCGAAGTTGACCGTCTCGCGCATCGGCTCGTACGCGGCGGCCAGGCAGAGCGCCACGGCGAGGGCGAACCAGCGGGTCCAGCCGGACCGGCGGGAGATCGGGTCGACCAGCCACCAGAACAGCACGGCGCTGGCCACCACGCTGGCGGCCACACTGACCGCGATCGCCGCCGACCACGGCAGGTACGCCATCGGCAGCATGACCAGGGCGGCGAAGGGCGGATAGGTGAAGCCGTACTGGGTGCCGGGCTTGAGGAAGTCGTAGATCTCCCCGCCGTCGTGCAGCCACCAGGTCAGCGCGCCGTAGTAGACCTTGAGGTCGAAGAAGCCGTGCCGGACGGCCGCCACGGACAGGAAGGCCGTCACCGCGACGGCGAGCGCGACGACGCCGACGACCTGCCGGATCGTCCGTGGGGGACCCTGCGCCACCATCGCCTCCCTCGCCCTGCGTAGGCTTCCGTCCCATGGCTCTCGGGTACGTCCGCCCGGCGCGTCCGGAAGACGCCGGCGAGATCGCACGCATCCAACTCACGACCTGGCGGGTCGCCTATCGCCGGATCCTGCCCCGGCACGTGCTCGACAACCTGGACGAGGCGTGGCTCGCCCGACGGTGGAGCGCGGCCGTGCAGGAGCCGCCCTCCGGCGCCCATCGGGTGCTGGTCGCCGTCGAACAGGCCGAGCAATCCTATCTGGTGGGGTTCGCCGCCTCCGGGCCGGCCGACGCCGAGGCGCTGGCCCCCGACGAGCCGGCGGAGGCCCTCGGGCCGCACGTCGCCGCGGTGACCGACCTGCTGGTGGAGCCGCGCTGGGGCCGGCGGGGGCACGGCAGCCGGCTGCTCGCCGCGACCGTCGACCTGTGGCGCTCCGACGGCTTCACCCACGCGCTGGCCTGGGCCTTCGACGATGACGCGGCGACCCGGAAGTTCCTCACCAGCACAGGTTGGGAGCCCGACGGCGCGGCCCGCGCCCTGGACGTGGAGGACATGCTCGTCCCGCAGGTGCGCCTGCACGTGGCGGTGCCCACGGACGCCGACCCCGCCGACGGGACGCCCACCGAGGCGACGCTGCCGGACGCGCCGGCCCCCCGGCCGGCTCCCGAGGACTGAGGCCCCCCCCCCGCGGGCGGCTGCCCTCGGTCCGACAGTCGGCCGGAGCGGCCGGGCCGGAGGGCACGGCGACGGGTCGGCGCGGCACGGTCCACGCCCGGATCGCCGGACACCGTCGGAGGCATCGCCTACGGTGGGCCCCATGGCCACGGCGACCGGTGGGAGGGCACGGACATGTTCACGGACACGCGGGCGTGGAGCAGTTTCTCGGTGGACGACACCGGGCGGGCGGAACGGTTCTACGCCGACACCCTCGGCCTGCGGGTGTCGCGGGACGACGCCATGGGCGGCCTGCTGACGCTGCACGTGGCCGGAGGCCGGGACGTCATGGTCTACCCGAAGGCGGACCACACCCCCGCGGCCTACACGGTCCTCAACTTCCCCGTCGAGGACGTCGACCGCGCCGTCGACGAGCTGACCGCGCGCGGGGTCCGGTTCGAGCGCTACCCCGGGCTGCCGCAGGACGAGAAGGGTGTCATGCGCGGCAACGGACCGACGATCGCGTGGTTCGCCGACCCGGCCGGCAACATCCTGTCGGTGATCGAGGAGAGCTGACCCCTGCCGCCGCCCGGCCAGGTCAGGGGCGGGCCGGATCGGGGGCGGCCGGGCGCAGCTCGGCGACCAGTTCGTCGTCCTCCATCGCCCCGGTGGGAGCGAAGCCGAGGCTCGTGTAGAGGCGGGCGGCCGACGCGTTGTCGGGGTGGTAGGAGAGCCGGACGGGGTGGCCGCCGTCCTGGCCGCCCAGCCACGCGGCCAGGGTCCGCACCGCCGCCCGGCCGACGCCCCGGTCCTGCTCGGCCGCGTCGATCACCATGCCGCCGATCCAGCGGGACCCGTCGTCGTCGACACCCCACATGACGTGCCCGACCACGGTCTCGTCGGCGTACACGGCGAGCGAGGTCCACACGTCCGAGCGCATGCTCAGCAGCAGGTAGCGGGCAGCCAGCGCGGCCACCCACCCGCGCTGGTCGTCGCGCGGGGCGACGTCGGCCACCGTCCGCCAGTTGTCGTCGTCCACCGGGCGCAGCGTGACCCGGCGCCCGGCCCGGTCGGAGAGTGCGGAATCGATCATCCGGGCAGCCTAGGATCGGGCCGCCGGCTTTGCGACGGGTTTTGCCCGTCAGTCGAGCAGGGCGTCCAGGCCGACGGTCAGCCCGGGGCGGGTACGGACGGCGCGGACGGCCAGCAGCACGCCGGGCATGAACGAGACCCGGTCGTACGAGTCGTGCCGGATGGTCAGCGTCTCCCCCAGGGTGCCGAAGAGCACCTCCTGGTGGGCGACGAGGCCGGTGGCGCGCACGGCGTGCACGCGTACCCCGTCGATGTCGGCGCCCCGCGCGCCCGGGACCTCGTCCTTCGTCGCGTCGGGCACCGGGCCGAGCCCGGCCTCGGCGCGGGCGGCCGCGATCAGCCGCGCGGTGTGCGTGGCGGTGCCGCTGGGGGCGTCCAGCTTGCGGGGATGGTGCTGCTCGACGATCTCGACCGACTCGAAGTGCCGGGCGGCCCGGGCGGCGAACTGCATCATCAGCACCGCGCCGATGCCGAAGTTGGGGGCGATCACCACGCCCACCCCGGGCCTGTCGGCCAGCCAGCCGCGCACCTGCGCCAACCGCTGCCCGGTGAAGCCGGTGGTGCCGACCACCGCGCTGATGCCCTGGTCGACGCACCAGCGCAGATTGTCCATGACGACGTCGGGGGTGGTGAAGTCCACGACCACCTCGGCGTCGGACGCGGCGGCCAGGTCGTCACCCTGGTCGATCGCGGCCACCAGCGCCATGTCGGCGGCGGCCTCCACGGCCCGGCACACCTCAAGGCCCATCCGCCCCCGGGCGCCCAGCACCCCGACCCGGATCGGCTCGCCGGCGCTCTTCTCCTGATCGTCAGTCACGAGGCACAACCTATCTGAGGTGGGACGTGCGTAGCCCGGCGGACCGGCAAGGTGCCGGCACGCGGGTGGCGGCCCCGGACAGGCCGGCGCCGGTCAGCGGGTGACGGGCCGAGCGGGCGGGCCGGTCAGCGGGTGGCGAAGTCGCCTGCGCCGAACGGGCCGACCACGGCCAGCGACATCGGCCGGCTCAGCAGCTCGGCGGCCAGGACGTTGACGTCGGCCACGGTGACCGCGTCGACCCGGCCGAGCAGCTCGTCGACCGGCGTCAGGTCGCCGTAGAGCAGCTCGCCCTTGGCCAGCCGGCTCATCCGCGAGCCGGTGTCCTCCAGGCCCAGCACGAACGAGCCCTTGCTCATCCCCTTGCCCCGCGCCACCTCGGCCTCGGTCAGGCCGTCGGCCGCCACCCGGGCGAGTTCCGCCCGGGTCAGGTCCAGCACCTCGTCCACCTTGCCGGGGGCGCAGCCGGCGTAGACGGCGAAGAGGCCGCTGTCGGCGTACTGGCTGGCGTAGGAGTAGACCGAGTAGGCGAGGCCGCGCCGCTCGCGGATCTCCTGGAACAGCCGGCTCGACATGCCGCCGCCGAGGATGTTGTTGAGCACGCCCAGGGCGAACCGGCGCTCGTCGAGCCGGTCGATGCCGGGGCAGCCGAGGATGACGTGCGCCTGCTCGGTCTCCTTCGGTTCCACCAGGGTGGTGGCGGGCTTCGTGCGTACCGCCGGGGTGGCCGGCCGGTGTGCGGCCGGCGTCGCCGGGTCGGTGTCCAGCGGGCTGCCGCGCAGCGCCTGCCGGACCAGCCTAACCACCGCGGCGTGGTCCAGGTTGCCGGCGGCGGCGATGACGATCTGCGGGGCGGTGTAGCGGCGGCGGTAGAAGCTCTGGATCTGCCGCCGGGTCATCGGGGTGACGGTCTCCTCGGTGCCGGAGATCAGCCGGCCCAGCGGGTGGTCGCCGTAGACGGCCCGGGCGAAGAGGTCGTGCACCTCGTCGCCGGGCTCGTCGTCGTGCATGGCGATCTCTTCGAGGATGACGCCCCGTTCGGTCTCCACGTCGGCCGGTTCCAGCACCGAGTCGGCGACCAGGTCGCACATCACGTCGATGGCCAGCGGCAGGTCCTCGTCCAGCACGCGGGCGTAGTAGCAGGTGTATTCCTTGGTGGTGAAGGCGTTGGTCTCGCCGCCCACCGCCTCGATCCCCGAGGAGATGTCCAGCGCACTGCGCTTGTTGGTGCCCTTGAAGAGCAGGTGCTCCAGGAAGTGCGCCGCGCCGGCCTGCGGGCCGGTCTCGTCCCGGGAGCCGACCGCGACCCAGATGCCGAACGAGACGCTGCGCATGGCGGGGATCGCCTCGGTGATCACGCGCAGCCCGCTGGGCAGGACGGTACGGCGTACCGTCCCGCCCAGCGGGTCGTCACTGAGCGTGCGGGTCACGGCCCGGGAGGCGCCGGCGCGGGCCGCGCCGGTGCTTCGGAAGGAGACTCCCGGAGACGCCGCCACCCCCCGTCGATCCGGCGGAAACGGCGCGCGAAAGGCCCGACTCACGTGTTGCTCCAGATCGACGAGGGGTGGGTGGTGCGGATTACGGTGGGTCAGCTGCGCCGGGTGCGGCGACGCGGACGGTCGCCGCCCTCGCCACCCTCGCCGCCGCCCTCGCCCCGGTCGCCGCCGCGCTCACGGTCGCCGCGCTCGCGCGGGGCCCGGTCGCCCCGGTCCCGGCCGGCGGGGCGCTCGCCACCGGCGGCCTCGCCAGCGGCCGGCGCCTCGGCACCCTCCGGGCGGACCTTGTCCAGGTAGATCTTGCCGCGGGCGTCGATGTCCGCGATCTCGACCTCGACCCGGTCGCCGACGTTGAGGAAGTCCTCGACCTTCTCGACCCGCTTGCCGTCGCCCACCTTGGAGATGTGCAGCAGGCCGTCACGCCCCGGCAGCAGCGAGACGAAGGCGCCGAACGCGGCGGTCTTGACGACCGTGCCGAGGAACTTGTCGCCGACCTTCGGCAGCGTCGGGTTGGCGATCGCGTTGATCCGCTCCACCGCGGCCTGGGCCGACGGCCCGTTGGTCGCGCCGACGTAGATCGTGCCGTCGTCCTCGATGGAGATCTCGGCGCCGGTCTCGTCCTGGATGGCGTTGATGGTCTGCCCCTTCGGGCCGATCACCATGCCGATCTTGTCGACCGGGATCTTGACGGTGGTGACCCGCGGGGCGTGGTCCGACATCTCGGCCGGGCCCTCGATCGCCTCCCGCATCACGCCGAGGATGGTCTGCCGGGCCTCGTTGGCCTGCTGGAGCGCGGCGGCCAGCACGTCCGACGGGATGCCGTCGAGCTTGGTGTCGAGCTGGAGCGCGGTCACGAACTCCGGCGTGCCGGCGACCTTGAAGTCCATGTCACCGAACGCGTCCTCGGCGCCGAGGATGTCGGTCAGCGTCACGTACTCGGTCTTGCCGTCCACCTCGTCCGAGATGAGCCCCATGGCGATGCCGGCGACCGGCGCCTTCAGTGGCACACCGGCGGAGAGCAGGCCCAGCGTCGAGGCGCAGACCGAGCCCATCGAGGTGGAGCCGTTGGAGCCGAGCGCCTCGGAAACCTGCCGGATGGCGTACGGGAACTCCTCACGCGACGGCAGCACGGGGATCAGCGCCCGCTCGGCGAGCGCGCCGTGGCCGATCTCGCGCCGCTTCGGCGAGCCGACCCGGCCGGTCTCACCGGTCGAGTACGGCGGGAAGTTGTAGTTGTGCATGTAGCGCTTGCGGTTCTCCGGGGAGAGCGTGTCCACCATCTGCTCCATGCGCAGCATGTTCAGCGTGGTGACGCCCAGGATCTGGGTCTCGCCGCGCTCGAACAGCGCCGAACCGTGCACGCGCGGCAGCACGCCGACCTCGGCGCTCAGCGGACGGATGTCGCGCGGGCCGCGGCCGTCGATGCGGACCTGCTCGCGCAGCACGCGGTTGCGCACCTCGGACTTGGTCAGCGACCGGAAGGCGGCGCTGAGCTCCTTCTCCCGGCCCTCGAAGCGCGGGCCGACCTCCTCGGCGACCTTGGCCTTGATCCGGTCCAGGGCCTCCTCGCGGTCCGCCTTGCCGGCGATCTGGAGGGCCTCGGCGACCTCGGCGCGGGCCACGTCGGCCACCGCCTGGTAGGCGTCGTCCTGGTAGTCCAGGAACACCGGGAACTCGGCGACCGGCTTGGCGGCCACCTCGGCCAGCTCGCTCTGCGCGCGGCACAGCTCGCGGATCGCCGGCTTCGCGGCCTCCAGGCCGCTGGCCACGATCTCCTCGGTCGGCGCGGTCGCGCCGCCCGCGATCAGGGTCACGGCGTGCGGCGTCGCCTCGGCCTCGACCATCATGATCGCGACGTCGCCGTCCGGCAGCGCGCGGCCGGCCACGACCATGTCGAACGTGGCCCGGGACAGCTCCTCCAGGGTCGGGAAGGCGACCCACTGGCCCTCGACGTGCGCGACCCGGGTCGCGCCGATCGGGCCGGAGAACGGCAGGCCGGAGAGCTTGGTCGACATCGACGCGGCGTTGATCGCGACGACGTCGTACGGGTGCTGCGGGTCGAGCGCGAGGACGGTCTCGACGACCTGGACCTCGTTGCGCAGGCCCTTGACGAAGGACGGGCGCAGCGGCCGGTCGATCAGCCGGCAGGTGAGGATCGCGTCCTCGCTGGGGCGGCCCTCACGGCGGAAGAACGAGCCGGGGATGCGGCCCGCGGCGTACATCCGCTCCTCGACGTCGACGGTCAGCGGGAAGAAGTCGAACTGCTCCTTCGGCTGCTTGCCGGCGGTGGTGGCGGAGAGGACGACCGTCTCGCCGAGCTGGGCGACGACGGAGCCGGCGGCCTGGCGGGCCAGCCGGCCGGTGGAGAACGTGATCTCACGGGTGCCGAAGGACCCGTTGTCGATCACGGCGGTGCGGGATTCGGTGCCGAGGTTGGTCTCGGTCATGTGCTGTCTTGCTCCTTCGCATCGGGGGCCCACGACGCGGGAAGCTGCTCAGACGGCCGGTCTTCGATCGAAGCGCCCGGATGGTCGGCGAGGTGCCGGCGTGCCCGGGGGCCACTACCGGAGACCGGTACGCTGACCGGCTCCCCTTCTCGGGTGTCGCGCGGCCCGGTTTTCCTGTGGTGACCGAAGCGGGGGAGTGGCCCGGTGAAGGCCACTCCCCCGTCACGTCACCGGCGCAGACCGAGCCGCTCGATGAGCGACCGGTAGCGGTTGATGTCCTTCTTCTGGACGTAGTTGAGCAGCCGACGGCGACGGCCGACCAGCAGCAGCAGCCCACGGCGGCTGTGGTGGTCGTGCTTGTGCACCTTCAGGTGCTCGGTGAGCTCGGCGATCCGCTTGGTGAGGACCGCGACCTGCACCTCCGGCGAACCGGTGTCGCCCTCGGCGGTCGCGTACTCCGCGCGGATCTTGGCCTTGGCTTCCTGGTCGAGCGCCATTTTCTCCCTGTTTCGTGGGTTGTTCGATGATGTCCGTCGGATCGGTCAGTGGACCGGAAAACGGACCGGTACCTCGCACCCGCGGCGTCGTGCAGGCACGCGAGGCCCCACGTCGGTCAGCCGACGTCCCCGCCAGACTACCAGCACGGTCCGGCGGCGGCAGTCAAGGGCCGCATCGCGGTCAGCCGAGCACCCGCCTGGCCCGCTCGACGTCCTGCTCCATCTGCGCGATCAGCGGTTCGACCGAGTCGTAGCGGATCTGCCCGCGCAGGTGCGCCACGAAGTCCAGGGCCAGCCGTTCGCCGTAGAGGTCGCCGGTGAAGTCCAGCACGTACGCCTCGACCCGCCGCTCCCGGCCGGAGAAGGTCGGGTTGGTGCCCACCGACACCGCCGCCGCCAGCGGCTCGCCGTGCCCCCGGCGCACCAGCCGGGCGGCGTAGACGCCGTCGGCGGGCACCGCCGCGTACCGGTGGCAGAGCAGGTTGGCGGTGGGGAAGCCCAACTCGCGCCCGCGTTGGTCGCCGCGGACCACCACGCCCTCCACCCGGTGCGGGCGGCCGAGCGCGGCGGCGGCGGCCGTCACGTCCCCGGCGTCGACGCAGGAGCGGATGTACGTGGAGGAGAAGACGGTGCCCGCCGCCGCGACGAGCGGCGCCCCCTCCACGCCGAAGCCGAAGGTGCGCCCGAGCCGCTCCAGCAGCGCCACGTCGCCGGCGGCCCGGTGCCCGAAGCGGAAGTTGTCGCCCACCACGACCAGGGCGGCGTGCAGGTGCTCGACCAGGATGTCGTGCACGAACGCCTCGGCGGGCAGCCGGGAGAACTCGGGGGTGAACGGCACCACGCAGAGCACGTCCACGCCGAGGGCCTCGATCAGCTCGGCCTTGCGGGCGGTCTCGGTGAGCACCGCCGGGTGCGAGCCGGGGCGGACCACCTCGGCCGGGTGCGGGTCGAAGGTGACCACCACCGACTGCACGCCCAGCTCGCGGGCCCGGAACACGGCGTGCCCGATGGTCGCCTGGTGCCCCTTGTGCACGCCGTCGAAGACGCCGATGGTGACGACCGACCGCCCCCAGCCGCCGGGCGCCGCGTCGTACCCCCGCCACCGCTGCATTGCCGCTCCTCCCTGCTCCCCGGCGGCCGCCGCCGGCCGCCGGTCCCCGTGCCCCCGTCAGGCGGGGGCGAGCACGATCTCCGCGCGGGCCCGGCCGTCCCGCTCGCTGACGATAGCGATCAGCCCGCCGTCGGGGCCGAAGACCGCGTAGGGGCCGGCGATTCCGGCCGGGTCGAGCGGCCCGCCGTGGGAGAGCACCTTCGCCTCGTCGGCGCTCGCGTCGCGGCGGGGGAAGAACCTGTCGGCCGCCGCGGCGAGCGGCAGGTTGACCACCTCGGGGGCGCGCTCCTCCAGCTCGTCGAGGGTGGCGGCCTCCGCGAGGGCGAAGCCGCCGACGGCGGTACGGCGCAGCGCGGTCAGGTGCCCGCCCACCCCGAGCGCCAGGCCGGCGTCCCGGGCGATCGCCCGGATGTACGTCCCCGAGGAGCAGGTCACGTCGATGTCCACGTCGACGACGTCGGGCGCGTCGCGGCGCACCGCGAGCAGCTCCAGCCGGGACACGGTGACCCGGCGGGCGGGCAGCTCGACGCTCTCCCCCTCGCGTACCCGCTTGTACGCCCGCTGCCCGTCGATCTTGATGGCGCTGACGGCGCTCGGCACCTGGTCGATCTCGCCCGTCGACGCGGCCAGCGCCGCCCGGATCGCCTCGTCGGTGACCCGACCGGCCGGGGTGGTGGCGATCACGTCGCCCTCGGCGTCGTCGGTGACGGTGGCCTGGCCGAGCCGGACGGTGGCGGTGTAGCTCTTGCCGGCGCCGATCACGTAGGTGAGCAGGCGGGTGGCCCGACCGACCCCGATGACCAGCACCCCGGTCGCCATCGGGTCGAGGGTGCCGCCATGTCCCACCCGGCGGGTCCGCGCCAACCGGCGGATCCGCGCCACCACGTCGTGCGACGTCATGCCGCCGGGCTTGTCGACCACGATCAGACCGTCTGTGCTCACGACACCCAAGCCTGCCAGACCCGGCCGGACCGTCCGCCGCCGCCGTGCACCGGTCGGCGCCCCGCCGGTCACCGGGGCGCAGGCTCAGCGGACCGCGCCGACCACGGCCCAGCCCCCGGAGCGCACGCGCCACAGCAGGGCGACCAGCCGGAGCACCACGAAAAGCGTGAGGCCCGCCCAGATGCCGCCGAGCCCGAGTTCGAGCCCGTACGCCAGCCAGATCGCGGGCAGGAATCCGCCGAAGGCGGCGACGAGGGTGAGGTTGCGCAGGTAGCGGACGTCTCCGGCGCCGATCAGCACACCGTCGAGAGCGAACACGACGCCGGCCAGCGGCAGCATCGCCACGAACCACGGCCAGGCGAGCATGGCCTGGTCGCGTACCTCCGGATCGGAGCTGAAGAAGCCGGGGAGCACGCCGGCGCCGGCGGCGACGAGCACCGCGAACGCCACGCCGCAGGCGCCGCCGAGCAGCCCGACCCGGCGCGCGATGTTCCGGGCGGCGGCGGCGTCGCCGGCCCCGAGCGCGGCGCCGACCAGCGCCTGGGCGGCGATGGCGAGCGCGTCGAGCACCAGGGCGGTGAAGAACCACAGTTGCAGCGCGATCTGGTGCGCGCCCACTGCGGCGGCCCCGAAACGGGCGGCGACGGCGGTGGCGGAGAGGAAGCTGGCCTGGAACGCGGCGCCCCGGATCAGCAGGTCGCGGCTGAGCGCCAGCTGCTGCCCGATCAGCCTCGGCCGGGGCCGCAGCGGGATCCGCTCGGCGACCAGCGCCCCGACGAAGAGCGCCCCGCCGATGGTCTGGGCGACGACGTTGGCCACGGCGGAGCCGACCAAGCCCAGCCCGGCCGGGTAGACCAGCAGCGGGCAGAGCACGGCGGAGAGCACGTTCGGGCCGAGCACGAACAGCAGCGGGCGGCGGGTGTCCTGCACGCCGCGCAGCCAGCCGTTGCCGGCGGCGGCGAGCAGCAGGCCGGGGGCGCCGAGCGCCGCGACCCGCAGCCACTGCGCGGCGGCGTCGGCCACCTCGCCGGGGCCTCCGGCGAGGGTACGCGCCAGCGCCCCGCCGCCGATCTGCATGCCGACCGCGACCAGCACTCCCACGCCGAGGGCCAGCCAGGAGGACTGGACGCCCTCGGCGACGGCGGAGGCCCGGTCGCCCGCGCCGAACCGCCGGGCCGCCCGCCCCGTGGTGCCGTACGCGACCACGGTGCCGAGCCAGGCGATGAGCGTCAGCACCGTCCCGCCGACGGCCAGGGCGGCCAGCGGCACCCGGCCGAGGTGCCCCACGACCGCCGTGTCCACGAGCACGTAGACCGGCTCGGCGGCCAGCACCACCAGCGCGGGAAGGGCCAGCGTGGCGATCCGGCGGGGCGCGGCGGCCAGGGGGTCGGCGACGACGGAAGGACTCATCGCCGCTGATCCTGGCACTACCTGGTAAGGATTGCAAGGTGCTCCATCACTTACCAGGGCGCAGGTGGACGACAGTCACGGCACCGAGCAGGAGCACTCCCCCGACGAGCACCGGCGCGGGCAGCGACTCGCCCACGAGCCAGCCCGCGAGCAGCACGGCGGTGAGCGGCTCCGCCAGGGTGGCCAGCGCCGCGGCGCTGCCGGTGATGCTGCGCAGCCCGGCGTAGAACAGGGCGTACGCCACCGCCGTGGTGACCACCCCGAGGTGGAGCAGCAGGCCGACCGGCGCGAGCCGGGCCGGGACGCCGATCCCCTCGGCCAGCGCGATCGGGGCCAGCGCCAACGCGCCGACCGCCGCCGACACGGTGGTGAGCGTCATCGGCGCGACGCGCTGCGCGGCGTGCCGACTCAGCACCGTGCTGGCGGCGTAGCCCACCCCCGAGCCGAACGCCGCGAGCAGCCCGAGCAGCGGGCGGGGTGCGGTCGTGCCCGGCTCCCCGACCGACACCGTGATCAGCACTAGGCCGATGACGCCGGCCACCAGGGCGCCCAGCATGGTCCGCCCGGGCAGCCGCCGCGCGCGTAGCGACTCCCAGCCGAAGATGAGGACGGGGGCGAGCCCCAGGCTGACCACGGTGGCCACCCCGACGCCGCCTGCCGCGACGGCGAGGAAGTACAGCGCCTGATAGCCCCCGAGGCCGATCCCGACGCCGACGAGGGCGACCGGTTCCGACCGCAGCGCCACGAGCACCGGCCGCAGGCGGTGCGCGAGCACAGCGACCAGCACCAGCGCGCCGATGGCGAGGCGGTAGCACCCGATGGCCGTCGGGGTGAGCGTGGTGGACTCGCGGACGAGCTGCACGGCGACACCGGTGGTGCCCCACAGCACGGCGGCGCCGGTGACGTACAGCAGCCCTCGGCGTACGCCACCGGCCGGGTCACGGCGCGGGCGGAGGATGGACGGGGACGTTGACGAGGTGGAGACAGAAGTTCGGGACACAGGTGCGCTCCAGGGCGGATCGAGACGCTGACAGGGATCGACGTCTGTCGGAGCGCACGCACGACGAACATGAGGCGGGCGTTTCCACCCGGGTTCTGCGGGGCCGCCGGTCAGGCGGGCCACCGTGCGGGAGACCGGCGGCAGCCCCGCGGGGACGCGGCCGGTGGCGTGGCGCTCCGGTCAGGAACGCGGCGGGGGCAGCACGCCCAGGTACGACCTCATGCCCGGACGGTAGCGCAGGGTCGCCCCGACGCGCGCCCCGGCACTCCCGGCGCCCATCGGCTGGAACGGCCCGCTACTCGCCGAAGTACTCCGCCATCAGGCGGTCGACCCACTCCGGTTGCCGGACGACTCCCGGGAGGAACTGGCGCAGCACGGGCTTGACGTCGAGGACCGGGGTGCCGTCGACCGCGTCCAGCCCGCGTACCCGCAGCTCCCGACCCCGCACCGAGACCACCTCGCAGACGGTGCAGCCGATCCGGTTGGGCCGCCGCGGCCCGCGGTCGGCGAACACCCCGACCTCGGGCAGGTCGGCCCGGCCGCGGGGCCGCAACAGCGGCCGGTAGTCCTCCCGTTCGGCGAGGCGGTCGAAGAAGAAGAGCACCTCCACGTGGGAGAAGTCGGCGAGCCCGGTGAGGCAGCCCTCCCCGAAGCGCGGCTCGACCAGGATGCTGCTCACCACGTCGCCCCAGTGGTCCGAGTCTCCCGGATCCCGCCGCGGGCTGTGGACCCGCCCGACCGGGGTCATCGTGATCGCCCCGGTCGCGGGGCGCTCGTCGGTGTCGCTCATGTCGGTCATCGGGTCCTTCCGGTCCGGTTCGGGGTTGCGCGGGGTCGGGCGCGGGTTCGGGGTCGGGCGCGGGTTCGGGGGTCGGGCGCGGGTTCGGGTTCGGGGTCGGGCGCGGGTTCGGGTTCGGGGTCGGGCGCGGGCGAGGGGTGCCACGGGCGTTGCCGCCCCCTCGCCCGCGCCGGATCATCGGGTGCGGAGCAGGCGCACCGACAGCGGCGCGAAGACCGCCGTCAGGGCGGCGCAGGCGACGAGGATCCACCCGATCTGGCGGCCGGGCAGGGCCCCCGCCATGAGTTCCCGGGCGGCGGTCAACCGCGGCGGCCACGCCGACGACGCCACCGCCCGGCCGGAAGCCGAGCGCGAGCCCGAGCCCCACGACCACCGCCGAGGCGAGCAGGTAGCGCACCACGTCACCGAGGAGTGCCCCGACGAGCGGGGCGACGGGCCGGATCGAGTGCCCGCGTCGGGGCGCAGCAGCGTGGCCAGCATGTGGATGGCGGTCGTCTTGCCGGCGCCGTTGGGCCCGAGGAACCCGTACACCGAGCCGACCGGGACGCTCAGGTCGATGCCGCCGACCGCCCGCGTCGCGCCGAACGTCTTCACCGGGCCCGATGCTTCGACGGCCAGGTGGCGGGAGGCTGTCATCGGGCCCAGATGTCCTCGACGACCAGGTCGCCCTGCTCCGCGGTGACGTCGCGGGCGACGGCGAACGCCGCGGCGGCCTCCGGCAGGCGCGGGGCGCCTTCGAGCGCCGCGTTCAGGGTCTCGGGCGAGTCCCACCGCCACGTGTCCACCCAGGTCCGCTCGTCAATGCGGACCAGTTGGGTCTCGGTCGGGCCGGCGAACGCCGCCCGGACGGCTTCGAGGAGCTTCGCGCGCCGCTCCAGCACGGTGTCGGCCTCGGCCGCGTCGGCGGTGAACCGGGTGGTCCGGATGAGAGTCATGTCCTGCACCAATCTCTAGAGTTTGTTTTTAAAGTTCGAATCTAGTGTTACAGTAAGGCCATGCAACTGGTCAAGAGCACCGGCAAGAAGGGCGAGCGGTCGCGGCAGACCCGACGGCGGATCCTCCAGGCGGCCTACGAGCTGTTCGTCGACCAGGGCTACGGGGCCACGACGCTGCAGGGCGTGGCCGAACGCGCCGGCGTCGCCGTGCAGACCATCTACTTCGCCTTCGGCAACAAGCCCTCGCTGCTCAAGGAACTGGTCGACGTCACCATCGCGGGCGACGACGAGCCGATCCCCACGTTGCAGCGGGCCTGGTTCCTCGACGCCGTCGCGGCCGGCACCGCCGAGGAGCAGCTACGGGCGCACGTACGGGGCACGTGCGAGGTGCTGGGCCGGGTGGCACCGATCATGGCCGTCCTGCGCGCCGCGGGGGCACAGGACGCGAGCCTGGCCGACATGTGGCAACAGGACAGCGACCCCCGTCTCGAGGTGCAGACGGCTGCCGCCCGCAGCCTCCTGGCCAAGCCCGGCGCCCGGGCGCAGCTCTCCGTCGACCACGCCGCCGACATCCTCTTCGGGCTGCTGAGCCCCGAGCTGTATCTCCTCTTCGTCCGCGACCGGGGGTGGACACCGGAACGCTGGCAGCAGTGGGCCTACGACACGCTGCGCGCACAGCTCTGCGACTGACCGGCGAGGGGTGACGCCTGCGCCACCGTCTCCCGCCGTGGACACCGAGGAGTGGCTGGCGGACACGCGCGTCTCCTACGACACGGTCGCCGAGAGCTACGCGGCCCAGGTGCGCGACTTCCTGGACGACGCACCGTACGAGCGGACGGCCCTCACGCTGTTCGCCCACCTGGTGCGGGCCGCCGGTGCAGGACCGGTCGCCGACGTGGGGTGCGGGCCGGGACACATCACCGCCCACCTGCACCGGCACGGGGTCGAGGCGTTCGGCGTCGACCTCTCCCCCGCGATGATCGACGTGGCCCGGCGTGACCACCCGGGCCTACGGTTCGCGGTGGGCTCCATGACCGCCCTCGGCCTCGCCGACGCGTCGCTGGCCGGCCTGGTCGCCTGGTACTCGGTGATCCACGTACCGGACGACGACATCGGCGTGGTCTTCGCGCAGTTCCGGCGGGTGCTGCGGCCCGGCGGCCCGCTACTGCTGGGCTTCCACGTCGGCGGCGGCTCCCGGCTGAAGACTGAGGGCTACGGCGGCCACCCCATGCGGGTCCACGTCCACCGCCGCCGGCCGGCCCGCGTCACGGCATGGCTGGCGGAAGCCGGCTTCACGGTCGAGGCGACGCTGACCGCCGCCCTCCCTCGCCCTCCCCGCGCTCCCCCGCCCTCCGCTCGGCGATCTTGCACTTTCGGCCCTCGAATTGAGGCGATATGCGGCAATCGCCAGGGCACAAAGTGCAAGATCGCCGAGCGGAGGGCGGGGCAGGGCAGGGCAGGGCAGGGCAGGGCGGGGCGGGGCGGGGCAGGGCGGCAGCAGGGGTTCAGCGGGGGTTACTGGCGGGTGTCCATGGAGGTTTGCAGGGCGCGGCGCATCTGCTCGCGGGCCTCGTCGGTGGTCTGCGGCTTGGGCTTGCTCGGCATGGTGGTCCCCTTCCAGGGCGTGGGTCGCCGACTGATCGGCGGCCCTCACGGGCGGTCGTGCTTAGCGCCCGACAGCGGTCCGGGGTCGCCGGAGCGGCTGGTTGGGCAGCGTGAGCCCGGGTCGGTCCGACCCTGGAGGGAGGTGCTGCCGGGTGTGGCCCCACCGCCCACGGCCAACGCCGCCACACGACGCCGGCCGATTCCCAAGCTATCGTTAAGTTCCACATTCTGCCCACGGTTCCCGCGATTTGGACTCACGTTCCACCCGGGCGCGGGCGGGTGATCAGCAGGTTGTAGGGGCAGCGGTCAGCGGGCGAGGAAGTGCCAGCCCAGCCACCACCAGAAGCCGAAGAGGCCGATCCGGCCGACCGGCACCGAGCCCACCTCGTAGCGCATCACGTACGCGCAGACCTCGCCGAGCGTGGGAACGCGCGAGCCCTCCCGCCGGGCGAGCCACTCCACCACGGCGAAGAGCACCAGCGAGGCGAGAAAGCCACCGATGGCCAGCATCCGCATCATCGCCGCACCAGCCCCCAGAACGCCGACAGCCAGGCCAGCCAGGCCGCCGAGCGGACCAGCTGGTCCTCCAGCAACGGATCGGCCAGCCGGGAGAAGGTCGGGAAGTCGTCCCCCGCCGCCATCACGAACGTGGTCCCCTCGAACACCCCGAAGACCACCACCGGCAGGGCCCACCAGGCCGCCGGGGAGCCCAGCCGGCGCGGCGCGGGCCGCCGGGGAACCCGGTTGCTCAGGCCCAGCCAGATCAGCACCCCGCCGGTGCCGAGGGTCCAGAGGTTGGCCTCCGTCGAGAACGACGGGAACCGGCCGCCGACCAGCGAGAGGCAGACGAGAACCGGCACGGTGACGGCGGGACGGTCCCAGGCGCGGGGCGCCTCGACGGTGAGGTCGTGGGGCTGCTCCATCCCGCGATTCTCCCCGCACTCGGCGGAGCCGGAAAGACGGACACTCCCCGAACTCACCCTGATCTTCGCTTTCCGGCGCGCTCCGGTCAGCGCCCTCCGGGGCCGGTCAACGCGCCGTCGAGCTCCGCGCGGATCCGGTCGACGACCTCGTCGACGGTCCCGGACCCGGTGAAGCCGGCGGCGAAGCGGTGCCCGCCACCGCCCAACGCGACCGCCACCCGGCTGACGTCCACCGCGCCCTTGCTGCGCATCGACACCGCCCAGTCGCCGGTCGTCGTCTGTTTGACCACGCAGCTCACGTCGGCCTCGGCGGTGCACCGGACCGAGTCGATCAGCGCCTCCAGCACGTACGGCCGCTGGTCGTGCCGAGCCAGGTCGTCCTGGGTGGCGTACGTCCACACCAGACCGTGCCCGGCGGCCGCCGCGGGCTCCAGACGGGCCCGGCCGAGCACCTCGCCGAAGAGGCGGACGGCGCCGAACGGCCGGGTGTCGAAGATCCGGCGGGAGATGTCGCCGGGTCGGATACCGGTGGCGAGCAGGCGGGCCGCCAGCTGGTGCACCGCCGGGGTGGTCGCCTCGAACCGGAACGAGCCGGTGTCGGTGCTCAGGGCGACGTAGAGGCACTCCGCGATCCCGGCGTCCAGTGGGACGCCGAGCCGGGTGAGCAGGCCCTCGGCGACCACCGAGGTGGCCGCCGCGTGCGGGTCGACCAGGTTGATCCGGCCGAACCGGGTGTTCGACGCGTGGTGGTCGAGCACCAGCGCCGCGCCCGCCGTCTCCAGCCGGTCGGCCAGCTCACCGAGCCGGGACTCGCCGGCCGCGTCGAAACAGATGACCAGGTCCGGATCCGGGTACGCCTCGGTCGCCGGGACCAGCAGGTCCAGCCCGGGCAGCCCCAGGAACGGCACGGGCACCTCCGGCGGGCCGGGGAAGGTCGCCTGGATCCGCCGTACGCCCAACCGCCGCAGCCCGAGCCCGAAGCCGAGCATGCTGCCCAGCGCGTCACCGTCCGGGTTGACGTGGCAGATCAGCAGCACCCGCCCGTCCGGCGGCAGACCCTGGACCGCCGCGACACCGGCGGCCCAGTCCGCCTCGGTCGGGCCGGCCCCGGCCGGCGGCGTCGCCTCGGCGAGGGCGCCACCGGCCGAGCCGCCGGACGGCTCGGTCACCGTTGGTCCCCGCCCCGGGGCGGGGACGCGTCCTCGTCGTCGGCGTCGGGCGCCTCGTCGTCGGTCTCCTCGTCCACCCGGTACGGCTGGGCGTCGCCCGCGTACTCGGCCCGGGCCGCGAGCCGCTGCACCTCGGCGTCGGCGGTGCGGGCCTGGGCGAGCAGGTCGTCGATGTGCTTGACCTGGTCCTGCACGTCGTCCAGGACGAAGGTCAGCGTCGGGGAGTGCCGCAGCCCGAGCGCCTTGCCGACGGTGCTGCGCAGCATGCCCTTGGCGCTCTCCAGCGCCGCCGCCGTGCCGGACTGGGCCGCCGCGTCGCCGAGCACCGTGTAGAAGACGGTCGCGTCGCGCAGGTCGGCGGTGATCCGGGCGTCGGTGATGGTGATCATGCCGAGCCGGGGATCCTTGATCTGGCTGCGCACCACCGACGCGACCAGCTCACGCACCCGCTCCGCGTGCCGGCGTACCTTGGCCGGATCCGACATCTCGCCACCTCCACGGCGTCCCGCTCCCGGCCGTCACCGGCGACGCGAAGCGCCCCCCGGAGCCGACCGGCCAACAACTCGAACACTACCCGCGCGGCCACCCGCGCCGCGCGGCGCCGGCTCCGTGCCGACCCCCGGCGGATCTCCGCCGACGGGGTCAGTCGTCCTCGCCGTGCAGCCGCCGGCGGACCGAGAGCAGCTCGGTCTCCGGCCGGCCGGCCACCAGGCGCTCGCAGGAGTCCAGCACCTCCTGGACGTGCGACGCCTCGGCGGCCACCACGGCCACGGCGATCTCCGCCCGACCGTGCAGGTCGAGCGCCCCCACCTCGGCGGCCGAGACCTCGAAGCGGCGCAGCGCCGCCACGATCGGCCGTACATATGATCTCTTGGCCTTGAGCGACCGTGAGTCGCCCGGCAGCAGCAGGTCGAAGACCGCGGTTCCGGTGAACATCGCCCCGGACGATACCCGGCCCACCCCCCACATGATCAAGGGGTTTACGCCTTTCGGCGTAAACCCCTTGATCAGTGACTTACCGGATCAGGCGCGAACCTTCTCCCGCATCTCGAAGGTCTCGATGATGTCGCCGACCTGGACGTTGTTGTAACCACCCAGGGTCAGACCACACTCGAAGCCCTCGCGCACCTCCGTGGCGTCGTCCTTGAACCGCTTGAGCGAGCTGATGGTGAGGTTGTCCGCCACCACCGACCCGTCCCGCAGCAGGCGCGCCTTGGCGTTGCGCCGGATGATGCCCGACCGGACGATGCAACCGGAGATGTTGCCGATCTTGGACGAGCGGAACACGTCGCGGATCTCCGCGGTGCCCAGCTCGGCCTCCTCGTACTCCGGCTTGAGCAGGCCCTTGAGCGCCGCCTCGATCTCCTCGATGGCCTGGTAGATCACGGTGTAGTACCGGATCTCCACGCCCTCGCGGTCGGCGATCTCGCGGACCTTGTTGGCGGCCCGCACGTTGAAGCCGATGATCGTGACCGCCTCGGACGAGGCGCTCGCGAGCATGACGTCGCTCTCGGTGATCGCACCCACGCCCCGGTGGATGATCCTGAGCTGGACCTCCTCGGGGATGTCGAGGTTGAACAGCGCGTCCTCGAGGGCCTCCACGGAACCGGAGACGTCGCCCTTGAGCACCAGGTTGAGCGAGGTCTTCTCGCCCTCCTTGAGCTGCTCCATGAGCGTCTCGAGGGTGGCCCGGCCGCGGGAGTTGGCGAAGGACGCCGCCCGCCGCCGCGCCTGCCGCTGCTCGGCGATCTGACGCACCGTGCGGTCGTCCGCCGCAGCGAGGAACGTGTCACCGGCACCCGGCACCGCGGTCAGGCCGAGGACCAGGACCGGACGCGCCGGACCCGCCTCGGCGACCTGGTTGCCGTTCTCGTCGAGCATCGCCCGGACCCGGCCGTGCGCCCCACCGGCGACGATGGAGTCGCCCGCCCGCAGGGTGCCCTTCTGCACCAGCACCGTCGCCACCGCACCGCGGCCCTTGTCCAGGTGCGCCTCGATGGCCACACCCTGCGCCGGCCCGTCGATCGGAGCGGTCAGCTCCAGCGACGCGTCGGCGGTCAGCAGGACCGCCTCGAGCAGCTCGTCGATGCCGATGCCCGGCTTGGCCGCCACGTTGACGAACATGGTGTCGCCGCCGTACTCCTCGGCGACCAGCCCGTACTCGGTCAGCTGCTGGCGGACCTTGTCCGGGTTGGCCTCCGGCTTGTCGACCTTGTTGACCGCCACCACGATCGGCACGTCGGCCGCCTTGGCGTGGTTCAACGCCTCGATCGTCTGCGGCATGACGCCGTCGTCGGCCGCGACCACCAGCACCACGATGTCGGTGACCTGGGCACCACGGGCACGCATGGCGGTGAACGCCTCGTGACCCGGGGTGTCGATGAAGGTCACCGCGCGGTCCACGCCCTCGTGCGGCACGTGCACCTGGTAGGCACCGATGTGCTGGGTGATGCCACCCGCCTCGCCGGCCACGACGTTCGCCTTGCGGATCGCGTCGAGCAGCTTGGTCTTACCGTGGTCGACGTGACCCATGACGGTCACGACCGGCGCACGGCTGACCAGGCGGTCCTCCGCGATCTCGGCGTCGAGGTCGATGTTGAACTGCGCGAGCAGCTCGCGGTCCTCGTCCTCCGGGCTGACGATCTGCACATCGAAGCCGAGGTGCTCACCCAGCAGCAGCAGGGTCTCGTCGGAGCAGGACTGGGTCGCGGTGACCATCTCGCCCAGGTTGAACATCTCCTGGACCAGCGAACCCGGGTTGGCGTTGATCCTGTCGGCGAAGTCCGACAGCGAGGCGCCACGGGAGAGCCGGACGACCTGACCCTGACCCCGGGGGGCACCCGAGCTCATGGTCGGGGCCGACAGGTTGTCGAACTCCTGTCTGCGCTGCTTCTTGGACTTGCGACCGCGGGTCGGCTTGCCGCCCGGACGCCCGAAGGCTCCCGCGGCGCCGCCGCCACGGCCACGACCACCGCCACCGGGACGACCGCCGCCACCGGCCGGCGCGCCCGGACGGAAGCCACCGCCGGGAGCACCGCCGCCGCCACCGGGACCGCCACGGTAGCCACCGCCACCGCCGCCGCCACCGGGACCGCCACGGAAGCCACCGCCACCGCCACCGCCACCGGGACCGCCACGGAAGCCACCGCCACCGCCACCGGGGCGACCCGCGCCACCGCCGCCGGGGCGACCCGCGCCACCGGGGCCGGGGCGACCGGTAGCGGGACGCTGGCTCGGCATGGAGGCCGGGCTCGGACGGGGCGGCATGGAAGCCGGGCTGGGACGCGGAGGCATGCCGGACGGGCTGGGCCGGGGCCCACCCGCACCGGCGGCCGGAGGCCGCTGCTGCTGTTGCTGGCTGCCCTGGATGCCGAACGGGTTGTTACCGGCGCCGCGCGCCGGCGGACGCCCGCCCGGACGACCACCCGGGCCCGGGGTCGGCGCGCCGGGACGACCGGCGGCCGGGGAACCGGGACGGGGCGGCATGGCACCCGGACCCGGTCGGGGACCGGGGCGGTTGCCACCGTCGGCCGGGGGCTCCCGGCGGACGTTCTCACGCTGCTGCTGCCGAGCGGCCTGGGCGGCCTTGACCGCGGCCTCCTGCTCGGCCTTCAGCGCGGCGGCACGCGCCTCCGCGGCCGCCACCTCGATGTCGTGGGCACTCGCCGGCTTGGCGACCGGGGCCGCTGGCTGCGGCGGACCGGGCACCGGGCCCTTCGGCTTCGGGCCGGGCACCGGCGCGGCCGGCCGCCGGGGCGGCATCGGCTTGGCCGAGATCCGGGGTCCGCCGGGGGCCGGCGAGGGCGTCGGGGTCGGGGTCGCCGCCGGGGCGGCCGCCGGTGGGGCGGCCGGCGCCGGGGATCCGGCGGAGGCGACGAACGCGTTACGCAGCCGCCGGGCGACGGGCGCCTCGACGGTGCTGGACGCGGACTTCACGAACTCGCCCATCTCCTTGAGCTTGGCGAGAACGGTCTTGCTTTCGACCCCGAGCTCTTTTGCAAGCTCGTGTACGCGGGCCTTACCTGCCACTGCACTCCTCACTCCGAGGTCGTGCGGGCAGCACCCGCAGCGACCTCACTCGTGCACTTGAAGCCTGGTCATTTCAGGGACTTCATCGTGTGCTCATGTCGGTCGTCCTACCTTGCTAGCGACCCTCGCCCGGTCGGGCTGACCGGGCGTAGTGGTTGGCGCATCGACGTGCTCCGCGAGCTCACCGTGGTCGGGGACCCCGGTGATGCGCAGCGCCCGCCCGAAGGCACGCCGCCGCACCGCTTGCGCGAAGCAGGCCGGATCCGGGTGCATGTTCGCTCCCCGACCCGGCAGCCTGCGGGCCGGATCGGGCCGAAGGCTGTGACCAGCCTCGTCACCGATCGCGACGATCCGCAGCAATTCGCTGGCCGGCGCACGTCGCCGGCAACCCACACAGGTGCGCTCCGGCAGCGCGCGTCGTACCACTGGAGAAAGTCTACCCCTAGGCGCCCGAGATCGCGCCGCCCGGCTCCGGGACGTGATCAGCTCCGCTCCGGCCGGTCGCACCCGCCTGCTCGGCGTCGGACCGGATGTCGATCCGCCAACCGGTCAGCCGGGCAGCAAGCCGGGCATTCTGCCCCTCCCGGCCGATGGCGAGCGAGAGCTGGAAGTCCGGAACGGTGACCCGGGCGGTGCGAGTGGCGAGATCGACCACCTCGACCCGCAGGGCCTTGGCCGGGGACAGGGCGTTGCCGACGAACGTCGCCGGATCGTCCGACCAGTCGATGATGTCGATCTTCTCGCCGTGCAGCTCGCTCATCACCGCGCGGACCCGCTGCCCCATCGGCCCGATGCAGGCCCCCTTGGGGTTGACGCCCTGGGTGGTGGAACGGACCGCGATCTTCGTACGGTGACCCGCCTCACGTGCGATCGCACCGATCTCGACCGTGCCGTCGGCGATCTCCGGCACCTCGAGCGCGAAGAGCTTCTTGACCAGCCCCGGGTGGGACCGGGACAGGGTGATCTGCGGCCCGCGCATCCCCTTGGCCACGTGCACCACCACGCAGCGGATCCGCTCGCCGTGCACGTAGCGCTCGCCCGGCACCTGCTCGGACTGCGGCAGGACGCCCTCCAGCTTGCCGAGGTCGACGCTGACGATGCCCTTCTCGGCCCGCGCCTCGTGCGCCTGCACCACGCCGGTGACCAGGTCGCCGTCGCGGCCGACGTACTCGCCGAAGTGCACCTCGTCGGTGGCCTCGCGCAGCCGCTGGAGGATCACCTGCTTGGCGGTCATGGCGGCGATCCGCCCGAAGTCGTGCGGGGTGTCGTCCCACTCCCGCACCACGGTGCCGTCGTCGCCCAGCTCCTGCGCGTAGACCAGGGCCGCGCCGGACTTGCGGTCGATCTCCACCCGGGCGTGCGGCTCCGCCCCGTCGGTGTGCCGGTAGGCGGTCAGCAGCGCGGTCTCGATCGCCGCGAGGATCGTGTCGAACGGGATCTCCCGCTCGCGCTCGAGTGCGCGCAGCGCCGCGAGGTCGATGTTCACCTCTCCTCGTCCTCCACATCATCTTCGTCGTCGAAGTCGTCGGTGTCGTCCATGTCGTCGGGTTCGTCCGTCTCCTCGATCTCGTCGAGACGGTGGAACTCGACCTGCACCCGGCCGGGGCCGAGCTCCGCGTAGGTCCAGGTGGCACGGCCGGTGTCGGTCTCCAGCACCACGCGTTCGGCGTCGGCCTCGACCACCCGGCCGGTGACCTGCCGGTCGCCGGTGGGCTGCGCGGCACCCTGCCCGGGCGGGGCGCCCGCGCCGCGCGCGGTCACCTTGACCAGCCGGCCGATGTTGCGTCGCCAGTGCCGGGGCAGGGTGAGCGGCCGGTCCACGCCGGGGGAACTGACCTCCAGCTGGTACTCCCCCGCGACGAGGTCGCCCCCGGCCTCCTCGGCCGCGTCGAGGGCGGCGGAGACGGCCCGGGAGACCTCGGCGACGGCGTCCAGGTTGATCCCGCCGTCGGCGTCCACGATCACCCGCACCACGTGCCGCCGGCCGGCCCGGGAGACGGAGAGGTCCTCCAGGTCGTAGCCGGCACCGGCCACCACCGGCCCGATGACCTCACGCAGCCGGGCCCGCCGGGCGGCCAGGTCACCACGGGGCCCGCCGGCGCGTTCCCCGCCCCGGGGGGCGTCGGCACGCCCGGCTCTTCCCGCCGGCCCCGTCGACCTCGTGGCACGGCCACGCTGCGTCATCTCCGCACCCTCCTGCTGATCGACGGCACCCGGTCGGCCGCCACGCCGGCACGCCACCGGAGCTGACGCGCCGGTGGCTGCGCAGAGCGTAACGCGCGTGTCGGCCGCCGGGCCGGGCGGCGCACCGACGCCGGTGGCCCACGTACGGCCGGTGATGGTGTTGACTTGTCCGGTGGCGACGGGCCGAACGACACAACGTGGGGAAACAACCGGGCATTCCCGGCGAAACGTGCTGCGCGCCGGGGCACTCCTGGCGCTCGGCGGCGCGTCGGTGCCGCTGACCGGCTGCGGCCTGTTCGACCGCGACGACGGCCCCGCCCCCGAGTCCGACCCGCTCACGCCACTGCTCGACGAGTCGCTCCAGCTCGCCGCCGGGCACCGGGACGCCGCCGCCGCGCACCCCGCCCTCGCCGACCTGCTCACCCCGATCGCCGAGGCGCACCAGGCACACGCGGCCGAACTCGCCCGGGTCATCGGCGTACCGCCGCCGTCGGCGTCCGCCCCGGCCACCGCCGCGCCGGGCGGGGACCCGGCGGCGACGCGGGCCGCGCTGCGCGAGCGCGAGCGGGGCGCCCGGGAGACCGCGACCAGGGCCTGCGCGGCGGCACCGGCGGAGCGGGCCGCGCTGCTCGCCTCGATCGTCGCCGCCCGGGCCACCCACGTGGAGGCGCTCAAGTGACCACACCCACACCGTCCGGGTCGACCGGTGCGCTCGGCGCGGCGCTCACCGCCGAGTACGCCGCCATCTGGGCCTACGGGCCCATCGGGGTACGCCTCACCGGCGCGGCCCGCACCGCCGCGAGGGAGGCGGAGGCCGCCCACCGGCGCCGCCGCGACGACCTGATCGTGCAGTTGAGCGCGGGTGGCGGCAGCGTCCCGCCCGACCGGGCCGGCTACGCGCTGCCGTTCCCCGTCACCGACAAGGCGAGCGCGCTGCGGCTGGCCGTCGAGGTGGAGGAGCGCACGGCCGCGTTCTGGCGGGCGGTGGTGCCCGCCGCCACCGGCGCCGACCGGGACAGGGCGCTGGCCGCCCTGGTCGAGTACGCCCTGCGGGCCACCCGCTGGCGGCGGACGGCCGGAATCACCCCGCTGACGGTGCCGTTCCCGGGCCGCCCCGCCTGACCGGTCCACCCGCTCCGGTTGCAGGTCGCATACCAGGTATGCATACTCCGTTGCCATGTCCATCCGTCACGGGCTGCTCGCCCTGCTCGAACGCGGCGAGATGTACGGCTACCAGCTGCGCGCCGCGTTCGAGGAGTCGACCGGCTCGACCTGGCCGCTGAACATCGGGCAGGTCTACACCACCCTGTCCCGCCTGGAGCGGGACGGGTTGGTCCGGTCGCTGCCCGAGAGCGAGGCCGGGCAGCGCCCGTACGAGATCACCGACGCCGGGCGGGCGGACCTGGCCCTGTGGTTCGTCACCCCGATCAGCCGCTCCGACCGGCCCCGCGACGAGCTGGCCATCAAGCTGGCCCTCGCGCTGACCACCCCGGGGGTCGACGTGCGATCGGTGGTGCAGACCCAGCGCAGCGCGACCATGCGGACGTTGCAGGAGTTGACCCGCCTGAAGTACGCCAGCGACCGCCCGGAGGACCTGCCGTGGCGCCTCGTGCTGGACGCCATGCTCTTCCAGGCCGAGGCCGAGGTGCGCTGGCTGGACCACTGCGAGAGCAGCCTCGTGCGCTACCGTCCGGCGGGGTCCGCCCCAACCCCGACGACGCCTGCCGGGGCGGTGGACGGGGCCGACGAGGAGGCGCGACGGTGAACACCGGGAACGGGCCGACGGGCGGGGGCCCGACCACGCCGGTGCTCGACGTGCGTAACGCGCACCGCACCCACGGCACGGGCCCGGCGAGCGTGCACGCGCTGCGCGGGGTGAGCCTCACCGTCCGGCCGGGGGAACTCGTCGCCGTGATGGGGCCGTCCGGCTCGGGGAAGTCGACCCTGCTCGCCCTTGCCGGCGGGCTGGACGGCCCGACCGCGGGCGAGGTGTACGTCGAGGGGCAGCCGCTCGGCGCCCTGGACCGGCGCCGGCTGGCCCAGCTGCGGCGCCGCCGGATCGGCTACGTCTTCCAGGACCTCAACCTGCTCGGCAGCCTCAGCGCGGTGGAGAACGTCGCCCTGCCCCTCGAACTCGACGGCACCGGCGTGCGGCGGGCCCGCCGGCTGGCGCTGGACGCGCTGGCCGAGGTGGGCCTGCCCGAGTTGGGCGACCGGTTCCCCGACCAGCTCTCCGGCGGGCAGCAGCAGCGGGTGGCGATCGCCCGCGCGCTGGTCGGCGACCGCCGGCTGGTGCTCGCCGACGAACCGACCGGGGCGCTGGACTCGCAGACCGGTGAGGCGGTGCTGCGCCTGCTGCGCCGGCGGGTCGACGCGGGGGCCGCCGCCGTGCTGGTCACCCACGAGGCGCGGCACGCCGCCTGGGCCGACCGGGTGGTCTTCCTCCGCGACGGGGTGCTGGTCGACTCGACGGCCCCGCTGAGCGGCGTGGAGCAGTTGCTGAGCGGCAGCGGTCGGTGAGCGCCCGCCGGGGCGGCCGGCTCGCCGGGGCGGCCGGATCCTGGTGGGCCGCGCTGCGGATCGCCCGGCGGGAGGCCCAGCGGGCGCGGGGGCGTACGGCGCTGGTGCTGGCGATGATCACGCTGCCGGTGCTGGTGCTGACCTTCACCGCGGTGAGCTGGGACATGTCCGAGCTGACCCGGGCCGAGCGGATCGACCGCCAGCTCGGGACCGCCGACCTGGAGCTGTCCCGGGTGACAGCGCAGCCGATCGTGCAGAGCGCCTGGGGCGAAAGCTGGAACACCGACGGGCAGGATCCACACCCGGTCGGGACGGTCACCGCCGAACAGGTGAGCGCCCTGCTGCCGGCGGGCAGCCGGGCGGTACCACTGCGCCGGTGGGTGCCGTTCGACGCCCGGGTGGGCGAGCGGGTCGACGACTCCGTCACGGCGCGGGCCGTGGACCTCGCGGACCCGCTCGGTCGGGGGCTGGCCCGGTTCCGCTCCGGCCGGGCGCCCGCCGGTTCGGACGAGATCGCGGTCAGCCCGGCGGCGCTGCGCCGCCTCGACGTCCGCCCCGGCGGCACCGTCACCTCCGGCGACGGCACCCGCTCCTGGCGGGTGGTCGGGGTGGTCGAGTACCCCGACCACCTCGGCCCGGTGGTGACGCTGCACCCGGCGGCGGACCGGGTGGCGACCGAGCCGCACGTGAGCTGGCTGGTCGACCTGCCCGGTGCCGTCGACGAGGAGTTGTTCCGCCGGCTCAACGACCACGGCTTCCTGGTCCACGCCCGCACCCCGGCCCCGGCGTCGGAGGTCGTCGCGTACCCCCACGACCGGCTCTCCGGCGTGGACGTGGAGGGGATGAGCGTCTCGGTGCTCGTCGGCGGGCTGGTGCTGCTGGAGGTGGTGCTGCTCGTCGGGCCGGCCTTCGCGGTCGGCGTACGGCGGCGGCGCCGGGATCTCGCACTGGTCGCGGTGGCCGGCGGGGACGACGCCCACCTGCGCCGGATCGTGCTGGCCGACGGCCTGGTGCTGGGCGCCCTCGGGGCGGTCGTCGGGGTCGCACTCGGCGTCGCCGCCGCGTTCGCCGGCCGGCCGCTGGTGGAGGAGCACCTCTACGGCGCACGCTTCGGCGGGTACCGCTGCTTCCCGGCGGCCCTGGCGGCGATCGCGGCCGTCGCGGTGCTGGCCGGGGTGCTGGCCGCGCTGGCCCCGGCCTGGACGGCAGCCCGGCAGGACGTGGTGGCGGGGCTGGCCGGCCGGCGCACCCCGCCGGCGCACCGGCGGCGCTGGCTGCACGCGGGCGTGCCACTTGTCGCCGGCGGCACCGCGGTGGCCGCGTTCGGGGCCGCCCGGACGTCGCCGGCCGTGATCCTGGCCGGCCTGGTCCTCGGCGAGCTGGGACTGGTCTTCGCCACCCCGACGCTGGTCGGCCTGCTCGCCCGGCTGGGCCGGTCCCTGCCGTTGGCCCCCCGCATCGCGCTGCGCGACGCCAGCCGCAACCGGTCCTCGACCGCCCCGGCGATCTCCGCCGTGATGGCGGCGGTCGCCAGCAGCGTCGCCATCGGGGTGTACCTGGCCAGTGACGAGGCCCGGACGGCGGCGAAGTACGAGCCGGCCCTGCCGGCCGGCACCGTGCTGGTCACCCGGTCCGGCCCCGACGGCCCGCCGCCCCTGGACCGGGTCGCCGAGGCGGCCCGCGCCCATCTGGGGGCCCGCGCGGTGGCGCCACTGGTCGGGGCCGTGTGCGGCACCGACACCGAGGCCTGCCCGGTCTCTCCGGTGCTGCCCCACGAGCGCGCCTGCCCGTGGGCCCCGGGTGACCGGCTGAGCGACTCGGAGCAGCGCCGGGCCCGCGCGGACCCTCGCTGCCGCAGCGGACCGGAGGACCACTTCGGCGCGTACTTCCAGGTGGTGGTGGACGAGGGAGCGGCGCTGCCGGTGCTCACCGGGGCGGCCCCCGCCGACGTCGCCGCCGCGATCGCGGTGCTACGGGCCGGCGGCGTGGTGGTGACCGACGCGCGCTACGTGCGGGACGGTCGGGTCGACATCGTGGTGCACCGCCCCGGGCAGGCCCGGCCCGACCCCACCGTCACGACCGTCGCCGGGCACCCGCTCTCCACCGGGCTGGACGCGAACCGGCTGCTGCTGTCCCGGGCGGCCGCCGACCGGCTCGGGCTGACCGCCCGCCCGGTCGGCTGGGCGATCGCCGCCGACGGGGCGCCCGACCAGCGCCAGCAGGACCGGTTCGGCACCGCCGTACGCCCGCTCGGCGCGCAGGTGGAGATCGAACGGGGCGACCCGGCGGGCCCCGGGCGGCCGGTGCTGTTGCTGTTGGCCGCCGCGGCCGGGGTGATCACCGTGGGCGCTGCCGGCATCGCCACCGGGCTGGCCGCGGCCGAGGGACGGGCGGACCTCTCCACGCTGGCGGCGGTCGGCGCCGGCCCGGGGCTGCGCCGGCTGCTCTCGCTCTGCCGGTCGGGGGTGATCGCCGTGCTGGGCTCGGTGCTCGGCATCGTCGCCGGCCTCGGCTCCGCGGTGGTCATCCTGACCGCACTCAACCGCCGGTACGCCGGGCTGTGGCCGGTCGTCGAGCCGTACCCGCTGGTGGTCCCGTGGAGCACGCTCGGCGTGCTGGTGGTGGTGCCGCTGGTGGCGATGCTCGGCGCCGGCCTGTTCACCCGGTCCCGGCTACCGATCGAACGACGTCTCGACTGACCGGCCGGGAACCGGCACACTGGTGCCGTGCCCGTACTGGGAGCCCTCACCCGCCGGGTCGGCCACCACCGTTGGTTCGGCGCCGCCGTCCGCCTGCTCGTCCCCGCCGACCGGTTGGTCGGGCGGCTCACCCGGGGACGGGTGGTCGCGCTCGGGCTCATCCCGTCCCTGGTCATCACCACCACGGGCCGCCGTTCCGGCAAGCCCCGCAGCAACCCGCTGCTCTACGTGCCCGACGGCGACGCGTACGTGGTGGTCGGCTCGAACTTCGGCCAGACCCACCAGCCCGGCTGGGCGATGAACCTGCGCGCCGATCCCGCCGCCGAGGTGGCCGTCAAGGGCCGCCGCGTCCCGGTGCGCGCCCAGGTCGCCACCGGAGCCGAACGGGACCGGCTGTGGGCGCTGCTGGTCACCGAGTGGCCCGCCTACCGGGCGTACGCCGAACGGGCCGGCGGGCGGGAGATCCTCGTCTTCCGGCTGGTGCCCACCGGGCGCGGCGGGCCGGGCGGGCCGACCGCCCGCGACTAGTCTGGTGCGGTGACCGGCGCCGACGGCGAGCTGCACCCGGACGATCCACGGTGGCTGGACGATCCACGCTGGGCGGTCGCCGGGCGGGTCGCCGACGCCGTCCGCCGCCGGTTCCCGGCCGACACGCTCGCCGTCGCGGTGCACGGCCCGCTGGCCCACGGCGACGACGACGGCGGCGGGGACGGCGAGGTCGGCCTGCTGGTGGTGACCTACCGGCCCGGCGGCGGACCGCCCCCGGCCACCCGGCGGGTCGACGGCGTGCTGGTCGACCTGACCGTGGCCGGCGCGGACGACTACCTCCGGCAGGCCCGGGTGATCTCCCCGCTCTGGCCGCTGACCGCCGACCGGTACGTCAGCACCCGCGCGCTGTACGACCCGACCGACTGGCTGCGCACGCTCCGCGACGAACACCTGGGCCGGCTGGCCCGGGCCCGGCCGGCCGAGTTCAGCACGGCGGCCCGGCGGGCCTGGTACCGGGGCAGCGCGGCACACGCCCGGGCCGCCCGGCTGGCCGAGTGGTACGAGACCGACCAGGCGCTGCTGATGCTCGGCGAGGCACGGCTGGCGGCGGCCACGGTGAACGGCCTGCTCAGCCGCACCTACTTCCGCGACCCCGGGGACGCGGTGCGGCGCACCGGCCTGGCGGGCGCGGACATGACCGAGGTGGGTGCCGTCCTGGCCCGCCAGGCGGACGAGTTGGCGGCCCGGGGGCGCTCCGTCGACGGCACGGTCGACGACCTGCTCGACGGCTGACCGCCCCGCGCCGGACGGCGCCCCGCCAACCGCCGGCCCGCCCGCCGGACGCCGGGCGGGCCGGCGCGGGAAGGTCAGCCGAGCCCACCCTGGACGCCGATGAGGGCGCCGACGAGATAGGTGGCACCGGCCGCCGCCGCGCCCAGCAGGAGCTGGCGCAGGCCGCCGGACCACCAGGACCGGGCGGTGAAGCGGGCGACCACCGCCCCGGCGACGAACAACCCGAGACCGCCGACGGCGAGCGCCAGCCACAGGCTCGTCGAGCCGAACAGGTAGCTCAGCAGCGGCACCAGCGCCCCGACCGAGAAGAACAGGAACGACGAGATCGCCGCCGCCCACGGGCTGGGCTGGTCGTCCGGGTCGACGCCGAGTTCCTCCCGGACGTGCACCCGCAGCGCCTCCTCCGGGTTGCGGCGGACGGCCTGGGCGACCTCCATGGCGAGATCGGGGGCCAGCCCCCGGGCGACCCACGCCGCAGCCAGTTCGCGGGCCTCGGCCTCCGGGTGCCGCTCCAGCTCGCGGCGCTCCTTGGCCACCTCGGCGGCGACCTGCTCGTTGGCCGAACGGACGCTGGTGTACTCCCCGAGCCCCATCGAGATGGCGCCGGCCACCAGCCCGGCCACGCCGGTGAGCACGACGCTGCGGGGCGACACCCCGCCGCCGCCCACGCCGGCGATCAGGGCGATGTTCGTGACCAGGCCGTCCATCGCGCCGAAGACGGCGGGGCGCAGCCAACCGCCGGAGACGTCCGCGTGGTGCGCCTCCCGCAGCGCCGCCGGGGTCTCGGTCACGGCAGGGTGAGGATCTCGTGGCCGGCCTCGGTCACCACGATGGTGTGCTCGAACTGGGCCGTCCACCTGCGGTCCTTGGTGACCACGGTCCAACCGTCGTCCCACATGTCGTACTGGTGGGTGCCGAGAGTGATCATCGGCTCGATGGTGAACGTCATCCCCGGCTCCATCACGTCCGTGGGGTGCGGGCTGTCGTAGTGCGGCACGTAGAGCCCGCTGTGGAACGCCTCGCCGATGCCGTGGCCCGTGAAGTCGCGTACGACGCCGTAGCCGAAGCGCTTCGCGTACGACTCGATGACCCGGCCGATCACGTTGATCTGGCGGCCCGGGGCGACCGCGCGGATGCCGCGCATCATCGCCTCGTGGGTCCGCTCGACCAGCAGCCGGGCCTCCTCGCTGACCTCGCCCACGCAGAAGGTGGCGTCCGTGTCGCCGTGCACCCCGTCGAGGTACGCGGTGACGTCGACGTTGATGATGTCGCCGTCGGCGAGCACCGTGGAGTCGGGGATGCCGTGGCAGATCACCTCGTTGAGGCTGGTGCAGCAGGACTTGGGGAAGCCCTTGTAGCCCAGCGTCGACGGGTAGGCGCCGTGGTCGCAGAGGAACTCGTGCACGACCCGGTCGATCTCGTCGGTGGTCACGCCGGGCTTGCAGTGCTCACCGGCGAGCTGGGTGGCCTGGGCGGCGAGTCGACCGGCGACCCGCATCTTCTCGATAATCTCCGGGGTCTGCACGTGCGAGCCGCGCCACTGGAGAGGACGCTTCTTGCCCACGTACTCCGGGCGGACGATGTGGGCGGGCACGGGCCGCGTCGGGGACAGCGTGCCTGGGGTCAGCGGCGCACGGACGGTCATGGCCCAAGCCTATCGCCGCGACCGGGGACGACCCCTGCCCCGCCCGCCGGGCGGGGTTGTTGCCGTGCCTGACGGGCTGTGCCATTGTGGCTGCGTGGATCAAGGGGGTGGCGCGGCTCCCGTCTTCTCCGCCAGCGCGGAGGTCGACGGTGACCACCTCCACGTCCTGGTCACCGGCGAGGTCGACATGTCCACCGCCGACATCATGCTCCAGACCGCGCTGGGGGAGCCGGCCGCGCGGCTGACGCTCGACCTCCGGGCGGTCACCTTCTTCGACTCGGCGGCGATCCACGCCGTGGTCCGGATGGCCCAGCACTTCCCCGACGCGCTCACCGTGCTGCCGTCGCGTCAGGTCTACCGGGTGCTGGACATCGCCGGCCTGGGCGACCAGGCCTGGCTCCGCCCGGCCTGAAGCCACCGACGCCACCCGGGCGCACACCGCCCGGCGTGCGCTCAGTCCGTCAGCCGCCGGCTCAGCGTCAGCTCGGTCCCCTCGGCGGTACGGTTCACCGACAGCTCCCCCAGCGCGGCGATCAGGGACAGCCCCCGCCCCCGGAAGCTCGTGCCGGTGGACTCCCGCCACTGGCCGCTGTCACGCACGGTGGCGACCACCGTGCGGTCCTCGATGACCACCTCGACCGTGATCGTCGGCTCGGTCGGCTCGACCGGGTGCTCGATGGCGTTGGCGGCCGCCTCCGACACGGCGACCGTCAGGTCGAACAGGTCCGTCTCGGTGACCCGGTGCGCGACCAGGAAGTCCTCCAGCCGCTTGCGCAGGACGCTGAGCCGGGTGGGGTCGGCCGGCAGCCGCAGCGCGAACCGGTTGAGTTCCGTCGCCGCCAGGGCGAGCACCGCGACGTCGTCGCGCAGGGGCCGGCCGGCGACCCGCTCCACGACGGCGTCGACCAGGTCGGTCACGTGCTCGCCGGGCCGGGCCGCGTCCTCCCGGAGGCGGGCCAGCGCGTCGTCGATGCCGAGCTGGCGGTCCTCGATCAGCCCGTCGGTGTAGAGCAGCAGCCGGCTGCCGGGGGGCAGCTCCCCCTCGACCGTCCGGTAGGTCGTGTCGGGGATCGCCCCGACCGGCGGCCCGAGCGCCCGGTCGTGCAGGAACGTCACGCTGTCTCCGCGGATCAGGAGGGGGGAAGGGTGACCGGCGCTGGCGTACCGCAACCGGCCGGTGCGAGGGCTGAACCGGAGGCACTCCACGGTCGCGAAGGAACGCTCCTCGGTCGTGCCGACGAGCCGGTTGAGCCGGCTCAGCGACTCCCCCGGATCGAAGCCCTCCAGGACGTACGCCCGCAGCGCGTTGCGCAGTTGGCCCATCGCCGCCGCCGCGCGCACGCCCTTGCCGACCACGTCGCCGATCGCCAGCACGAGTTCGTCGTCGCCGAGGGCGATGACGTCGTACCAGTCCCCGCCGACCTCCACCTCGCCGCTGCCGGGCAGGTAGCGGCCGGCCACCACGGCACCCGGCAACTGCGGCAGCGACCGGGGCAGCAGGCTGTGCTGGAGCGTCGTGGCGATGCGGTGCTCGGCCTCGTAGAGCTGGGCGTTCTCCAGCCGCACCCCGACCAGCCGGGCGAGCTGGGTGAGCGCGGCCTCGTCGCCGTGGGTCACGTCGCCGACGGGACGCCAGACCCGCAGCTCGCCGAGTTGCTCGCCGACGGTGCCGGTCAGCGGCAGCACGAGGGACGGTTCGGCGGGGGTCGAGCCGCCACCGTCGGCCTCGAACCGCGCCCCGGCGGCCGAGACCACCACCCGGGCCGCCTCCGCCAGGCTCAGGGCGTGCCGCGCGGCGACCTGGAGCACCTCGGCCGTGGACCGGGCGGTGTTGACCGCGACCGCCGCGTCGGCCAGGGCCCGCAGCCCCCGGATGATCTGACCGCGGAGCTGACCCAGCTCGACGTTGGCCCGGACCCGGGCGATCAGCTCCTGGCCGGAGAAGGGCTTGGTGAGGTAGTCGTCGGCGCCCACCTCGAGCCCGGCGACCGCCTCGGCCGAGCCGGCCCGGGCGGAGAGCAGCACGATCGGCACGTGCCGGGTACGCGGGTCCGCGCGCAGGGCGGCGACCAGCCCGAAACCGTCCAGCCGGGGCATCATCACGTCGGTCAGCACCAGGTCGAACGAGCCGTCGAGGGCCAGCCGCAGCGCCTCCACGCCGTCGGTGACGGCCACCACCTGCCACGACGGGGCGAGCAGTCGACTGACGTGTTCCCGCAGGTCGGCGTTGTCGTCGGCGACCAGGATCCGGCCGCCGGCACCGCTGCCCCGGGCCGGTCCGTGCCCCTCGCCCGGTCCGGTCCGGTCGGTGGTGGTGGCGGTGGTCCAGTACGTCGCCTCCTCGACGTAGAGGTCCGCCTGGGCCAGCTCGACCGACGCCGGGGGGCCGGTGTCGGCGACCCGGTCGGCCGGCAGGTGCCCGGTGCCGAACGGGACGGTCACCGTGAAGGTGCTGCCCTCGTCGACGCGGCTGCGCACGGTCACCTCGCCGCCGTGCATCTCGACCAGCTCACGGACCAGCGCCAGCCCGATGCCGGTGCCCTCGTGGCTGCGTGAACGCACCCCCGGCACCCGGTGGAAACGCTCGAAGACGTGCGGCAGCTCCTCCGGCACGATGCCGACGCCGGTGTCGGTGACCTCCAGCCGGGCGGACCCGTCGACCGCGCGGATCCGCAGCCGGATCTCGCCGTCGAAGGTGAACTTCACCGCGTTGGAGAGCAGGTTGAGCACGACCTTCTCCCACATGTCCCGGTCCACGAAGACCGGCGCGGGCAACGGCGGGCAGTCCACCACCAGGCGCAGCCCGGACCGCTGGGTGGCCGAGCGGAAGGTGCTGGCCAGCCGGGCGGTGTAGTCGGCGAGGTCGGTGGGCTGGTAGCGGGCGGACAGCCGCCCGGACTCCAGCCGGGAGAAGTCGAGCACCGTGTTGACCAGCTTGAGCAGCCGCCGCGCGTTGCGGTGCATGGTGGTGAGCCGGTCGGTGTACGCCACGGGCAGCGCCGGGTCGGCCAGCAGATCCTCCAGCGGGCCGAGCACCAGGGTCAGCGGGGTGCGGAACTCGTGGCTGACGTTGGCGAAGAAGTTGGTCTTGGCGAGGTCCAGTGCGGCCAGCTCGGCGGCGCGGGCGCGTTCCTGCTCGTACGCCTGCTGCCGGCCGACCGCCCGGGAGACCTGCGCGGCGACGAGGTCGAGGAAGTCCCGGTACTCGTCGGTGTACAGCTGCCGGCGCGCGACGCCGAGCGTCAGCGTGCCGACGGTCTCGTTCCCGGCGGTGACCGGGAGCACCAGCGCCTGCTCGGCCGCCTCGGCCAGGACCGGATCGGCCGGGGACGGTTCGGCCGG
Source organism: Micromonospora sp. NPDC047074 (assembly GCF_040643815.1). NCBI lineage: Bacteria > Bacillati > Actinomycetota > Actinomycetes > Micromonosporales > Micromonosporaceae > Micromonospora > Micromonospora sp. NPDC047074. The sequence goes on from NZ_JBEYVB010000032.1 coordinate 62,129, forward strand.
GGACGGTTCGGCCGGGGACGGTTCGGCCGCGTCGGCCGCGTCTGCGGCGAGCAGGTCGGACACCGCGATCTGGGCGGGGGCGCCGGTGGCGGCGACGTCGCCGAGCCGCGCCGGCATGGGCGTGGCGACCGCCCGGGGGTCGAGGCCGCTGCACCCGGTCAACACCAGGTCGCCCGCGGCGTCGGGCAGGTGCACCAGCGCGAAGGGCACGTCCGACCGGTACCGGTCGAGCACGGTGGCGACGGCACGGCCGAGCTCGGCCCGGCGGTCCACCTCCGCCAACGTGGTGCCCAGCTCCGCCAGCAGCCGCAGCCGGCGCTCCCCGACCACCCGCCCGGTGGTCTCGTTGACGATGCAGTAGATGCCCTCGACGCTGCCGTCGACGCCCAGGACCGGGTCGTAGGAGATGTCGAAGTAGGTCTCCTCCAGGAAGCCGTGCCGGTCGAGCGGGAACGGATGGTCCTCCGCCCGGTACGACCGCCCCTCGCGCCGGACGCGATCGAGCAGCGGCCCGAGCACGCTCCAGGTCTCTGCCCAGTACTCGCGGGCCGGCCGGCCCAGCACGTCCGGATGCTTGGCCCCGATCGTGGGACGGTAGGCGTCGTTGTAGAAGGCGAGCAGCTCGTCGCCCCAGAACATGACGATCTGGGCGCTGGAGGCGAGCATCATGCCGACAGCCGAACAGAGGGCCGGCGGCCAGCGGTCGGGTGTGCCGAGCGGGTGCGCGGACCAGTCGTGGCGGCGCATCAGCCCGCCCATCTCACCGCCACCGGCGAAGGCGGCGGCCAGCAACGGGGGGAACTCCGCGCCCCGGCCCCCCTCGGACGGGCAGTCCCCGTCCACGCCCCCCTGGGCCGAGCCCATAGTGCCTCCCGCTCCGGCCATTCATCGCCTCGGCCCGATGATCCAACCGGCCGTGCCCCGATTGGTACCCCGCCGGGCCGGCAACGTAACGCGTACGTCCCGACGGACGCTGGTTACGTGACGTCGGCCGCACCGGGCAGGCCGGCGGCCCCGGTGACCCCACTCAACAGCAGGTCACAGCGGCGTGACGTACGCGCCGGTGATGCCGCCGTCCACGACGAACTGCGCGGCCGTCATGAAGGACGAGTCGTCGCTCGCCAGGAACGCCACCGCGGCGGCGATCTCCTCCGGTTTCCCGAACCGCCCCATCGGCACGTGCACCAGCCGGCGGGCGGCCCGCTCCGGGTCGGCGGCGAAGAGTTCCAGCAGCAGCGGGGTGGCGACCGGGCCGGGGCAGAGCGCGTTGACCCGGACACCCTCCCGGGCGAACTGCACGCCCAGCTCCCGGGTCATCGCCAGCACCCCGCCCTTGCTCGCCGTGTACGCGATCTGCGAGGTGGCCGCCCCCATCAGGGCCACGAACGAGGCCGTGTTGATGATCGAACCCCGGCCCTGCCGGCGCATGTGCGGGATGACGTACTTGCAGCAGAGGTAGACGCTCGTGGTGTTGACCCGCAACACCCGCTCCCAGGCGTCCAGGCCGGTGGTCAGGATCGAGTCGTCCTCCGGCGGAGAGATGCCGGCGTTGTTGAACGCCACGTCGATGCGCCCGTGCCGCTCGGCCACCCCGTCGAAGAGGTCCCGTACGGCCGCCTCGTCGGCGACGTCCGTGGCGACGAACTCACCCCCGACCTCCTCGGCGGCCCGGCTGCCGGCCTCCGGGTCGATGTCCACGCAGACCACCCGGGCCCCCTCGGCGGCGAACCGCCGCACGGTGGCCAGGCCGATCCCGCTGCCCGCCCCGGTGACCACCGTCACCCGATCCTGAAGACGACCACTCACCTGTCACTCCTCCGTCGCGATGAACACGTTCTTGACGTCGGTGAAGGCGTGCAGCGCGTCCGGGCCCAGCTCGCGGCCCAGCCCGGAGCGCTTCATCCCGCCGAACGGCGTCCAGTACCGCACCGAGGAGTGCGAGTTGACGCTGAGGTTGCCCGCCTCCACGGCCCGCGCCACCCGCACCGCCCGGCCCACGTCCCGGGTCCAGATCGAGCCGGAGAGGCCGTACTCGGTGTCGTTGGCGAGCCGGATCGCGTCGGCCTCGTCGTCGAACGGGAGCACGGAGACGACCGGGCCGAAGATCTCCTCCCGCCAGTGCCGGTCCGCCGTCGACCCGGCGAGCAGCACCGTCGGGGGGTACCAGAAGCCGGGGCCGTCGGGGCGGGAGCCGGTGAAGGCCACCCTCGCCCCGTCGACGTACCCGGCCACCCGGTCGCGCTGGGCGGCGGAGATCAGCGGGCCCATCTCGGCGGTCTCCCGGGACGGGTCCTCCACCCGCAGCGCACGCACCGCCGGTTCGAGCAGCTCCAGGAACCGGTCGTACACCGGCCGCTGGACCAGGATCCGGGAGCGGGCGCAGCAGTCCTGGCCCGCGTTGTCGAAGACGGCGTACGGGGCGGTGGCCGCCGCCCGCTCCAGGTCGGCGTCGGCGAAGATGAGGTTGGCGCTCTTGCCGCCCAGCTCCAGGGTCAGCCGCTTCACCCCGGCGGCGCAGCCGGCCATGATCCGGGCGCCCACCTGGCTGGAGCCGGTGAAGCAGATCTTGCGAACCGCCGGATGGGTGACGAACCGCTCCCCCACCACAGATCCGGCTCCCGGCAGCACGGTGAACACGTCGTCGGGCAGTCCCGCCTCGCGGGCCAGCTCGGCCAGGCGCAGCGCCGTCAACGGGGTCAGCTCGGCGGGCTTGAGCACCACGGTGTTGCCGGCCGCGAGCGCCGGTGCGAAGCCCCAGGCGGCGATCGGCATCGGGAAGTTCCACGGCACGATCACCCCGACCACGCCGAGCGGTTCGTGGAAGGTCACGTCCAGCCCGCCCGGCACGGGGATCTGCCGCCCCGTCAGCCGCTCCGGCGCGCCCGCGTTGTAGTCGAGGACGTCCCGGACGTTGCCCGCCTCCCAGCGCGCGTTGGAGATCGTGTGCCCGCTGTTGCGCACCTCCAGTGCGGCCAGCTCCGCCACGTGCGCGTCCACCACCGCCGCGAACCGCCGCAGCAGCCGCGCCCGGTCCCCCGGCGCGACGGCCCGCCACCGCTCGAACGCCGTGTGCGCCCGCCCGATCGCGGCGTCGGTCTCCTCAACCGAAGCCGACGCCACCTCCCCCACCACCGCCCCCGTAGCCGGATCAACAACCTCCACCACACCCACCCCTCGCCCTCGCCCTCGCCCTTCGCCCCTCGCGACCACGCCCCTCGCGTCCGCGATCTTGCAGTTACTGCCCCGACAAAAGCCTCATACGCCTCAAGTCATGGGCACCAAGTGCAAGATCGCGGGGCTGGCGGGGGCGCGGGGGGCTGGCGGGGGCGCGGGGGGCGCGGGGGGCGGGCGGGGGCGCGCGGGGCGGGGGTCAGAGGCGTTCGAAGCCACGGTGGAGCTCCCAGTCCGTCACGGCGGCGTCGTAGGCCGTCAACTCGATCCGCGCCTGGTTGGCGTAGTGGGCGGTCACCTCGGCACCGAACGCCTCCGCCGCGACCGCCGAGCCCTCCCAGAGGGCCAGGGCGTCGCGCAGCGTGCCGGGCACCCGCTCGGCGGTCGGGTCGTCGTACGCGTTGCCGGTGCACTCCCCGCCCAGCTCCAGCTCGCGTTCGATGCCGTGCACCGCGCCGGCCACCAGCGCGGCGATGGCCAGGTACGGGTTCACGTCCGCCCCCGGCACCCGGTTCTCCACCCGCATGCCCTGCCCGTGCCCGACCAGCCGCAGCGCGCACGTGCGGTTGTCCGTGCCCCAGCGCAGCGCGGTGGGTGCGAACGACCCGGGCTGATAACGCTTGTACGAGTTGATGTTCGGAGCGAACAGCAGGCTGAACTCGCGCATGGTGGCCAGCAGCCCGGCCAGCACCCGCTGCCCGGTCACCGACAGTCGCGCCGGCCCGTCGCCGAGCATCGCCGACCGGCCGTCGGCGTCCCGCAGGGAGAAGTGGATGTGGCAGGAGTTGCCCTCCCGCTCGTTCGGCTTGGCCATGAAGGTGATCGACATGCCCTCCTGGGCGGCGATCTCCTTCGCCCCGTTCTTGTAGATCACGTGGTGGTCGGCGCAGGCCACCGCCTCGTCGTAGCGGAAGGCGATCTCGTGCTGGCCGAGGTTGCACTCCCCCTTCGCGCTCTCCGGGGTGAGCCCCGCCCCGGCCATCTCCCGGCGGATGCGGCGCAGCAGCGGCTCGACCCGGGCCGTGCCGAGCAGGGAGTAGTCCACGTTGTACTGGTTCGCCGGGGTCAGCTCCCGGTAGCCACGCCGCCAGGCGTCCTCGTACGAGTCGCGGAACAGCACGAACTCCAGCTCCGTGCCGGCGTACGCGGTCAGCCCGTGCGCGGCCAGCCGGTCGAGCTGACGGCGCAGGATCTGCCGGGGCGAGGCGACCACCGGGCCGGCCCTGTCCAGCCAGGCCAGATCTGCCAGGAGCAGGGCGCTGCCCGGCTGCCAGGGCACCCGGCGCAGCGTGTCGAGGTCCGGCACCATGGCGAAGTCGCCGTAGCCGCGTTCCCAGCTCGACATCGCGTACCCGTCGACGGTGTTCATCTCGACGTCGACGGCGAGCAGGTAGTTGCAGCCCTCGCTGCCGTGCGCGACCACCTGGTCGAGGAAGTAGGGGGCGTGGAACCGCTTGCCCTGCAACCGGCCCTGCATGTCGACCAGGGCCAGCACGACGGTGTCGATCTCGCCCTCGGCGACGGCGACCCGCAGTTGTTCCAGCGTGAGCGGAGCTTTCCTCATCGGCAGCCCTCCATCACCAAGGTCTACTGGCAGAACGGACTACCGTCAATGCCCCGTGCCGGGTCGCGTCAACCGTCGGGCAGGGGCACGGGCGGCGCCGCCGACCGGGCCGGGATGTCGACGGCCGGCGCTGTCGAGCTGCCCCATCCATGCGACCGGTGGAGGCACGGGGAGAGCGCCCCCACACATGGGGCAGCTCGACAGCGAGGCCGCGGTCGGTGCCGACGACGCCCTCGCCGCGGTTGCGGTGCGCCGCGGTGCGCCGCGCGCCAGCAAGATGTTTCGGCGCCAGCCCTCGACGGCCCTGGGGCGCGGCATCAGGGCCGTCGAGCGGGCCCGATGCCCGCCAACGACGGCGAGGGCCAAGAACGCGGCGAGGGCAAATTGCATTGCCGTTCCGGCGGGTCCGCCGCATGCTTGAGCCTGTGACCAGGCCCGATCGCGACGGGCCACCGCCGGGCGCTCGGACCGCCCGGCACCGCGGCGGCGCGGGACACGTCACCTCTCTCTCACCAGTACGGCGCTGCGCCGTACCCGACGCCCGTCCCGCGCCGCCGCACTCACCACCCCGGTCAGGCGAGCAGCAGGCCCGCCACCCAGAGCGCCGCGACGAGCAGCCCGGCGAGGAACTCGACAAGCATGGACAGGCCGGCCGCCGCCACCGCCTGCTTCGTCGCCGGCCAGGCCAGCCGCGAGTCACCCAGCCGCAGCCGCTCCGCCGCGAAGACCCCGCCGACGAAGCCGAGCAGCAGCCCGACCACCGGAACCACGAAGAAGCCGACGAGACCGAGCAGGCCACCGGCGAGCAGGGACGAGGTGGGCACCCCCGTCCGCTTCAGGTTCCGCCCCGGCCAGGCGTACTTGACGACGGTGCCACCGGCGACGACCACGGTGGCGGCGGCGAGCACCGCCCAGCGGCCGGGGCCGGCACCGCCGAAGATCGCCCAGACCAGCACCCCGCCCCAGCACAGCGGCAACGCCGGCAGACCGGGCACCACCACGCCGGCCAGCCCGGCGAGGATCGCCAGCCCGGCGAGTACGGCGACCGCCGCCTCCGTGTCCGTCAGGCTCATGCCGCCCTCCCCCGATCGTCCCCACCGCGCAGACGGGCGGTGATCTCCGCCGCCGGTGCCGGTGGGCCGAAGAACCGCCCCTGCCCGGTGTCGCAGCGCAGCGCGCGCAGCCGCTCGGCCTGCACCCCGGTCTCCACCGCCTCGGCGGTGACCCACAGTTCCAGCGCGTGCGCCAGCCGGACCAGCGCGTCCACGATCCGCTCGTCCCGATGGTCGGCCACCGCCTCGGCGTCCGCGCCCCGGATGCCCTCGACGAACGGCCCGGCCAGCTTCAGACAGTGGATCGGCAGCCGGCGCAGGTACGCCAGGTTGGAGTAGCCGGTGCCGAAGTCGTCGATCGCCAGCCGTACGCCGAGCGCGGACAGCCGGTGCAGTGACCGCAGCGGCTCCCCGGCGGTGCCCATCAACGCGCTCTCGGTCAACTCCAGTTGCAGCAGGTCCGCCGGCAGCCCGGTGGAGGCCAGCGCGTCGGCGACCGTGTCCACGATGCCCGGGTCGTCGGCCTGCCGGGCGGCCAGGTTGACGCTGACCACCAGCCGGGCCCTGGGAAACTCGCGCCGCCACGCCTCCGCGTCCCGACAGGCCTGCCGCAGCACCCACTCGCCGAGGCGGACGATCAGCCCGGTCTCCTCGGCCAGCCCGATGAACCCGTCCGGCCCGATCAGCCCCAGCTCCGGGTGCTGCCACCGGACCAGCGCCTCCACCGCCAGCATCGAGCCCTCCAGCAGGGAGACGATGGGCTGGTAGTGCAGCACGAACTCGCCCCGGTCCAGTGCCGCCGGCAGCCCGGCGGCCAGCGCGGAACGGGCGATGTCCCGGGCGCCGCGCTCCGGGTCGTACACCGCCCAGCGGCCCCGGCCCTCCGCCTTCGCCCAGTAGAGCGTGGTGTCGGCGGCCTTCATCAGCTCCGAGGCGCTCGTCCCGCCGACCGGGCACTCGACGATGCCGACGCTGGCCGAGACCGCGAGCTGGTGTTCGCCGATGTGGACCGGCGCGGAGACCGCCGCCAGGGCCGTCTCGGCGACCGCCACCGCGTCGTCGATCCCCGCGCCGTCGTCGACCAGGACGACGAACTCGTCCCCGCCCATCCGGGCCACCAGGTGGCCGTGTTCCGCCACGCACCCGGCCAGCCGCCGGGCGATCACCACGAGCAGCCGGTCGCCGAGGTCGTGGCCGAGGCTGTCGTTGACCGCCTTGAAGCCGTCCAGGTCGAGGAAGCAGACCCCGACCCGATGGTCCGCGGGGGCCTGGGCGAACACCCGCCCCAGCGTCTCGAAGAACAGGGTCCGGTTGGGCAGGCCGGTGAGCGGGTCGTGCAGCGCCTGGAAGCGCAGCCGCTGCTGGAGTTCGTACCGCTCGGTGATGTCCTCGATCATCGCGACCGTGAACCGGGGTCGCCCGTCGTCGTGCCGGATCAGCGAGACGGACAGGTCCGTCCAGACGACGCTGCCGTCCTTGCGGTAGTACCGCTTCTCCACCCGGGCGCTGTCGTGCTTGCCCTCGATCAGCTCCTGGTACAGCTCCCACATCCCGGCCGCGTCGTCGGGGTGGAACAGCGACGCGACGTTGATCTGCCGCAGCTCCTCGATGGAGTAGCCGAGCATGTCCGCGAACGCCTGGTTCACGTCGATGATCTGACCGTCGATGCCGGCGATGCCGATGCCCGTGGCCGCGCCGACGAAGACCGCCCGGAACCGGGCCTCGCTGTCCCGCAGGGCCTGCTCCACCTCGTCGCGCGCCTGCCAGGCCGAGCGGGCGATCCGTTCCTGCTGGGCGAACGTACGGTCGCGCAACGCCCGGCCGAAGCCGGCGGCGAGGGCGCCCTGCACCGCCGCGACCCGCGCCGCCGTCTCGGGCCGGTGCGCCCACCCGGGCAGCACCTGGGAGAGGAACCGGTCGCCGAGGGCCCGCACCGACCAGTCGAGCACCCCCGGCTCGGTCAGGTGCTCCTCGATCAACGCGCGCCCGACCTCCTCGGCGGGCAGCGGCGAGAACGGGTCGGCGACCAGGGCCTGGGCCAGCCGGACGGTGTGCAGGTGCAGCAGCCGCTCGGTCTCGGCGGCGCTCAGCGGCACGAACCCGAGCCGGCGTACGGCCCGGGCCCATTCGGCCGCGTACCGCTGGGCGCCCGACCGGCTGAGGGCGTCGCCGTCGGGATCCGGGACGGCGGCCATCGGATCAGACGGTGGGCCGGTCGTAGCGGGCGACGCCGCCGAAGGCCCCGAACCGCTCCGGGTGGTCGTCCACGTCGGAGGGCGAGTCGGGTCGCCACAGCGGCATGTGCACCACGCCGGGCTCCAGGATCGTCCAGTCGCCGAAGAAGCTCGTGACCTGCGCCCGGGAGCGCAGCGTGATCTCGGTGTCGGTCCGCGCGGAGAGACGCTGCGCGTCGAGCATCTCCTGTGGCTGGTCCTCGAAGGTGGAGTGCGAGACGACCAGGTAGCTGCCCGGGGCCGCGGCGGCCCGCAGGGTGGCCAGGACGTCGTCGGGACGGTCGGCGTCCCCGACGAAGTGCACCACCCCGGCGAGCAGGATGCCCATCGGGCGGTCGAAGTCGAGCAGCGCCAGGCCCCGGGCCTCGGCCAGGATCCGCTCCGGCTCGCGCAGATCGGCGTGGATCACCCCGGTCAGCTCGTTGTCGGCGAGCAGCTCCCGGCTGTGCGCCACCGCGACCGGGTCGATGTCGACGTAGACCACCCGGGCCTTGGGGTTGGCGGTCTGGGCGACCTCGTGCACGTTGCCGACGGTCGGGATGCCGGAGCCGATGTCGAGGAACTGGTCGACGCCGGCGTCGAGCAGCGTCCGTACGGCCCGGCGGAGGAACTCCCGGCCGGCGCGCATCGTCGCCGCCAGGTTGGGGGTCATGCTGGCGATCTGCTCGGCGAGCCGCCGGTCGATCTCGAAGTTGTGCGCCCCGCCGAGGAAGTAGTCGTACACCCTGGCCGCGCTCGGCCGGGAGAGGTCGATCTCGGCGGGAAGTCCGTCCGGCATCTGCACTGCTGCACCCCAAGTCGTCGCCGCGGTGCGGGAGGGCACCGGTGCCGGCGCGTGCGGGGCACGCGCGGGACGCACCGGCCGACCCGCGGATCGTGTGGTGCTCACCACTCTAGGCCGCGAACTCCACGCTCCGGGAGATGCCATGACCCACTTCGTCGGCGCTGCCCGCGCGGTTGCGGGGGCGGGTCAGGCGGCTTCCAGGAGCAGCGAGATGCCCTGCCCGACGCCGACGCACATGGTGGCGAGCGCCCGCCGGCCGCCCCGGCGGCGCAACTCCAGCGCGGCGGTCAGCGCCAGCCGCGCGCCGCTGGCACCGAGCGGGTGCCCGAGCGCGATCGCCCCGCCGTTCGGGTTGACGTGCTCGGCGTCGGTCGGCAGGCCCAGCTCGCGCAGCACCGCGACGGACTGCGCGGCGAACGCCTCGTTCAGCTCGATCACGTCGACCGCGTCGAGACCGAGGCCGAGGCGGTCGAGCAGCTTCCGGGTGGCCGGCACCGGGCCGACGCCCATCACCCGCGGCGGTACGCCGGCCACGGCGGCCCCGGCGACCCGGGCCAGCGGGGTCAGGTGGTGGCGGGCGACGGCCGCCTCGGAGGCGACCAGCAGTGCCACCGCGCCGTCGTTGACGCCCGAGGAGTTGCCGGCGGTCACCGTGCCGCCCGCGCGGAACGGGGTGGGCAGCGCGGCGAGCTTCTCCAGCGAGGTCTCCCGGGGGTGCTCGTCGACCTCGACGAGTTTCGTCTCGCGCCGCCCCGCCGGCACGGTCACTCCCACGATCTCCTCGGCGAACCGGCCCTCGGCCTGCGCCCTGGCCGCCCGCTGCTGCGACCGGTACGCGAACTCGTCCTGCTCGGCGCGGCCGACGCCGAAGTCGGCGGCGACGTTCTCCGCCGTCTCCGGCATGGAGTCGATGCCCCAGTGCTTCTCCATCAGCGGGTTGACCAGCCGCCAGCCGATGGTGGTGTCGTAGACCTCGGCGGTGCGGGAGAACGGGGTGGTCGCCTTCGGCAGCACGAACGGGGCGCGGCTCATGCTCTCCACCCCGCCGGCCACCACGAGGTCGGCCTCGCCGGCCACGACGGACCGGGCCGCGGTGGCGAGCGCGTCGAGGCCGGAGCCGCAGAGCCGGTTGACCGTGCTGCCGGGCACCTCGGCGGGCAGCCCGCCGAGCAGGGCCGCCATCCGGGCCACGTTGCGGTTGTCCTCGCCGGCCTGGTTGGCGCAGCCCAGGATCACGTCGTCCACCCGCGCCCAGTCCACGGACGGGTGCCGGGCGACCAGCTCGCGGATCACGTGCGCCGCCAGGTCGTCGGGGCGGACACCGGCGAGTGCGCCGGCGTACCGGCCGATCGGGGTGCGGACACCGGCCACCAGGTATGCCACGGTCATCGACGCGATCCTTCGGGGGTGGGAAGGGCACGGGGTGGGGCGCGGTCCCGGGTCACGGGTACGCCCGGCCGCCAGGATATCCGCGCCCGCAGCCGATAGGTTTGGCGGCATGGCCCAGGCCCAGTTCAGCGCAGAGACCAGTGGCAGCGGCGCGTTCGTCCGCCAGCCCAACCGGTTCACCGGTCGGGTGACGCCGGACTCCGACTCCCCGCCCGGCGGCGGGCCGGACGCGCAGGGCCGGTGGCCGCTGGAGCCGGGCCGCTACCGGCTCATCTGGTGCCGGGCCTGCCCGTGGGCGCACCGGGCCCGGATCGTACGCGGGCTGCTCGGCCTGACGGACGCGATCTCCCTCGGCACGGTCGACCCGATCCGCGACGAGCGGGGCTGGCGGTTCACCCTCGACCCGGACGGGTTCGACCCGGTGCTCGGCATCGGGTTCCTCTCCGAGGCCTACCTGGCGACCGACCCCGACTACACCGGCCGGGTCACCGTGCCGGCACTTGTCGACACCCGCACCGGCCGGGTGGTCACCAACGACTACCCGCAGCTCACGCTCGACCTCTCGACGCAGTGGCGGGCGCTGCACCGGCCCGGGGCGCCGGACCTCTACCCCGAGGCGCTGCGGCCGGAGCTGGACGCCCTGATGGCGGAGATCCACCGGGACGTCAACAACGGCGTCTACCGGTGCGGCTTCGCCACCTCCCAGGCCGCGTACGACGAGGCGTTCACGGCCCTCTTCGCCCGGCTCGACGCGCTGTCGGAGCGGCTGGCCGGCCGGCGTTACCTGATGGGCGACGCGATCACCGAGGCCGACGTACGGCTGTTCACCACCCTGGTCCGCTTCGACGTCGCGTACCACGGGCACTTCAAGTGCAACCGGCAGAAGCTCACCGAGCTGCCGGTGCTGTGGGCGTACGCGCGGGACCTGTTCCAGACGCCGGGCTTCGGCGAGACCGTCGACTTCGACCACATCAAGCGGCACTACTACGCGACCCACGCGGCGATCAACCCGACGGGGATCGTCCCGCTCGGCCCCGACACCTCCGGCTGGACCACGCCGCACGGGCGTGGCTGAGCCGCCCCGGGCCGCCCCGACCGTCACCCCGCCCCGGGCCGCCGCCGCGTCGGCCGCCGCCGGCTGCGTCGTCGCCGGCACGGTCGCGGTGGTCGTCGCCGTGATCGCCGGTCCCGGTCCGGGCCTGACCGCGTACGTCAGCGAGGCGGGCGTCACCGAGAGCCCGTACGCCCCGGCGTACCGGATCGGGGTCTTCGCCCTGGCCGCCGGGACGCTGCTGCTCGCCGCGGCGCTGCCCCCGGTGCTGCGGCTGGCGGCCGCGCTGCTCGCCGCCGGAAGTGTCTTCGCGCTGGTCTCCGGCGCGGTGGCGTGCAGCGCGGGCTGCCCGCTGCCGCCGTACGAGCGGGCCAGCGCGACGGACCTGGTGCACGGCGGGGCGAGCATCCTCGCGGTGGCCGCCGTGGTCTTCGCGATGCTGGCGATCGCCTTCGCGCGGGCGGCCGGCCGGACGTTGCGCCGGCTGGCCGCCGGGTCGGCCTCGGTGGCGCTGCCGCTGGCCGGGGCGCTGGCGCTGGCGATGCTCGTGGTCGGCAGGGGCGCCCTGGTCGGGACGCTGGAGCGGGTGCTGCTCCTCGCGGTCCTCCTCTGGGCCGTCACCACCGCCACCACCCTCGCCCTCCGCCGGTAAGGAAGGGCACCTTGTTAACGCCTGCGGTAGAGGAAGGGCCCCTTCCTAACCGCTGGCGTAAGGAGTGTCACCGGAATGGGCCCTTCCGAAACATCGACGGGTGGCGTTAACCTCGGCAGGCGATGACCAACGTCTGGCACCTCACCGTGCGCCTGTACGTCGACCTCCGACTACAGGCCAGCGGCGTCTGTCCGGCGCAGCCGCTCCCCTGACGCTGCCCCGTTCGGACCTCCAGACCCTGGGACACCTCTGATGTCATCCGCCCTACGCAAGATCCCCTTCTCCGTGCAGATCCTGCTCGGCCTCGTCCTCGGCGTGGCGCTCGGCTTCCTCGCCCGCGCCAACGACCTGAGCTGGCTGGCCAGCACCCTCGACACCGTCGGCGGCCTCTTCGTCCAGTTGCTCAAGCTGGCCGTCCCGCCGCTGGTCTTCACCGCCATCGTGGTCAGCGTGGTCAGCCTGCGCGGCGTGGCCAACGCCGCCCGGCTGGCGCTGAAGACACTGCTCTGGTTCGGCCTCACCGCGCTGATCGCGGTGGGCGTCGGCATCGGGCTCGGCCTGCTCACCGACCCGGGCCGCGGCGTCACCCTCGACACGGCGGGCGCCACCGCGCCCACCCGGACGGGCTCCTGGACCGACTTCCTCACCGGCATCGTGCCGACCAACCCGGTGGGCGCGTTCGTCGAGGGCAACGTCCTCCAGATCGTCTTCCTGGCCCTCGTCGTCGGCGCGGCGGCGCTGCTGGTCGGCGAGGCCGCCGAGCCGTTCGTGGCGATCAACCGCGCGCTGCTGGAGATCGTCCAGAAGGCGCTGTGGTGGGTCATCCGGCTCGCCCCGATCGGCACCCTGGGCCTGATCGGCCACGCCGTCGCGTCGTACGGCTGGGACCTGGTGGCCCCGCTGGCGAAGTTCACCACCGCCGTCTACGTCGGCTGCGCGATCGTGCTGTTCGTGGTCTACCCGCTGCTGCTGGTGGCGGCCGGCCGGCTCAACCCGCTGCGCTTCTTCGCCGGCGCCTGGCCCGCGATCGAGCTGGCCTTCGTCTCCCGTTCCTCCGTGGGCACGATGCCGGTGACGCAGCGCTCGGTCGAGCGGCTCGGCGTCCCCCGCGAGTACGCCTCGTTCGCGGTGCCGTTCGGCGCGACCACGAAGATGGACGGCTGCGCGGCGATCTACCCGGCGCTGGCCGCGATCTTCGTCGCCCAGGTCTTCGGGGTGCACCTCGGCGTCACCGACTACCTGCTGATCGCCTTCGTCTCGGTGGTCGGCTCGGCCGCCACCGCCGGCCTGACCGGCGCGATCGTGATGCTCACGCTGACGTTGAGCACGCTGGGCCTGCCGCTGGCCGGTGCCGGTCTGCTGTTGGCGATCGACCCGATCCTGGACATGATCCGCACCGCCACCAACGTCGCCGGACAGGCACTGGTGCCGACCATCGTGGCCGCCCGCGAGGGCACCCTGGACCGGGCCGCGTACGACTCGGCCGGCCGCCGGCCGCCGCTCGCCGACACCGGGACCGACACCACCCCCACCGACGCGGGGCAGCGCCGGCCCGACGACCTGAGTCCCGTACCGGCCTGACCCACCCGACGCCCGACCACGCCGACCGAGCGGCGGTGCCCGCTTCCCGGCGGCCCCACCCGAGGGCGGCCCACCGCGACGCCGTGGGCCGCCCTCGCCGGGCGCACCGACGTGCCGACGCACCCGGCGAGCCGGGGCGGGGCCCTGGTGGGGTCCCGCCCCGCGGCTCGGAGAGGATGACCGCATGAGTGCCCTGTTCACCCCGTTGACCCTGCGTACCGTGACCCTGCCCAACCGGATCGCCCTGGCGCCGATGTGCCAGTACACCGCCGGTCCCGACGGCCTGCCCACCGACTGGCACCTGGTGCACCTGGGGGCCCGGGCGGTCGGCGGCGCCGGCCTGGTGATGACCGAGGCCACCGCCGTGCTGCCCGAGGGGCGGATCAGCCCCCAGGACACCGGGCTCTGGTCGGGGGCGCACGTCGACGCCTGGCGGCCGGTGACCGCGTTCGTCGCCGCACACGGCGCCGCGCCGGTCGTCCAGCTGGCGCACGCCGGGTTCAAGGCGTCGACGTACCGGCCCTGGGCGCCACGGCGGGGCGGGGTGCCCGACGCGGAGGGCGGCTGGACGCCGGTCGGGCCCGGGTCGGCGCCGTTCGTGCCCGACTACCGGGTGCCCACCGCGCTGGACGAGGCCGGCATCGCCGACGTCATCGAGGCGTTCGCGGCGGCGGCCAATCGGGCGGTCGACGCCGGATTCGCCGCCGTGGAGATCCACGCCGCGCACGGCTACCTGCTGCACGAGTTCCTCTCCCCGCTGACCAACCGCCGGGACGACGGCTGGGGCGGGGACCGGTCCGGCCGGATGCGGCTGACCCTGGCGGTGGCCCGGGCGGTCCGCGCGGCCGTCGGCGAGGACGCGCCCGTGCTGACCCGGATCTCGGCCACCGACTGGGAGCCGGAGGGCTGGACGGTGGAGGACAGCGTGGTGCTCGCCCGCGAGCTGTCCGCTGCCGGAGTCGACCTGGTCGACTGCTCCTCGGGCGGGGCGTCGGCCACCGCCACCGTCCCGGTCGGCCCCGCTTACCAGGTGCCACTGGCCGCCCGGGTACGCCGCGAGGCGGGGGTCGCCACTGGCGCGGTCGGCCTGATCGTCGAACCGGAGCAGGCCGAGGAGATCGTCGCGGCCGGCGACGCCGACCTGGTCCTGCTCGGGCGCGAGCTGCTACGCGACCCGTACTGGCCGCACCGCGCCGCCACCAAGCTCGGCGCCACCCCCACCTGGCCCGCCCAGTACGCCCGCGCCACCTGACCCCCTCTCCCACCCCACCCCGCCCGCCCGCCCCGGCCCGCCCGGCCCGTTGATCATGACGTTGACGGCGATGTCGATCTCCATCCGTGCCGCTAACCCCATGATCAACGGGCGGAGCCGGGCCGGGGCCAAGCGGGCGGGGCGCGGGCGGGGCGGGGCGGGGGGGGGGAGATCGGACGTGGACA
>NZ_JBEYVB010000033.1:0-74879 GCF_040643815.1 Micromonospora sp. NPDC047074
CTCGAAGTTGAACCGGCGCTTGAGGGCCGAGGACATCTCCGACACGCCCCGGTCCCGCAGGTTGGCGACGCCGGCGTTGTGGCCGGGCTGTCGTCGGCCCGGTGGATCAGCCGAGCGAGCGGTCGGACGGCCGGAGCCCATGGCGCAGCCGACTGTTCAACCGCCTCTGACCTTGCCTCTCCTGCCTCAAGGTCGCGCTTCAACCTGGAAGGAGTGGCCTCCCTGCGTCGGGAGGCCACTCCTTCCAGGAAATAGCGCGATCTTGCACCCCTGGGAAGCGTGCGCGGCGTCCTCGGCTCGGGGCGCCGGCGACGTGGGAGGGCCACGGGGCGGACGCGGAAGGAGTGCGCGTCCGTCCCGTGGCCCGGGCGGATGGCGGCGGCGGGGCCCGCGGCCATCCGGCGGGGGCGGGTCAGTGGCGCGGGATGTGGGCCACCCCGATGCGCTTGCGGAACACCCAGTACGTCCAGCCCTGGTAGGCCAGCACGATCGGGGTGAACACCACCGCCACCCAGGTCATGATCTTCAGGGTGTAGGGGGTGGAGGCGGCGTTGGTGGCCGTCAGCGTCCCGGCCGCGTCGAGCGTGGAGGGCAGCACGTTCGGGAACAGTGCCGCGAACAGCGTCGCCACGGCCAGCGCGATCGCCACGGCGGTGCCGGTGAAGGCCCAGCCCTCCCGGCGTACGCGGGCGGCGGCGAGACCACCGAGCAGCGCCAGGGCCGCGCCGACGGCGAACGCGACGGCGGCCGCGCTGGAGCGGATGGTCAACGTCCAGCTCAGGAACGCCACCGCGAGCACGGCGGCGGCCACGCCCAGGCGCACCGCGAGAGCGGCGGCACGCTCGCGGACGTCGCCGACGGTCTTGAGCGCGATGAACACGGCGCCGTGGGTGAGGAACAGCGCGGCGGTGGTCGCCCCGCCGAGCAGGGCGTACGGGTGCAGCAGGTCGACCAGGCCGCCGACGTACTCGTGGTCGGCGTCCAGCGGCACGCCGCGCAGGATGTTGGCGAACGCCACGCCCCACAGGACCGCCGGCAGCAGCGAGCCGACGAAGATCGCGGTGTCCCAGCGGCGTTTCCAGGATGCCTCGGGGCGCTTGTGCCGGTACTCGAAGGCGACGCCGCGAATGATCAGGGCGAGCAGGATCAGCAGCAGCGGCAGGTAGAAGCCGGAGAACAGGGTGGCGTACCACTCGGGGAACGCGGCGAACATGGCGCCGCCGGCGGTGATCAGCCAGACCTCGTTGCCGTCCCAGACCGGGCCGATGGTGTTGATCAGGACGCGGCGTTCCCGGTCGTCGCGGCCGAGCACGGGCAGCAGCATGCCGACGCCGAAGTCGAAGCCCTCGAGGATGAAGTACCCGGTGAACAGGACCGCGACGAGCAGAAACCAGATGGTGGTGAGTTCCACGGTGGGGCTCCGGGGTCAGTAGGCGAACGCGAGCGGGCGCTCGGCGTCGTCGTCGGTGTCGTCGGTCTCCGGTGCCGGGGTGAGGTCGGGTACGCCGGCCCTGGCGTAGCGCAGCAGCAGCTTGACCTCGATCACGGCGAGGGTGGCGTAGATGAGGGTGAAGGCGGTGAACGAGGTGAGCACCTCGGTGAGCGAGACGCTGCGGGACACGCCGTCGCGGGTGAGCATCTCGCCGAAGACGATCCAGGGCTGGCGGCCCATCTCGGTGAAGATCCAGCCGAAGGAGTTCGCGGCGAGGGGCAGCAGGGGCATGACCAGGCCGGCGCGCAGCAGCCATTTGCTGGTGGGGGTGCGGCCCTTTCGTTGGCTCCAGAGCACCAGCAGGGCGATCGCGGCGGCGGCCATCCCGAAGGCGATCATGAAGCGGAAGCTCCAGTAGGTGACCGGGATGATCGGGGTGTAGCTGCCGGCGCCGTACTGGGCGGCGTACTGGGCCTGCAGGTCGTTGATGCCGTGCACGGTGCCGTTCGGGTCGCCGGTGCCGAGCCAGGACAGCAGGTGCGGGATCTTGAGGGCGAAGACCTCGCGGCTGCCGTCGAGGCTGCCGATGGTGAGTACGGAGAACGAGGCGGGGCTCTCGGTGGTGTAGAGGCCCTCGGCGGCGGCCATCTTCATCGGCTGCACCTCGGTCATGATCTTGCCCTGGATGTCGCCGGTGAAGGCCACGACGGCGGCGGAGACCAGGGTGACCCAGGAGCCGAACTTCGCGGCGAACCGGTAGGCGGGGGTGTCGGCGGAGTCCCGGTTGCGTACCAGGTGCCACACGGCGACGGCTACCAGCAGCGAGCCGGCCACCAGGAACGCGCCGGCGATGGTGTGCGGGAAGGTGATCATGGCGACCTTGTTGGTCAGCACGGCCACGAAGTCGGTGAGTTCGGCGCGGCCGGTCTCGGGGTTGATCCGGTAGCCGACCGGGTTCTGCATGAACGAGTTCGCCGCGAGGATGAAGTACGCGCTGAGGTTGCTGCCGATCGCGGCGGCCCAGATGGCGGCCAGGTGCAGCCGCTTGGGCAGCCGGTCCCAGCCGAAGATCCACAGGCCGATGAAGGTCGACTCCAGGAAGAACGCGACAAGCGCCTCGATCGCCAGGGGGGCGCCGAAGATGTCGCCGACGAAGCGGGAGTAGTCGCTCCAGTTCATGCCGAACTGGAACTCCTGCACGATGCCGGTGACCACGCCCATGGCGAAGTTGATCAGGAAGAGCTTGCCGTAGAACTTGGTGAGCTTGAGGTACTTCTCGTCGCCGGTGCGGTGCCACAGCGTCTGCAGGATCGCCACCAGCACGGACAGGCCGATGGTCAGCGGCACGAAGAGAAAGTGGTAGACGGTGGTGACACCGAACTGCCAGCGGGCGACGTCCAACGCGTCCACCAGAAACCCCCAGCTGTGCATACTACGAGACGTAGTAGATACTACCGCTCGTCGTAGAAAATCCGGCAGGGCCGGGGGGCCCGAAGCGGCCCGGGACCAATGACCCTGATCACCTCTGCCGGACGGCCCGCCGGTCTCCCGCCCCGCGCCGCGTGCGCGCAGCCCCGCATGCGACCATGCGCGCTGATGGACACCACCCGCCCGACCTGGCAGCCGCCCCTGTTCTGGCGTGCCGCGCAGCTGCTCGCCCGCGTCCTCGTCGCGCTCCTGGCCCGGCTGGAGGTCAGCGGCGACGTGCCCGCGGCGCTGCGCCGGGGCCCGCTGATCCTGGCCGCCAACCACATCAGCCCGTTCGACCCCGTCGTCCTCGCCGCGGCCTGTCGGGCCCGGGGCGTCGCCCCCCGGATCATGGCCACCGGCGGGCTGTTCCGCACCCCCGTCATCGGCCCGCTGATGCGCCACGCCGGGCACCTGCGCGTCGACCGGGGCACCGCCGCCGTCGGCCGCGCCCTCGACGACGCCGCGGCGGCGGTCGCCGCCGGCTCGGTGATCCTGGTCTACCCGGAGGGCCGCATCGGCCTGGACCCCGGCATGTGGCCCGAACGCGGCAAGACCGGCACCGCCCGCCTCGCCCTCGCCTGCGGCGCCCCGGTGATCCCCGTCGCCCAGTGGGGCTCCCACGAGGTGGTGCCCTACCGCGCCCCGAAGGGGCTGCTGCGCGGCATCGCCCGCGCGGTGTGGCGCCGCCCCGTGCTGCGCGTGCACTTCGGCGCGCCCGTCGACCTGGCCGACCTCGCCCACGGCGGGCCCGGCGCCGCCGTGCGGGCCACCGACCGGATCATCGACGCCGTCACCGACGCCCTCGTGCCGCTGCGCCCCGACGAACCGGAGCGCCCCCGCCACGTCGACCCCGGCCGCCCGGCCGACACCAGCCGGCTACACCGCCGGCACCGCTCGCCCGGCTGACCCGCCGGGCGTGCCGTCAGACGGCCTGCGCCAGCCGCAGCGACTCGCCGACCGCCGTGGCGACCGGCGCCACCGGAGCCGCCACCGTCGCCAGCCGCTGCAGCAGGCCCGTGACCCGGTTCGGGTCGGCGTCCGGGCGGGTCAGCTCCGCGCAGTTGGCGCCGCAGGCCAGTTCCCGCACGCCGACGCGGGCGCCGTAGTCGTATCCCAGGTCCTCGCGGGCCGGTAGCCGGTCCACGTCGTGGTACCCCTGCCGCGGCGGCTCCAGCACCGTGCGGGCGCACTCCAGGTAGAGCAGGCTGCCATCGGTGGAGAAGTGCAGGAACGTGGAGGCGACCACCTCCCCGCCCCAGGACGGCACCATGGCACACAGGTAGTGCCGCGCCGCGCCCTGCGGGCGGGCGGCGACCTCGCGTACCTCGTCGTCACCGCACCGCAGCGCGGTGACGACGTCACTGTCCGACATCCGCCAGCCCGGCGCGGGTCAGGCACTGCCGGTACCGGCAACCGGGTGGACGTCCGGCGGCCACCCGGGCCGGGCATACTCCCCCGCGTGACCCACGCCTACCTCGACGGCCCCGCGCCGCTGGCCTTCGCCCACCGTGGCGGCGCAGCCGAGGGCGACGAGAACACGGCCGCCGCGTTCGCCCGTGCGATCGGGCTCGGCTACCGGTACGTCGAGACCGACGTGCACGCCACCGCCGACGGCGTCGCGGTGGTGTTCCACGACGCCACGCTCACGCGGGTCACCGGCGAGCCGGGGCGCATCGCCGACCTGCGCTGGGCCGACCTGGCGTCGGTACGCGTCGGCGGCGCCGCCGTGGTGCCCCGCCTCGACGAGGTCCTCGACGCCTGGCCGCAGGTGCGGTTCAACATCGACGTCAAGGCCGACGGCGGCGTCGACCCGGCCGTGGCCACCATCGGGCGCGCCAACGCCGGCGGCCGGGTGCTGCTGGCCTCGTTCAGCGACGCCCGGCTGGCCCGGCTGCGCGCCCTCACCCAGGGCCGGGTCGCCACCAGCCTCGGCATGCGCGGGGTGGCCCGGCTGCGCGTGGCGTCGCTGACCGGCCGGCCGTTGCGGCTGCCCCCGTCGGTGGTCGCCGCGCAGGTGCCGGTCCGTTACGGGCGGGTGCCCGTGGTGGACCGCCGGTTCCTGCGTCACGCCCACCGACTCGGCCTGCACGTGCACGTCTGGACGATCGACGAACCTGCCGAGATGCACGAGTTACTTGATCTTGGAGTGGATGGCATCATGACCGATCACGTCGGCGTGCTGCGCGACGTCTACCGCAGCCGCGGCCACTGGGCCGCCTGAACCGTTCGAAGGACCCCGATGGCCGAGACCACCACCCCCACGGTGGGCGACACCCCCGCCCCGGCGAGCACCCGCCGCGAACGCAGCGGCTGGTACTTCTACGACTGGGCGATGTCCGCCTTCTCCACCACGGTCATCACCGTGTTCCTCGGGCCGTTCCTGACCACCGTCACCGAACTCGCCGCCGGCTGCGAACTCGGCGCCGACACCTGCTCCGGGTACGTCTACCCGCTCGGCATCAAGGTCGCCGCCGGCTCGTACTTCCCGTACCTGGTGTCGCTGTCGGTGTTCCTGACCGTGTTCGCGCTGCCGGTCGTCGGCGCGATCGCCGACCGGTCCGCGCACAAGAAGCGGCTGCTCGCCACCGCGGCGTTCGTCGGTGCCGGCGCCACCGTCGGCATGCTCTTCGTCACCGGCGACCGGTACCTGCTCGGCGGGGCGCTGTTCATGGTCGCCAACATCGCCTTCGGCGCCGGTGTCGTGGTCTACAACTCGTTCCTGCCGCAGCTCGGCGGCCCCGACGACCGCGACGGCATCTCCAGCCGAGGCTGGGCGCTGGGCTACCTGGGCGGCGGCCTGCTGCTGGCGCTCAACCTGGTCGCGGTCAGCATGCTCGGCGAGGAGGGCAACCACCAGCGCACCCTCGACCTGGCCCGCTGGTCGATCGTGTCCGCAGGCGTGTGGTGGGCGGTCTTCACCCTCGTCCCGCTGCGCTGGCTGCGCGAGCACCCCACCGCCGCCGCACTGGCCGGCGGCAACCCGGTCACCGACGGCTTCCGGCAGCTCGGCCGCACCCTGCGGGAGATCAAGGCGTACCCGCTGACGCTGTTCTTCCTGCTCGCCTTCCTGGTCTACAACGACGGCATCCAGACGGTCATCGCCCTGGCCAGCCAGTACGGCACCGAGGAGCTGCGGCTCGGGCAGACCACGCTGATCGTCACCATCCTGCTGGTGCAGTTCCTCGCCTTCGGCGGCGCGCTGCTGCTCGGCGCCCTCGCCAAGCGCATCGGCGCCTGGAAGACCGTGCTGATCAGCCTGGTGCTGTGGACCGGGGTGATCCTCGGCGCGTTCCGGCTGCCCGCCGAGGCCCCGCTGCCGTTCATGATCCTCGGCGCGGCCATCGGCCTGGTGCTCGGCGGCAGCCAGGCCCTGAGCCGGTCGCTGTTCAGCCAGCTCATCCCCGCCGGCAAGGAAGGCGAGTACTACGGCTTCTACGAGATCAGCGACAAGGGCACCAGCTGGCTCGGCCCGCTGGCCTTCGGCCTGGTGTTCCAGCTCACCAACTCCTACCGGGTGGGCCTGGTCTCCCTGCTGGTCTTCTTCGTCGTCGGGTTCCTGCTGCTGCTGGCCGTACCGATCCGCCGGGCCATCGTCGCCGCCGGCAACACCCCGCCACGGGTGCTCTGAGCGGGGGGCGTTCCCCCGCGTCAGCCGGATCAGGCAGCGTCGATCGACTAGGCTGCCCGACCGTGACCCACCACGCCGCCGCCCCGATCTGCCTGGCCCGCCCACCGCTGCGCCCCGACGACTCCCCCGCCGGGTGCGCCGCGGCGCGGGGCGTGGACGGGCGTCCGCTGCACGCGGCGGCGTTCAAGTTCTTCTGGGGACCCATGGACTGCGGCAAGTCCACGATGGCGTTGCAGATGAACCACAACCACGCCCGGCAGGGCCGCCGGGGCCTGGTCACCACCCGCATCGACCGTTCGCTCGGCCCGCAGGTCACCACCCGCATCGGCCTGGCCCACGAGGCCGTCGAGGTGACCGACGACCTGGACCTGCGGGCCCTCGTGCACGACACCTGGGCCGAGGGCGTCCGCGTCGACTACCTGATCTGCGACGAGGCGTCGTTCTACAACCTGGAGCACATCGAGCAGATGGCCGAGCTGGTCGACAGCTACGACGTCGACGTCTACGCGTTCGGGCTGGCCACCGACTTCCGGTCCTGCCTGTTCCCCGCCGCGCAACGGCTGTTCGAGCTGGCCGACGAGGTGGCCCGCATCCAGGTCGAGGTGCTCTGCTGGTGCGGCCGGGAAGGGCTGCTCAACGCCCGCGTGGTCGACGGTCGGGTGGTCCGCGAGGGCCAGCAGGTCGTGATCGGAGACACCGTGGACAGCGCCGAGGTGCGCTACCAGGTGCTCTGCCGCAGGCACTACCGCGCCGGCGAACTCGGCCCCCGCCGCTGAGTCAGTACGGGTCGCCGCACACCCGCCAGTCCCCGTCCTCGCGCACCACCGACAACTCCCGTTCCTCCGTGTGGCCGCTGTCGCGGGTCAGCCGCACCGTCACCGTGCCGTGCGGGCGGCCACCCCGCGTCGCCACCGACACGTCGACGATCTCGTACTCGCTGACCACCGGCGGGGTGCGTACCCAGCTGGTGAACCCGATCGGGCTCCACCGGCTGCGCGCGTCGGCGCAGAGCCGGTCGTACGCGCCGTCGGTGTCCCCCGCCGCGACGGACCGCAGGAACGCCTCGCTGGTCTCCCGGACCGGGCCGCTGGCCTGCGTGACGACCTGCACGTTCCAGGCGCCCAGCCCGGCCACCCCGATGCAGCACAGCAGCACCGTCACGCCCGCGAATACCAGCCCGGTACGCATCGGGCGGCCCCGTCGGGCCGGCCGGCTCCACGGCTGCTCAGCGCCCACCTGTCGACCGTAGAGAACCGGTGGGCCGCTCCGCAGGAAAGTAGCCCTGTCGGGCCCGCCGCCGCATCGTCTACCGTCGGCGCAGACCCTCCGTCACCCGCCAGGAGCCCGATGATGACCCGCTTCGTGCAGCCCGCGCCGGCCCTCGACGACCCGTACACCGGCGACCGGCTGCTGCGGTCCTGGCTGGAACGGCAGCTCGGCGCGGACGGGCACGCCGCCGCGAAGGGCCGGCTGGCCGACCTGGCCGCGGACGTCACCGGGCCGCTGCGCGCCGCGCACGCCGACGCGGAGGCGCACCCACCCACCCTGGTCCGCTACGACCCGTGGGGCGCCCGGGTCGACCGGGTCGACACCTCCGCCGGCTGGCAGGCCCAGCGGGCCGCCGCCGCCCGGCACGCCGTGGTCGCCTTGCCCTACCTCGACGCCGCCCGCGCCACGTGGGGGGCGGGCACGCGGGTCGTGCAGCACGCCCTGCTGCACCTGTACGGGCCGGAGTCGGCCACCTTCTCCTGCCCCGTGGCGATGGCCGACGGGGCGGCGGCCCTGCTCAGCCTCCCCGACGTCGACCCGGCCGTCCGCGACGCCTGGCTGCCCCGGCTGACCTCCACCGACCCCGACACCGCGATCACCAGCGGGCAGTGGATGACCGAGTCGCAGGGCGGCTCCGACCTGGGCCGCTCCACCACCACCGGCCGGCCCGCCGCCGACGGCTCGTGGCGGCTGACCGGCGAGAAGTGGTTCTGTTCCGCCGCCGACGCGGCGATGGCGGTCGCCCTGGCCCGGCCCGAGGGCGCCGGGCGGGGCAGCCGCGTGCTCGCCCCGTTCCTCGTGCCCCGCTACGCCGTCGACTCGCCCCTGCCCGGTCCGGCCGCACCCGACGCGCCCGCGCCCGGCGTGACCGTGCACCGGCTCAAGGACAAGCTCGGCACCCGCGCGCTGCCCACCGCCGAGATCGGGCTGCGCGACGCGTACGCGCTGCCGCTGGGCGACCCGGCCGTGCCCGGCCTGGCCCGGGCGATGACCCTGGTCGTGGTGACCCGGGTGCACAACGCAGCGGCGGCCGCCGGGGGGATGCGGCGCGGTCTGGCCTACGCCCGCGCGTACGCCGACGCCCGGCACGTCGCCGGCGGAGCGTTGGCGGGCAACCCGCTGCACCGGGCCACCCTCGGCACCCTGGCCGTCGACGCGGCCGGCGCGTTCGCCCTGGCCGGGCACACCTTCGCGCTGCTCGGCCGGGTCGAGGTCGGCGCCGATCCGGCCGCCGCCGCCGAGCTGCGGGTGGTCGCGCCGCTGGCCAAGCTCGCCACCGGCCGGCTCGCGGTCAGCTCCGCCAGCGAGTACGTGGAGAGCTTCGGCGGTGCCGGCTACGTGGAGGACACGGGCGTGCCCCGGCTGCTGCGCGACGCGCAGGTGCTGCCCATCTGGGAGGGCACCACCAACGTGCTCGCCCTCGACGTGCTGCGTGCCGTGACCCGGGAGGACGCGGGCTTGCCGCTGCTGCGCCGCCTCGCCGCCGCCGCCGACCTGGCCCGGCCGCTGTCGCCCGCGCTGGCCGACACGCTCGCGGCCGTGACCGGTGAGCTGCGCGGCGCCCTGACCGAGGTCGCCGCCGACCCGGGCGCCGCCACGGTCGTCGCGGGCGCGCGCGGGCTGGCCCTGCGGATGGCGTACGCGTTGACCGCCGCGCTGCTCGTGGAACACGCCGCCTGGGGCGACGAGCAGGCGGAGCTGGTCGCCCGACTGTGGGCACGGCGGTGGCTGCGGCACGAGGAGATCGCCGGCGACGCCCACCACCACCTGGAGCTGCTCTGCTGAACGGCGCGCCGACCCGGGTGTGCGGTCACGGCTCGATGAGGCCGGCCCGGATGGCGTAGCGGGTCAGTTCGAGCCGGTCCTTGAGGCCGAGCTTCTGCAACAGGTTGGCCCGGTGCCGCTCGACGGTCTTGACGCTGATGAACAGCAGGCCGGCGATCTCCTTGGACGAGTGGCCCTCGGCGACGAGCTTGAGGATCTCCTCCTCGCGTTCGGTGATGGCCCGGGCCGGCAGGCTCTCGCCGCGCGCACGGCGTTCCAGGTAGGTGCGGATCAGGGCGTTGATGGCGCCGGGGTAGAGGAACGGCTCGTCGCGGACGGCGGCCCGGCAGGCCTCCACCAGGTCGCGGTCGGCGACGGACTTGAGCACGTAGCCGCTGGCACCGACCTTGAGGGCCTCGAAGAAGTACTGCTCGTTGTCGTACATCGTCAGGATGATGATGCGCAGGCCCGGCTGTTGCCGGGACAGCTCCCGGGCCGCCTGCAGGCCGGTCATCCTCGGCATGGCGATGTCGAGGATGGCCAGGTCGGGGCGTTCGGTGCGGGCCAGGGCGACGGCCTCCGCGCCGTCGCCGGCCTCGGCCACCACGGTCAGGTCCGGTTCGCTGTCGAGGATGAGGCGCACGCCCCGGCGCACCAGGGCGTGGTCGTCGGCGAGCAGGATGCGGGTGGTCACGGCACGTCCTCCCGGTCGCCGACCGGCACCCGCAGCCGCACCTCGGTGCCGCCGGCCGCGCCGGATGTCACGGTGAGCTGGGCGCCGATGAGCAGGGCCCGTTCGCGCATGCCCCGGACGCCGGCACCCTCGGCGGCGTTGCCGATGCCCCGGCCGTCGTCGCGGATCCGCAACCGCACGTGGCCCGGCTCGCGGACCAGGGACAACTCGACGGTGGCAGCCCGGGCGTGCCGGACGGTGTTGGTGAGGGCCTCCTGGGCGACCCGGTAGATCACCAGTTCGGCTTCGCCGCCGAGGGCGGGCAGGTCGGGGTCGAGGTGCTGGCGCACGGTCAGGTCGGTGTGCCCGGTGACCTCCGTGGTGAGCGCCTTGAGGGCGCTGGTCAGGCCGAGTTCCTCCAGCACGCCGGGGCGTAGCCGGCGCGCGATGCGGCGGATCTCGTCGAGGCTGTCGCGGGTGGTCTCCTGCACCTGGGCGAGCTGGGCGCGGACCGGTTCGGGCGCGTGCCGGGCCACCTGCTTGAGTTCGAGCAGGACGGCGGTCAGCGTCTGGCCGACCTCGTCGTGCAGTTCCTGGGCGACGCGGCGGCGCTCGGCCTCCTGGGCGGACAGGGCGCTGGCGGCGCTGGCGGCCCGTTCCGCCTCCAGCCGGTCGATCATGGCGTTGAAGGCGCGGATCAGGTCCGCGATGCCGGCCTGACCGGCCGGAACCGGGCGCGGCTCGGGCTGGAGCAGGTCGATGGTGGTCATGGCCCGGGTCAGCCGGTGCAGCGGGGCCAGGCCGACCCGCAGCAGCGCGGCGTTGGCGACCAGCATCGCGGCGAGGCCCACGGTCAGCACGAGCGCCTCGGTGAGCAGCACCGGGGTGGACACGGTGACCGGCCCGAGCAGCAGTAGCGTGGCGCTGACGAGCACGGCGGCGTTGAGCAGGAAGATCCGCCAGAACAGCGGCACGACGTCACCTCCCCTCGCGCTTCTCGCCCTCATCATGATCAGCCTGTCGGCCGGGGCGCGTCCTGTAAATGCGTGCCCGCACCCATTGTCCGCCGCGTACGCGCCGCGCCGACGCCTCCTGGCCTGGGCGACCGCGGCAAATGGGTGTCAGCACCGATGCCGGTCCGCGTCGCGCGGATGACCATGAAACGTGAGGTCGCACCCCGCACCGACGACAGGAGGCAACAATGCAGATCGAACGCGTTCCGCTGCCGGGGGTCGGCGTCGGCTACACCCTGCACACCGGCGACGGGCAGATGCTCGGGGTCGTCTGCCACCGCAATGGCCGACGTGACCTCGTCGTCTACGCCCCCGGCGACCCGGACACGGTCGAACGGTCCCTGACCCTCACCCCGGCCGAGGCGCAGGAGGTGGCCGAACTGCTGCACAGCATCGCCACCATCGACCACGTCACGCACCTGGAACGGCACCGCGAGGCGATCAGCGTCGCCGAGGTCCCGGTCACCGCGGCGTCGCCGTACGACGGCCGGCCGCTCGCCGACGTCGTGGCGCACACCCGTGGCGTGACCGTCATCGCCGTCGTCCGCGACGGGCGGACGGTCACGGCGCCCGGGCCCGGGCACGTCCTGACCCACGGGGACGTCGTGATCGTCGCCGGTGACCAGGAGAGCATCGGCGCGTTCAGCCGCGTGCTCGTCCTCGCCGACTCGTAGGGCACGGGTGCCGAAACGGTCGGGGCCGCCGTCAGCCGCGGCGGCGGGCCCGGGCGGCCCAGATGACGTACGCGGGGTCCCGGTCGAGGTTGTGCCGGTCCCGGTCGTAGCGGCGGGTGGTACGCGGGTCGGCGTGGCCCATGGCGTCCTGCACGTCCTCCAGCGGGACGCCCTCGGCGCGGGCGGTGGTGGCGAACGCGTGCCGCAGGGAGTGCGGTGACAGCCTCGCCCAGGCCGGGATGCCGGCCGTCCGGGCCAGCCTGCGCACCAGCCGGAACACGGCGTGCCGGTCCAGCCGGGACCCGGTGGCGGTGACCAGCAGCGGGCCGGTCAGCTCGGGCACCGTCACGCCCTGCGCGGCGGCCCGCTGGGCCAGGTAGGCGTCGAGCACGTACGCGGTGCCGGGAGTGAGGGCGCGGCGGCGGAACTTGCCGCCCTTGCCGACGAACCGCACGCTGCGGTGGCCCCGCTCGGCGCCGAGGTCGGCCAGGTCGAGCGAGACCAGTTCGCCCACGCGCAGCCCGAGGTCGGCCAGCAGGGCGATCGCGGCCCGGTTACGCACGGCGGTGGACCCGGTGTCGGCGTCGGCGGCGGCGAGCAGCGCGTCGACCTCCTCGGGGGTGAGCCCCACGGTGGCGGAGTGGTCCCGGTCGATCCGGGGCCGGTCGGCGCCGGCGACCGGGTTGGCGTCGACCGCGCGCAGCTTGACCAGGAAGTCGTACCAGCTGGACAGGGCGGAGAGCCGGCGGGCGACGGTGGCCGGCGTGAGCGGCTTGCCGCTGCGCGCGCCCAGCGTCGCCTCCAGCGCCCGGCCGTACTCGTTGACGTGCAGGAAGTTGGCCCGCAGCGGGTCCAGCTCGCGGTCGGCGCACCAGGCGAGCCACCCGGCGACGTCCCGCCGGTACGCGTCGCGGGTGTGCTCGGACAGCCGCCGGTTGCGCAGCCACGCCTCGGTGAAGTCGATGGGCCCTCCGGGCAGGGCGGGCGGGGACGACGAGCGGGGACGCGCCGGCACGTTCGACGACAGCATGTGAAAAAGGTTCTCAGAACCGGATGGAAATCGGGAGGAGGCGCGCCCGACGCGTCGTCAACCCAGGGCCTTCTCGAACCAGTGCTCGGCGTAGGCGCCGCCGTGGTACGCCGGGATCTCGCGGTAGCCGTGCCGGGCGTACAGGGCGCGGGCCTCGACCAGGTCGCTGCGGGTGTCCAGCCGGATCCGGTCGACCCCGGCGGCGAGGGCCCGCTGCTCCACCGCGGCGAGCAGGGCCGCCCCGCCGCCGCGACCACGGTACGCGGGCTGCACGTACAGCCGGGTCAGCTCCGCCCAGTCCGGCCGGTACCGCAGCCCGGCGCAGGCGGCCGGACGGCCGTCGTGACGCGCGACGAGAAGGAACCCGGTCGGCCCGGTCAGGTCGGCGCTCGGCTCGTCGGCCATCGCCGCGGCCACCTCGCCCGGCCTGACCGGTCGGCCGTGGTATCGGCGGACAATCTCCTCGAAGTAGGCCTCCAGCAGGGCTGTCGCCTCGGGCCGGTCGGGGTGGATCGGGGTCGTCGTCCAGTCGGTCGCTGCCACCCGCCGATTCTCGCGGGAGGGTCAACGGGATATCCGTGACGGACCGTCAGCCGCCGATGCGCCAGTACACGCCCTGCTCGCGGGCCAGCAACTGCTCGTCGACCAGGTACCGTCGCAGCGTCACGTGGTCGGAGCCGCCGCGCTCGCACCAGCGCCGCAACACCTCGTCCACCGCCCGCTCCGGGTAGCGTGCGCCCGGCTCGAAGGACCGCGCCACGTGCGCCAGCACCACCCGCCGCCGGCCGCGCTGCGCCGGCAGGCCGACCAGCTGGTCACCGCGCACGAAGGTGCGCAGCACCCGGTCGGCGGTGGGCTCACCGGCGGGGCGATCCGGCGACGGTGTGCGGGCCGCCTCGCGCAGCCGCTCGGCGTCCACCCGAAGGCCCCCGTCGCCGTCGGTCACCAGGCCCGCGTCGACGAGCCGACGGGTCGCGGTGACCACCTGCCGGGCGGGCAGGCCCGTCCGGTCGGCCACCGCCGGAGAGTCGGCGTCGCCCAGCACGATCGCCGCGAAGACCCGTCGCCGTACGTCGTCGGCGAGCGCACCCGCCAGAGCCTGTGCCGTCATGCCGGCCACCCTGCCAGCCGGCGTACGCGGCCCGCACGTCATTTCCGGCGTGGGCCGCACGTACCTGGTCACCGTGTGCGGCAACCTTTGCGGGCGGGGCGGGGCGCCACGGCCGGTCAGTCGTGCGGTCGTTCGGCGCGCAGCACGACCCGGCGCAGCAGGTCGGACAGTTGCCGCCGCTCGTCCGGGGCCAGGGCCGTCATCAGCCGGTGTTCCTCGGCGCCCCGGATGTCCATCGCTCCCCGCCAGGCGGTCCAGCCGGCCTCGGTCAGCTCCACCTCGACCCGCCGCCGGTCGGTGGTGGACGGGATCCGGTGCACGAAGCCGCGCCGGACCAGGGCATCGACGCGGGCGGTGACGGAGGCGGGTGCCATCACCAGGTCACGGGCCAGGTCCGACGGTGCGGCCCGGCCCCCGCGCCCGGCGAGGACGTGCAGGGTGTCGTACTCGTGGCCCTGTAGCTCCAGGCGGGCCAGGGTGTGTTCCTTGACCTCGCGCAGGTGCCGGACGAGGAACTGCATCCGGGTCACCGCCCCTTCGAGCTCGGGGTCGATGGTCGGCAGGATCGGCAGCCATCGCTCGACGTGCCGGTCGACGTGGTCGCGGTCGGTCATGCGACCCACTCTATGCGACTCCGAAATATTCGTTGTCGAAAGATTCGACGTCGAAGTATCTTGTCGGAGTGACCCATCCCCTCCGCGTACGCCCGTTCCGGCTGCTCTTTCTCGGCCGCACCGTCTCCGCCGTCGGCGACGCCGTCGTGCCCGCCGCCCTCGCCCTGGCCGTGCTGCGCGCGACCGGCTCCACCGCCGCCCTCGCCCTCGTGCTGTCCTGCGCGATGCTGCCCCGCCTGCTCCTGCTGCCCCTCGGCGGCGTGCTCGCCGACCGGTTCGACGCCCGCCGCGTCGCGATCCTCGCCGACCTCGTACGCTGCCTCGCGCAGCTCGCCGTCGGCCTCGAACTCCTCGGCCACCCGTCGCTCGGCGTGATCGCGGTGGCCGCCGCGATCGGCGGAGCCGCCGGCGCCTTCGCCCTGCCCACTTCCGCGCCCCTGGTCGCGGGCACCGTCGACCCGGCACAGCGGCAGCAGGCCAACGCCCTGATGGGGGTCACCGCCAACACCAGCCGGCTGGCCGGCCCTGCCCTCGCCGGCGCGCTGATCTGGGCCGCCGGGCCGGGCTGGGCCTTCCTGCTCGACGCCGCGACGTTCGCACTCAGCGCGCTGCTGCTCGCGGTCGTCCGCGTCCGGCACGTACCGATGCCCCGCCGTGGCGTCCTCGCCGACCTGGCTCTCGGCTGGCGCGAGGTCCGCAGCCGCGACTGGTTCTGGACCAGCCTGCTCGGCCACGGCGTCTGGAACGGCGCCGCCGCCGTCCTGCTGACCCTCGGCCCGGCCGTCGCCGTGCGCCGCCTCGGCGGGGAGGGCGTCTGGGTGCTGATGCTCCAGGCCGGCGCGGTCGGCATGCTCACCGGCTCGCTGCTCGCCGCCCGGATCCGCTCCCGCCGCCCGGTGCTGGTGGCCAACCTCGGGCTCGCCAGCTACGCCGTGCCACTGGCGCTGCTGGCCGTCGCCGCGCCCGCCCCGCTGGTCATCGCCGCCTACGGCGTCGCGCTCACCGCACTCGGCTACCTCAACCCGGTGTGGCAGACCGTCGTGCAGGCGCAGTTCCCACCCCACGTCCTCGCCCGGGTCAGCTCGTACGACTGGCTGGTCTCCCTCGGCGCGACGCCGCTGGGTTACGCCCTCGCGCCGGTCGCGACGCACGCCTGGGGCGAGGCCGCGCCACTGCTCACCGCGAGCGCGCTGGTCCTCGTCGCCTGCGCCGGCACCGCCGCCGTCCCCGGCGTACGACGGCTCACCTCGTCGCCGGAAGCGCCCGGCGCCCTTGCCGCCACCGCGCGGTGAGCACCCGGAGCGGGTGACCGGTGATGGCGTCCACGTGGTCCTGCGCGGGCAGTCCCTCTCCGTCGAGCACGTCGGGAGAAGACACGCCCGTGCCTCCCTCGCCATCCTGGGACTGACCGCGGCCGGCCCGCGAGGACCGTCGGGTCCACACCAGAGGGCCGACACCGACCCGCCGCCCGCGACTGCCCGTGGCGGTCGGTCCGTGCCCTGTCGCGTGTCCCCTACCGAGAGGAACAGACAGGTGGCTGAGCAGCAGGATGTGATCACGGCCCTGGCGGCCGACGGCGACGAGGTCGACCGCCTGGTGGCGGACCTCTCCGACGCGCAGTGGCAGCTGCCGACACCGGCGGTCGGGTGGACGATCACCCACCAGATGGCGCACCTGACAGCCACCTTCCAGCTGGCCGGACTCGCCGCGGCCGACCCGGACGGGTTCATGGCCATGGCCAGCGGGCTCGGCCCCGACTTCAACGCCAACGTCGTCGCGGCGATGGCCCCGCACCTGGGCGACTCCCCGTCGACGCTGCTGGCCAAGTGGCGCCGCCAGCGGGCCGAGACGGAACGGGCGCTCGCGGCGGTGCCCGCCGGGCAGTTGGTGCCGTGGCTGGTCCGTCCACTGCCGGCGCCGGTGCTGGCCGCCGCCGGCATGATGGAACTCTTCGGCCACGGCCAGGACATCGCGGACACCCTCGGAGTACGCCCCACCCGCACCGACCGGCTGCGGTACCTGGTGGAGTTCGCCGTCCGGACCTGGGACTTCGGATACCAGGCCCGGAAGCTGACCCCACCGGACACGGAGCTCAGCTTCGACATCGTGGCCCCGTCCGGCGCGCACTGGCAGTTCGGGCCGCAGGACGCGACGAACCGGGTCTCGGGTCCCGCGGAGGACCTGTGCCTGCTGGTCACCCGCAGGCGCCACCGCGACGACCTGGGGCTGTCGGCCACCGGCCCGGAGGCCGACCACTGGTTGGACATCGCCCAGGCGTACCGGGGGCCGGCCGGTACCGGACGCACCCCGGGCCAGTTCGCCGTCCCCGCCGCCTGACCGACCGCACCGGCGGGGGCCCGATGACGGGCCGGCCGCACAGATCTCGCCGTGAGTCGCAATCGGGAAGATGCAGACGGCGAGCCCCGGATGCGACCGTCGGTGGGCGACGGGCGGATCCGCGCACCGGCACCGCCGGCGCGACCACGTGGCCGGCCCATCCTTGGCCGGGCCCACACCTGTGACAGCTACCGCGCAGACCTAGGAGGCATGTGGTGTTGGCAACCGGTGTTCCCACCAGAGAGGAACTCGTCCGGCGGGCCGCCGCCGTGGCGCCGGCGCTCCGCGAGCGGGCGGAGTGGACCGAGCAGAACCGGCGGTTGCCGGAGGAGACCATCGAGGCGCTGGCCGAGGCCGGCGTGTTCAAGCTGCGGGTCCCGGTCCGCTACGGCGGTTACGAGGCGGACACCCGCACGCTTGTCGACGTCGCGACCGAGTTGGCCCGCGGCGACGGGGCCACCGCCTGGGTGGCCTCGGTCTACTGGATCCCCACCTGGATGACCTGCCTGTTCCCGGACGAGGTGCAGGACGAGGTCTTCGCCACGCCGGACGTCCGGATCTGTGGCACGCTCAGCCCTTCCGCCACGGCCACCCGCGCCGACGGCGGCATCGTCGTCAACGGCCGGTGGGGGTTCGTCAGCGGGGCCCTGCACAGCCAGTGGCAGGAGATCATCGCGGTCCAGGTGGACGCCGAGGGCGGACCGATGCCGGTGATGGCGCTGGTGCCCATCTCGGACCTGACGATCGTCGACGACTGGCACACCGCGGGCCTGTGCGGCACGGGCAGCGTGAGCACAGTCGCCGAGAACCTGTTCGTGCCGGCCGCCCGGGTGCTGCCGCTGGGCGCGGTGCTGCAGCAGCAGTCCGCGAGCCGGCGCAACGCCGACGCGGCGATCTACCGGCCGCCGCTGCTGCCGGTGGCCTCCGCCTCGTCGGTGGGGACGATGGTCGGGCTGGCCCAGGCCGCCTGGGACGTCTTCGCCGAGCGGCTGCCGGGCCGGAAGATCACCTACACCGGGTACGAGTCCCAGGCGGAGGCGCCGGTCACCCACCTCCAGGTCGCCGACGCGGTGGCGCGCCTCGACGAGGCACGCCACCACGCCCACCAGCTCGCCGAACTCGTGGACACCAAGGCCGCCGACGGTGCCGCCTGGGACCTGGAGGAGCGGGCGCGGGCCCGGGCCAAGCTGGGCGCGGCCTCCGGGCGGGCCCGCGAGGTGGTCCGGATCCTGGCCGATGCCAGCGGCGGATCCTCCATCTACGACTCGGTGCCGATGCAGCGGATCCTGCGCGACGTGCAGTCGGTCAACCTGCACGCCCTGATGAACCCGCACACCAACGCCGAGCTGTACGGGCGGGTGCTGTGCGGCCTCGAACCCAACACGCTCTACCTGTGACGACGGTCCGCCCGCCCGTCGCGACCGAACGCCGGAAGGAAGCAGCCAGATGACCTCCACCGAGACCACGACGGCCCCGCCGTCGAGTGAAGAACAGGCGGCCGTCGCCGCCGTGCCCCAGCGCATCATCGAGGCCTGGGCGAAGCACGACGCCGACGCCTTCGCCGACCAGTTCACCGAGGACGGCACCATGATCCTGCCCGGCCTGTACCGCAAGGGACGGGCGGAGATCCGGGAGTTCATGGCCGCCGGCTTCGCCGGGCCGTACCGCGGCACCCAGGTCACCGGGACGCCGTTCGAGCTGCGCTTCCTCTCCTCCGACACGGCGCTGCTGCTGACCGAGGGCGGCGTCCTCGCCCCGGGCGAGTCCACGGTGGCACCGGAGCGGGCCATCCGGGCGTCCTGGCTGCTGAGCCGCCGGGACGGACGGTGGCTGCTCACCGCATACCAGAACAGCCCGGCCCAGCCGAGCTGACCGGGCGGCCGTCAGACGGCCGCCCAGCACGATCCGGGAGCGTCGCGATCGCGACGCTCCCGGATCCGTCTGCGCCGGCGAGCCCGCCGTGCGCCCCCGCGTGGTGCGGCGGGACGAGGCACCTCGGCGGCGTCGGAGCAGCGCGGTGGCGAAGAGGGACGAGAAGCGCGCCGCGGACACGTCGACGCCACCCGCCGGCACGGGCGGGTGGCGTCGACGAGCCGGGTCGGACGCGCGGTCGACGTTCAGTCCAGCAGCCGCAGCAGGTACTCGCCGTACCCGCTGTTGAGCAGCGGCCGGGCCAGCTCGCGTAGTTGCGCGTCGCCGATCAGGCCGGCCCGCCACGCGGCCTCCTCGACACATCCGATCTTGCAGCCCTGCCGCTCCTCCACCACACGCACGTACTCGCCGGCTCGCGCCATGTCGGCGACCGTGCCGGTGTCGAGCCAGACCGAGCCCCGGTCGAGCACCGTGGCCCGCAGCATGCGCTCCCGCAGGTAATGGGCATTGACCGCGGTGATCTCCAGCTCGCCGCGGGCGCTGGGTTGCAGCCCGCGGGCGATCTTCACCACCTCGGCGTCATAGAAGTAGAGCCCCGGTACGGCGTACCGCGACCGTGGCTGGGCGGGCTTCTCCTCGATGGACAGCACCCGACCCGTGGCGTCGAACTCCACCACCCCGTAGGCCGACGGGTTCGGCACGGGCCAGGCGAAGATGTGCCCGCCGACCACCTCGGTGCCTGGTCGGGACCACCGCCCGAAGTCCGTACCGTGGAACAGGTTGTCGCCCAGGATCAGCGCGGAGTTGCGGCCGTCGAGGAACTCCTCGCCGATGAGGAACGCCTGGGCGATTCCCTCCGGGCGGAGCTGGACCGCGTACTCCAGTCGCAGCCCCCACTGCGTGCCGTCCCCGAGCAGCCGGCGGAACGCCTCGCGGTCCTCCGGCGTGGTGATGATCAGGATCTCGCGGACGCCGATCGAGATCAGGGTGGACAGCGGGTAGAAGATCATCGGCTTGTCGAAGACCGGGACCAGCTGTTTCGAGATGGCCTTGGTCACCGGCCAGAGGCGGGAACCGGTGCCGCCGGCGAGCAGGATCCCGCGCATCGGCGGATCGGGCCGCAGGGCCGTCGCCGTGCTCCGGATCGGCGCGCCGACGTGCGGTTCACGTCGGTCAGTTCGCGGATCAGATTCGATCATGATCGCTCAACACTCTGACGTTGGTGGATGGGTTTCGGTGGCGCGGTCGTTCCGCCGGGCCTACCGGTCGGCGCAGGTCGAACGCGTGGAGCTTGTTGTTGCCCGTGCGGAGGTGGTGGTCCGATCCCCGGCGGAGCCGGCGGACACCGCACGATCGGCGCTGCCGGGACAGCGCCGGTGCGCCTGGCCGCCCCCGCCGGCGCCCTGCCTCCGAGCATGGCGGGGGCCGACCGGGCCGGTCATCTCGCAGGCTGCTCAGCTCGACGCGCGGCCTGGCGGGCGAGCCGGCGTACCGCGCGCCGCGACAGCGGTGGACCGCGCTGTGGCATGGCGGGCGGAGCGAACCACGCACGGTGGAAGATGCGCGCGGACCCGGTCGGATGTGACCGTGCAGGGGTGCGCTTCTCGTCGGGGGCGGCTATTGGTCACCGGCGATGACGTTCCGCCCCGGATTCTGCCGCGTCCGCCGGCGGTGGCCCCGCACACGCTGACGCACGCCGGAAGACATCCGCTTCGACCTGTACGCGGTGAGGGTGAGCCCGCACCGCGCCGCGCAGCCAGAAAGGAACGGACATGTTCCCCATCAGCACGTCGTCCGCCACCGCGCCCGGGCGGGTGGCGCCGGCCGACCAGCGCGTTCCGCAGTAATGACCATGGCCACCAAGACCGCAGTGGTGCTCGGCGGGAGCATGACCGGGATCCTTGCCGCCCGGGTGCTCTCCGAGACCTACGACACCGTGCTGGTGATCGACCGCGACGAGGTGCTGGGCGTACGCGAGAGCCGATCCGGGGCACCGCACACCCGCCATGCGCACGGCCTGCACGCCCGGGGGCACCTCAACATCGAGGAGCTCTTCCCGGGCTTCACGGCCGAACTGACCGCCGCCGGGGTGCCGACCGGTGACCTGGGCGAGATGCGCTGGTACTTCAACGGCCGGCGGCTCAAGCCCGCCCGGACCGGGCTGATCTCCGTCACCGCGCCCCGGCCGGTGCTGGAGCACCACGTACGCGCCCGGGTCGCGGCCCTGCCGAACGTCCGCTTCCTGCAACGGCACGATGTGCTGAACCTGGTCACCACGCCCGACCGGGGCAGGGTGATCGGGGTCCGGGTGCTCCCCCAGGCCGACGGCGCGGTCGAGGAGATCCTGGACAGCGACCTCGTCGTGGACGCGACCGGTCGTGGTTCGCGCACCCCGGTCTGGCTGGAGGAACTCGGCTACGAGCGGCCGGCCGTGGACCGGGTGAAGGTGGGCATCGCCTACACGACCTGCCACTACCGGATCCGGCCGGAGTGGTTCGGTGGCGTCCAGTCGATAAACCCGGTGGCGTCGCCGGCGCATCCGCGGGGCGCGTTCTTCGGGCAGGTCGGGCGGGACCTGTGCATCCTGTCGCTCACCGGGATCCTCGGCGACTACCCGCCCACCGAGCCGGAGGGGTTCCTCGAGTTCGCCCGTACGCTGCCGGTGCCGGACGTGTACGAGGCGGTGCGGGACGCGCAGCCGCTCGACGCCCCCACGTCGTTCCGTTTCCCGGCCAGCATGCGGCGGCGTTACGAGCGCCTGCGGCGGTTCCCCGACGGGCTGCTGGTCATGGGCGACGCGGTGTGCAGCTTCAACCCCGTGTACGGGCAGGGGATGAGCGTCGCGTCGATCGAGGCGATGGCGCTGCGGGAGCACCTGCGCGCGGGGCCGCCGGCTCCGCTGCGCTTCCTGAACGACATCTCCCGGGTCATCGACGTGCCGTGGGAGATCTCGGCCGGAGGGGACCTGGACTTTCCCGAGGTGGAGGGCGAGCGCACCGCGAAAGTCCGGATCGGCAACGCGTACATCGCGCGGGTGCAGTACGCGGCGACGAAGGACGCCGCCATCACGGACCAGTACATGCGGGTGGCCGGCCTGATGGATCCACCCACGTCGCTGATGCGGCCGGGCATGCTGGCCCGGGTGCTGTGGCACTCACCGCGCCGGCCGCGGCCGGGGCCGTCCTGGCTCGCCACCACCGCGGCGTCCCCGGTGCCGCAGCCCTGAGCCGCGACGGTTGCCTGGTGGGGGCGCTGGCGCGCCCCCACCAGCTCACTCGGCGTCCGGCAGCCGGGTGAACCGCATGTCCATCCAGTGGCGCCAGCCCGCGCCGTCGTCGCGGCGTTCCCAGCGGGCGGCCATCGCGCGGCCGTCCTCGTCGATGGACAACGTCGCCTTGATCCCCTCGCCGGCGAAGGTCCACACGCCGTTCTCGTCGACGCTGGCCCGCATCGTGGCGAAGACGCCGTCGCTGTGGAACGAGCGCATGGCGTAGCTGTCGTCGGACGCGTCGTGCTCGCCGATCACCTCGAGGACCCGCATCCGCTGCGGGCCCATCTGGACGTCGGCGTGGTGGAGCAGGAAACCACCATCGAACCACTCGTAAACATCAGTACCGGAAACGGTGATGCTTTGCTCCGATGAATCCGCAACTGTTTCTCCGGACGTCTGCCACCTGCCGACGAGTGGTTCCAGCGCTTTGAGCGCACTGCTTTCCGCCATTGCGAACCATCCTTTTTCCGGGTGGTCGGACATTCGTCAGACTACCCAGCGTGAGGCGTGCCTACCGGATTTCGGCCCAACCGGCCGGGCGGGATTACCGCACGCAGGAAGTGGCCCGGGGGCGATGCCCTGACCGACGATGTGCTGGTCGTTCGCCGCGATCGTCACGAAGCAGACAGGGGTTAGAAGTGAGGCCATTCCGTATCGACATCCCGGAAGCCGCTCTGGACGACCTGAGAACCCGTCTGGCCGCGACCAGGTGGCCACAGGAGATGCCCGGCACCGGCTGGGAACGCGGGGTGCCGCAGGCATATCTGCGGGACCTCGTCACCTACTGGCAGACGAAGTACGACTGGCGTGCCGCGGAGGCCCGGTTCAACCAGTACCCGCAGTTCGTCACCGAGATCGACGGCGCCCAGGTGCACTTCCTGCACATCCGCTCGCCCGAGCCGGACGCCCGTCCGCTGCTGCTCAGCCACGGCTGGCCGGGTTCGATCGCGGAGTTCCTCGACGTGATCGGCCCGCTGCACGACCCCGTCGCGCACGGCGGGCAGGCGCGCGACGCGTTCCACCTGGTCATCCCGTCGCTGCCCGGGCACGGCTTCTCCGGGCCGGTGGCAGCGACCGGCTGGGACTACCCCCGTATCGCCCGCGCGTGGGCGGAGCTGATGCAGCGGCTGGGCTACGACTCCTACCTGGCCCACGGGGGCGACCACGGGTCGTACATCTCCCTCGAACTCGGCCGGCAGGTCCCGGATCGGGTCCACGGCGTCCACGTCAACATGCTCCTCACCGTGCCCAGCGGCGACCCCGAGGAGATGGCCGGCCTGACCGAGGGTGACCTGGCCCGGCTGGCCAAGCTGGCGTACTTCGACGCCGAGGTGTCGGGCTACATGAAGGTGCAGTCGACCCGCCCGCAGACCATCGGCTACGCGCTCACCGACTCCCCGGTCGGCCAGCTGGCCTGGATCGTGGAGAAGTTCTACGAGTTCAGCGACTCGACGGACGCTCCCGAGGACGCCGTGGACCGCGACCTCATGCTCACCAACGTGATGCTCTACTGGCTCACCGGCACCGCGGCCTCCTCCGCG
This sequence comes from Micromonospora sp. NPDC047074, assembly GCF_040643815.1. Lineage (NCBI taxonomy): Bacteria > Bacillati > Actinomycetota > Actinomycetes > Micromonosporales > Micromonosporaceae > Micromonospora > Micromonospora sp. NPDC047074. The sequence goes on from NZ_JBEYVB010000033.1 coordinate 23,700, forward strand.
CACCTGTTCTACGAGGCACGCGGCTACATGCGCGACGTCTTCACACCGGGGGTCGCCCCCGCGCCGGTCACCGTGCCGATCGGGGTCGCGGTGTTCGAGCCGGACTTCGTGCCGGTGCGGACCCTCGCCGAGCGCGACTACCCGACCATCAGCCACTGGAGCGAGTTCTCCCGGGGCGGTCACTTCGCCACCCTGGAGCAGCCGGCGGTGATGGTCGAGGACCTCCGGACCTTCGCCCGGTCCCTGCGCTGAACCACCGGCTCCGGATCGCGCCCCGCCGCTGCCGGCGGGGCGCGATCACCGTGCCCGGCCCACGAACAGCCCGCGCCCGGACTGCACGTCCGGCAGGTACTCGGCGGTGCAGCCAGCCTGGTGGAAGGCCGCCAGGTAATCCTCGCGTGCCCACACCCCGAAGACCTGGTCCTCGCGGAAGTGCCGGATACCGTCCGCGTGCGCCACCACGTAGTGGCTCTCGATGCGGGCGGCGCTGTCGAGCCGCTCGGTACGGGACACCCGGGAGATCGTGCGGTCCGCTCCCCGGATGATGTCGGCGGCGATGTGCCCGTCGAGGAAGGTCTCCGGGAAGTACCAGGGTTCGACGAGCAGCACGCCGCCCGGGTGCAGATGTCCGGCCATCCGGGCGACGGCACGCCCCATCGCCTCGACCGACGGCAGGTACGCCACGGCGGTGGACAGTGAGATCACCGCATCGAAGCGCCGCCCGAGGTCCAGCCGGCACATGTCGGCGACGTGCACCTGCACCCCGGGCAGCTTGGCGCGGGCGACCGCCACCATCGCGGCCGACAGGTCGACCCCCTCCACCCGGTCGAACAGGCCGCGCAGCCAGCGCAGGTGCTCACCGGTGCCGCAGCCGACGTCGAGCAGCGACCCGGCGTCCGGCCGGCGTGCCCGGATCAGCTCGGCCACCAGCGTCGCCTCGGCCGCGAAGTCCTGCCCACGGGAGGCGTACACCAGGTCGTACACCTCGGAGAGGTCGGCACCGAACACGGCTTTCCCTTCGCTCGACGGTGGTTGCCACCGGGCAGCGCCGGCGTCAGTCTCCCCGACCCGCGACCGACCGGGACTCGACAGCCTTGCGCAGCTGCTCGGCCACCAGCCGTACGTCGGCGTCGGTGAGTCCCTGGTGCAGGGGAAGCAGCAGGGTCGTCCGGGTCGCCTCCTCGGTACCGGGCAGGTCGGCGCCCCCGAAGAGGGGAACGTGGTGCAGCGGCGCGTAGCGGAACGTGGTGTAGATGCCGGCCTTGTACATGTCCTCGGCCACGTCGTCGCGGATCGCCGCAGGCATCTGCACCCAGTAGAAGTAGTACGAGGTGACGTGCCCGGCGGGCAGCGGCGGCGGTAGCCGGACGCCGTCGACGTCGCGCAGCAGCGCGTCGTAGGTCTCCACGATCTCGCGTCGGCGGCGGAGGAACTCGGGCATGCGGCGCAGTTGGGTGCTGCCGATCGCCGCGGTCATGTCGTTGCCGATGAGCCGGCGACCGGGTTCGTCGACGTGCAGGTCCCACCAGCGGCTGGACACCTTGGCCGCGGTGGTGAAGGCGGTGCGGTCCTCCAACCCGTGGTAGGCCAGCCGGTTCGCCCGCCGGGCCAGGGCCGGGTCCCGGACGTAGAGCATCCCACCGTCACCGGTCGTGATGATCTTACGGGAGTCGAAGCTCCACACGGCCAGGTCGCCGAAGGAACCGCAGGCGCGGCCGTCCACGGAGGAGGCCGGCGCGCACGCCGCGTCCTCGATCAGCGTGACACCGCGCCGTTGGCACAACTCGGCGATCTCCGCGATCTGCCCCGGGTAACCCCCGTAGTGCAGCACCATCACCGCCCTGGTCCGGGGGCTCATGGCGCGTTCCACGTCCGCCGCGCTCGGATTCAGCGTGCGCGGGTCGACGTCGCAGAACACCGGCCGGGCGCCGGCGGTCAGGATGACGTTCGCGTTGGCGACGAAACCCTCCGAGGGCACGACCACCTCGTCCCCCGGGCTCAGGCCGAGCAGCTCCACGGCCAGGAACAGGCCCGACGTGGCGGAGTTGATGAAGATCATGTTTTCGGGGGGTACGCCGACGTGGCTGGCGAACTCCGCCTCGAACCGCTCGGCCCGGGGCCCGTAGCCGAGCCAGTTACTGGCGAACGTCTCGGCGACGGCGTCGAGTTCCGCTGCGCCTAGCGCGGGCTGGAAGACATTGATCATGGCAGGTCACCGGCCGATGCCACGGGTCACCCGGTCCTCGAGCAGCGCGACCGCCTCGCTCGGACTCGGCGCCGCCAGGTAGTCGGCGTGCACGCTGGCCGCGCCGTCCTGGAACGTCTGGTCGGTGAGCACACGGGTGATCTGATCCCGGATCGCGTCGACCGACGGCCGGCCGATGTCGAGCACCATTCCCGCCTGCCGGGCGGTCACGTGCCGGACGGTGACCGGCGAAGCGGCGTGCTTGGTCGCGCTCATCGCCTCGCCCTCGGCGACGGCGTTCACCGCCGCCTCCGGCGAGTCGGTGACCAGTTGGGGAACGCCCACCGCGGCCGCCGCCGCGTAGCTGGCGAACCCGCCGTGGTGGATCAGCGCCTGGCAGGTCGGCATCAGCTGGTTGAGCGGCAGGTAGTCGACCGTGCGTACGTTGGCCGGCACGCTGCTCACCTCGGCCAGTTGCTTGGCGTTCAGCGTCGCCACCGCCTCGATGTCCAGCTCGGACACGGCGGACAACAGGGTCGGGATGTGGCTCCAACCGCCCTCCAGGTACTTGCGCCACGACAGGCCGAGCGAGATGGCGACCCGGGGACGCTCCGGCACCGGATACAGCCAGTTCGGCACCGGGGTCTGCTGGGAGTAGGGGATCCAGCGCACCGAGTCGGTGGGCGTGTCGACCGGCAGACGCATCGCCTCCGGCAGCGGCGTGACCGTCCACTGCCCGCGCAGCAGTTCCGCGTCGAACTCGACCCCGTAGCGCTCGGCGACCGGGCCCATCGTCTCGACCATCGGATCCTGACATCCGTTCGCGGCCAGCTTGCCGGCCCGGGCGGCCAACAGGTCGAGCGAGTAGACCCAGTAGTCGGGCGCGGTGATGAACCGGGCCTGGGCCGCGCCGCACGCCCGCGCGGCCACGGCTGCGCCGGGGAAGCACGGGTCCCACAGCACGAGGTCGGGCTTCCAGGAGCGGGCGTACGCCACCAGCGCGTCCATCACCTGCTGCGGCTGCGACGGCGAGGCTCCGTACGGGTGGAAGTCCCACATCGCCGGGAGCATGAACTGGCTGAACGAGTCCCACGCCTCCTGCTCGTCGGCGGCGACGCCCAGCGCCTCGGTGGTCCTGGCGACCTGCGCCCGTTCGGACACGTACGGACGGCCGGGTCCCATCGGCACCGGCATCTTCGCCCGGTCGCCCAGCGGCACGGCGGTCAGCCCGACGGCGGTCGCGGCCTCCGCGATGTCCGGGTGCGCCGGCACGCACACCTCGTGGCCGGCGCTCTGCAGCGCCCACGCCAGCGGCACGATCGGGTAGAGGTGAGACGGATTCGGCCAGATCGGAAACATGACCCGCATGGAAATCTCCTAACGATGGTCGGTCAGCACGTGATCAGGACGCGCGGCGTGCTCAGGTTGAAGGCCATGTTCGGGTCGAACTGGATCGCGCTGTACGTCTGCGTGCCGGTGCCACGGCACGGCAGGTCGAGCCGGCCGGTGGCCCCGGGCATCAGGACCACCTCGGTGGCGGAGTGCCACGGTGAGCCGTCGGCCCCGTGCCGGACGAGCCAGAGCGTGGTGGGCGCCGAGCAGCCGTTGTGGCCCTGCGAGAAGACGCGGAAGCCGTCCCGGGCGGGCGTCGTCGGCATGGTGATGCAGGTGGTGTCGGTGGTGCCCGGGGCGGGTTCGGCCGCACCACCGGCGGCCAGCAGGCCGAGCGACATCAGGGTGATGGCGAACGGAGTCATGGATCGGGGTCCTCTCGGCCGGTCCGGTCAGCGGTGGAAGTGCAGGGCGTCGTCGATGGTCTGGTCCACCGAGTTGCCGTCACTGTCGGTGAACTGGGCGCGCAGGGACAGGCTGCGTGCCCCGTCCGGACGGACGATCACGGCGGTGTGACCGCGCGGGCCGGCGGGCACGACGCGGGCCGGGTGCCAGCTGGCGCCGCCGTCACCGGAGACACTGATCACGAGCCGCCCCGGCCTGCCCACCGCGGCCTGCGGCTGGGACTCCACCGAGACCGGGATCCGGACCACCCGACCGGCGTCGAGCCGGTTCGTCTCGTCCACCTCGGGGAAGAACCGCACCACCCACAGCGGCAGGGGCACCGGGTCGGTGTCCGTGGCGTCGATGTCGGCGGTGAAGGTCCACGTGGCGTCGACCCGGGTGGACATGAGGAACATCGACCCGCGCTCGGAGACGTTGTGGATGCGGAAGTCCGCCCGGCCCGTGGGCACGGTCGCGTTGAGCTGGCCACCCGCGGACGTGCCCAGCAGGACGCCGTCGCGGTACAGCCGGATCGACGCGTGGTCGGACCGTGATCCGGCCCGGTGGTTGTCCTGGTCGGTGAAGAGCGGCGCCCCGAACCACATCCGGTCGCCCCGCACCGCGGCGTGGTCGGGCCGGAACCAGTACGGGCCGAAGACCGCGGCGTTCCACCGGTCGGAGTACCGCTGGCCCGCCAGGTAGGGCTTGTAGTCGGAGCCCATCGCCGTGGCGTAGACGGGTACGCCCTCCAGCAGCATCTGCTCGCCGAACGACCCCGACCACTGCGTGTCGCGGGTGTCCAGCAGGTGGGTCACCCGGGCCGGCAGGTCGTACGGCAGGAGGGTGCCGGAGACGGCGTAGTAGCCCGGCGCCATCCCGTACCAGCCCTTGGTGCCCTGACGTGCCGGCCCCTGCGTGTAGTGCCAGGAGGTCAGCGCGGCGAGCTCCCGGTCGACGACCGTCCGTCGGAACCCGGTGAAGAACCGCCCGGACAGGGTGTTCAGCAGGTTGTAGGTGTACGGGGTGTTACGGAAGTCGCCCCTCGGCCCGGGGACACCCCAGGTCGAGGAGATCCCCGAGGTCATCTCCTCCCCCGTCGCCGACGGACCGAGGTGCGCGGTGAACACCTTGCCGAACGTGCCGGCGATGAGCGACAGGGAGTGCACCTGCCCGTCGCCGTACCTGCGGTCGAACCCGACGTCGACAAGCGCCGGTCGCGCGTCGCGGCGTTCCACCCGGGTGGTCACCGGCCGGGTCGTGCGCGCGTCCACCGTGACGGTGACGTCCCGGTCCAGGGTGAGGGTCGGCTGTACGACGCGGTGCCAGTTCGACTCGGCATCGACGATGTCACCGACCAGCGTGTAGCGGCCCTCCGGCAACTCGATCGTCGCGACGCCGCCGGTCGGGCTCAGGTACTCCCGGACCTTGGTGTCCAGCCCCAGCACCTGCGACTCGGCGTCCGTGGCCGGTCGGCCGTCGCCGCCGACGTGCCGGACCGTCAGCGTGTGGACGGCGGCGGCGGTGACCGGCGCGGCGGCCGGCGCCGCCACCCCGTCGAGCAGCAGTCCGGGCGCGTCGGCGGCGGCGAGGGTGTCCGCCAGCGCCCGCCAGGTGCGCCCGGCGGTCGCCTTCGCCACGACCGACCGGGCTCCGGTCGACAGACGCACCGGCAGGTCGGCACGCCGCCGGTCGTCGTAGCCGGCCGTGATCAGGGTGGTCACGTCGAACAGCCGCCGGTCGAGCCGCCCCGTGGCGATCAGCCGGCGGGCGTCCTCCGGCACCACGGTCAGCTTCCCGTCCACCCGCTGGGTGACGAAGCGCAGCCCTTCCCGGCCCGGCCCGCTGCTGATCGCGGCCCGTCCGGTCTCCGCGGACACGGTGACCCGGTCGCCGGTGATCAGCGTGATCTGCTGGTCGCGGGCGACAGGTGGCGTCGACAGTCCGCCGGCCGGGGTCACGGCCGCCCCGGCCGGCGGCGCCATGGCGAGCACCAGGCCGAGTAGGACGGCGCCGATCCCGACGGATCTGCCGTAACTGCGGGCCGCGCTCGTCGTCTTGACCTGTGAAGGGCTCATTCGCATGGAATCTCCTGGCTGCGCGCACGGACAGAGATAGATCGTGGTCGTCGCGCGAACCCCTCTGCATCTTCGAGATTGCGGTTCACCGGCAGGACGCTCACCGCGCTGATCCCGGCCTCAGCGCGGCACCTTGAAAGGTGCCCGCGCAGCATCCGCGCGGCACGCTGAACCATGCCGCGCGGACACACTGGCCGATTTTTCTCGAATGGTGGCTGACGTGACTGACGAAAACTCATCGGCGGAGACGTTCCCGTGCAGGGTATGCGGCGGATTGGTGCGGCAATGGTTTGACTTCGGTCCACAGCCCATTTCCAACGCCTTCTACCGCGACGGGGACGCGGTCGCCGGCATCCGGTACGACCTGGTGGTGGGGATCTGTCGATCCTGCACGATGGTGCAGCAGCGCGACGAGTGCCCCCGGGAGAGCATGTTCCGACCGGACTACCCGTACCGCGCGTCCGGGTCCGCGCTGATGCGCAAGCACTTCGAGCAGGTGGCCGAGTGGCTCCTGGCGACCGAGCTGGCCGGCCCGGATCCGTTCATCGTCGAGATCGGAAGCAACGACGGGGTGATGCTGAGGACCATCCGGGGGGCCGGCGTACGGCACCTCGGGGTGGACCCGTCACGGGATGCCGCCGAGGTGGCCGCCGCCGAGGGAGTGCGGGTCCGCGTCGACTTCTTCGAGGAGTCCACGGCCGCGTCGATCCGGGCGGCCGAGGGGCCGGCGGACGTCATCTACTCGGCCAACGTGATCAGCCACATTCCGTACGTCGACACGATTCTGCGCGGTGTGGCGGAACTGCTCAGCCCGACCGGTGTGTTCATGTTCGAGGACCGCTACCTCGGCGACATCGTCGCGCACTCGTCCTTCGACCAGCTCTACGACGAGCACTTCTATTTGTTCGCGGCCCGATCGGTCCAGGCGATGGTGGCGCAGTTCGGGCTGGAACTGGTCGACGTCGCGCACCTCGACGTGCACGGCGGTTCGGTCCGGTACACGGTCGCCCGGGCCGGTGTGCGTACCCCGTCCCCGGCCGTGCGGGACCTGCTGGCGCGGGAGAGCCGGCAGGGCCTGGCGGAGATGGCGACGTACGAGCGATTCGCCGACCGCATCGTCGCCATCCGGGAGGACCTGGTGACGCTGCTGCGGGAACTTCGTGCCGAGGGCAAGCAGGTGGTCGGGTACGGGGCCACCTCCAAGAGCGCCACGGTGACGAACTACTGCGGGATCGGGCCGGACCTCGTCCCGTACGTCTGCGACTCCACCCCGGAGAAGCAGGGCCGGTTGTCGCCGGGCTCGGGCATTCCGGTCCGGTCGCAGGACGAGTTCAGCCGCCCCTATCCCGACTACGCCCTGCTGTTCGCGTGGAACCACGCCGAGGAGATCATGGCCAAGGAGCGGGAGTTCAGCGAGCGGGGCGGGCGGTGGATCCTGTACGTGCCCACCGTGCACGTCGTCTGAAGCGGTCCCCATGGCGGTCGCGGCAGCGGATGCCGCCCGACCGCCATGGGGACCATCACCAGCCGTTTCCCGCCGGCCGGCAGCTTGACGTCCTACCCCGCCACGGATTCGGCGGGCCGGCCGGTCTCCTCCGGCTGCCCCTCGCCACCCGCGACCGGCGCCGCCCTGCGCAGCAGCGTCACCGCCAGGATCGCGAACAGGACCATGGCACCCGCCGACACCAGGGCGACCGTGTGCAGGCTGCTGGTGAACGCGTCCCGCGCCGCGTCCAGCAGCTGTCCGCCGAGCTGGGAGGGCAGGTCGGCGGAGACATTCGTCGCGGCGGGCAGGCTGTCGCGTGCCTCCGCTGCGGCGTCCGCCGTCACGCCGGCCGGCACGGCGTCGGTCATGCGTCCCTGGTAGACGGCGGCGCTCAGGCTGCCGAGGATCGCCACGCCGAACGCGATACCGAACTCCCCGTTGGTCTCGGACAACGCCGACGCCCCCCCGGCCTTCTCCGGTGGGGCCGATCCCACGACCAGCTGGGTGCTCAGCACACCCATCGGGCTGGTGCCGGCGAAGGCGATGGCGTAACCAGCCACCACCAGGGCAATGCCGCCGGTGCTGCTGACCTGGGTCAACAGGACGAGCCCGACGGCCGTGACCAGCAGGCCGCCGGCGATGGTGTAGGCGGGGTTGAACTTGCTCGCCAGGGCCGGGGCCGCCATGTTGCCCACGATGGCCAGGACGAACGAGGGCACCAGCCACAGGCCTGCGACCAGCGGCGACAGCCCGGCGACCTGCTGAAGGTACATCGCCACCAGCAGCGTGACGCCGCCCATGGTCGCCGAGCACAGCAGCGCGACCCCGAGGGCGGCCCGCAGCGTGCGGTTACCGAACAGGCGCAGGTCGAGCAGCGGGTGTTCGAGCCGGCGCTGGCGCAGCACGAACACCACACCGACGGCCAGGCCGACCAGCAACGACAGCAGTTGCGGCACCCCGAAGCCGTGCGCAGCCAACTGTTTCACGCCGTAGATGACCGGCAGCAGGGTGGCCAGCGACAGCACCGCGCTGAGCAGGTCCAGCCGACCGGCCTCGGGAGCCTTGTACTCCGGCAGCAGGATCGGGCCGAGGATCAGCAACAGCAGCATGACCGGCAGGCCGATGAGGAACACCGAACCCCACCAGAAGGTTCCCAGCATCGCCCCACCGACCACCGGGCCGATGGCCATGCCCCCCATGAAGCAGCTCATCCATACTCCGATGGCCAGCCCCTGCTGCTTCGGGTTCTTGAACATGTTGGTGATCAGCGCCAGGAGCGACGGCATCAGGGTGGCACCGGAGATGCCGAGCAGGGCACGCGCCACGATGAGCGTCGTGGCGCTGTCGGCGTACGCGGCGAGCACCGAGGCCGCGCCGAACAGGGCCGCCCCGATCAGCAGGAGCTTGCGCCGGCCGATGCGGTCGCCCAGCGTCCCCCAGGTGATCAGGAAACCGGCGATCATGAAGCCGTAGATGTCCACGATCCACAACTGTTGGGTGCTGGTCGCGCCCAACGCGGCGCTCAGGTGCGGCAATGCCAGGTTCAACACGCTGATGTCCAGGGACAACAGCAGCGTCGGCAGTGCCAGCACCGCCAGCCCGATCCATTCCCGGCGGCCGGCCTGCGGCGGGGCTTCGCCGGCAGAGACGTTCGCGTTCATCGAAATCCTTTCTGACAACTTGAATCGCGCCAAACAGTGCGGACCAGGGGCGGGGGTAGTCCACGGGCGCCGTGAATTGGTCGAGCATGGGCGCCGGACATGGTGCGAGTCGAGCGACACGCCGCTCTCGCCGCATACTGTCCGTGTCGACGTGCTCCCTGTGAGTGGTTGCCGACGGTGCCACGACGTGCGGCCGGGTGGAGTCCCTCCGGAGCCACCGGGCCAGTCCTGGGAAGGCCAAAGGATCGGCCGTCGACGACCCCTGTCACGGACCGGGCCCGGCGCTCCTCGCGGCCGGTCTGCCGTCGTCGGGCGCGGGGGCTGCCGGCCACGACCATCCGTGGCCGGTCGTCGTCGCCCATGAGTAAGCCCGCCTTCACACGATCGATGTGCCTCCGCCGACACCGCACTGCGTCGTCAGCGTGATCGTGGGGACTGTCGGCCTGCTGTCGGTGAGCTGTCGGTCGGCCGCCACGGAATTGTCGAACGTGGTGAAAGCCTCTGGCGACGAAGTCACGCTACCGTTACAACGTGCGTTTTCGGATATTGGGCTCACTCGACGTGTGGGCCACTGGTGGTGAGCAGGTCCAGATTCCCGAGATGAAAGTCCGGGCTCTGCTGGCCGACCTCCTGGCGCACGAAGGCCAACTGCTGACGACCGACCGCCTGATCGCCGATCTGTGGGGCGACGACGTCCCACGCGACCCCGCCGGCGCGCTGCAGGTGAAGGTCTCCCGGTTACGGCGCGTCCTGGAGCAGGCCGAGCCCGGTGCCCGGACGATGCTGATCTCCCAACCGCCCGGGTACCTGCTGCGGACGGGTCCCGGCGTCACCGACGCCAGCGAGTTCGCGATGCTGACCCGCCGTGCCCGTACGACCCGGGATCCCCGATCCCGGGCCGAGTGGCTGGCCGACGCGCTCCGGCTCTGGCGCGGGCCGGCCCTGGTCGACTTCGCCGACTGGTCCTTCGCCCAGCCGGTGGCCGCCCGCCTGGAGGAGGAGCGGCTGACCGCCATCGAGGAGCACACGCAGGCGCGGCTGGAGTTGGACGACAGCGATCCGCTGATCGCCGAGCTGGGCGACCTGGTGAGCCGACATCCGTACCGGGAAGGGCTTCGGGGCCTGCACATGCGGGCCCTGTACCGGTCCGGCCGCCAGAGCGAGGCGCTCGCCAGCTACCGGGAGTTGCACGTCCGCCTGGCCGACGAGCTGGGCGTCGAACCCGGCCCGGACCTGGTCGAGCTCCACCGCTGCATGCTGCGGCAGGACCAGGCGCTCGCCGCGCCGAGGGTCGCGCCGGTCGTGGCACCGGTGCGGCGGCTGACCAACCTGACCGCCCCGATCACCGAGCTGGTCGGCCGCGACGACGCCACGGTCGAGGTGGCGGCACTGCTCGGCGCCGAGCGACTGCTGACCCTCGTCGGGCCGGGAGGTGTGGGCAAGACCCGGCTGGCGATCCACGCCGCCGGCGAGCAGTTGGCCGCCTGCCCGGACGGTGTGTGGATGGTCGAGCTCGCCCCGCTCGGCCGCGCCGGCTCGGCCGACGGGATCAGTTCCGTCGTCAGCGCGATCACGACAGTGCTGGGCATCCGGGAGACCTCGCCGCTGCCGCCGGTGGAACACCTGCGGGCGGCGCTCGACGGCAAACGGATGCTGCTTCTCCTGGACAACTGTGAGCATCTGGTCGACGCGGTCGCCGAGGTGACGCAGGACCTGTTGCGGGCCGTGCCGGGTCTGCGCGTACTGGCCACCAGCCGGGAGCCGCTGGGCGTGCCCGGCGAGACACTCTGGTCGGTGCCGCCGCTCGAGCTGCCCCCGCCGGCCGTCATCGCACAGCCCGACGCGCTGCTGCGCTACGGTGCCGTCCGGCTGTTCGTGGCCCGGGCCGTGGCCGCGGCACCCGGCTTCCGGCTCGACCACCTCAACGCGGCGGCCGTCGCGGTGCTCTGCCGTCGGCTCGACGGCATTCCTCTCGCCCTGGAGTTGGCCGCCACCAAGGTCCGGGCGCTGGGTGTGCACACCATGGTCTCCCGGCTCGACGACCGCTTCCGGCTGCTGGCCACCGGCCACCGGGCGGCACCGCCGCGCCAGCAGACGCTCCGCGGCATGATCGACTGGAGCTGGGAGCTGCTGTCGGAGCCGGAACGCGTCGTCCTGCGCCGGCTCGCGCCGCACGCCGACGGGTGCACCCTGGACGCCGCCGAGGTCGTCTGCGCCGGCGGTGCCGTGGCCGGCGTGGACGTCCTCGACCTGCTGACCCGGTTGGTGGACCGCTGCCTCGTCGTCACCACCGAGGCGGCCGGTGAACGTCGCTACCGCCTGATGCAGTCCATCGCGGACTACTGCCTCGCCCGGCTGGCGGAGGCGGGCGAGGCCGAGCAGGTCCGCCGCCGCTGCCGGACGTACTACCTCGACCTGGCGGAACAGGCCGCGCAGCACCTGCACGGCCCGGCCCAACAGCTCTGGCTGGCTCGCCTCGACGAGGAGAGCGCCAACCTGCGCGCCACCCACGAGAGCGTCGTACGCGATGGCCTGGTCGACGAGGCCCTGCGCCTGACCAACGCGCTGACCTGGTACTGGTTCCTGCGCGGCCGGTTACGCGAGGGCCTGCGCCAGTTGACCGCGGCACTGGAGATCCCGGGACCGATGATGACGGCGGCGCGGGCCCGCGCCGCTGTCTGGCGGGCCGGGCTGGCCTCGGTGGCCGGGGACCAGTCCAACGCGATCGAGGCCGGCCTCAAGGCCCTGGAGCTGTACGAAGGGCTGGACGACCCGGTCGGCTACCCGCGGGCGCAGTGGTTCCTCGGGTTCGTCCAGTCCGACTTCGGCGACCTGACCACGAGCACCGAGTTGGTGCGCCGGGCCCTGGAGGACTTCCGGCGGTGCGGCGACCGCTGGGGCGAGGCGGCGGCGCTGAGCACCCTGGCCAAGCACGGCATGGTGCGCGGGGACCTGGCCGCGTTGCAGCGACACGGCGAGCAGAGCGCGCTCATCTTCGCGGAACTCGGTGACAGCTGGGGGCAGTTGCAGGTCACCGACTCGCTGGCGACTCTGGCCGAGGTACGGGGCGACCATGACCGGGCCGCACGCATACATCGGGACGGGTTGCGTACCGCCGAGCGGCTGGGCCTGTGGCCGGAGGCGTCGAGCCGGCTGTCGTGGCTCGGTCGGATCGCCATGCTGCGCGGCGACTTCGAGGAGTCCAGACAGCTGCACCAACGGGCCCGTCGGCTGGCCGTCGAACACGGCTACAAGCCGGGCGAAATCTTCGCCGAGATGGGCCTGGGGATCGCGGCCCGGCGCGAGGGCCGGCTCGATGCGGCCGAGGAACACCTGCGTACCGTGCTGAAGTGGTTGCCCCGCGAGAACTACCAGCGGGGCGACACCCTTCCGCTGGCGCTGATCCTGCCGGAACTCGGCTTCATCGCCGAGCAGCGCGGCGACGCCGTGGCGGCGCAACGCCTGCACCTGGAGGGCCTGCACGTCGCGCGGCAACTGGAGGGCGACCCACGCGGGGTGGTGCTGACCCTCGAAGGGCTGGCCGGAGTGCAGGCGCTCGTCGGCAACAACCGGCCCGCCGCCCGGCTGCTCGGCGCCGCGGCCGCCGTGCGGCAGACCGCGCGGGCCCCGCTCCCGCCCGCCGAACAGGCCGACGTGGACCGCATCGCGACGAAGGTGATGGCCGCGATCGGCGCCGAGGAGTTCGCGGTCGACTTCGAGCGTGGCCGGTCGATGAGCGCGGATGCCTGTGTCGATCTGGTACGGCAAGCCGCCGGCGATCGGGCGGAGCCGACCGACGTCCGCTGAGAGGTCGTTTCGATGAGACTCTCCGGTCCTACCTGCTCGGCCGTTCGACACCGTTGCCGGCTGATAGGCGGCATCGTCAGGTCGCCTGGCAGATGAACACGTACTCCCGACCCGGGCGGTCGGGTGCCTCCCGCACGTCGAGGACCCGGTAACCGTTGGCTGCCAGGCTCGATTCGACCTCGTCGCGGCTGCGAAACCGGAGGGTCGAGTCCGACGTGACGACCATGCCGCCGGTCAGGAACCGGTAGGCGTGTCGGAAGGAGACGAACGGAAGGCTGACGCCGGTGACCTCAAAACGTCGTTCCACCGGTCCGATGCCGGGGACATCGAGGGTGACCGGATCGACGTCCATCGTCCACTTCTCCCATGCCCGATGTTCGGGGCGTCTGGTTTCGAAGACGAGGTGGCCGTTCGGACGAAGGGCGGCGTGGATGCCCCGGAGGGTCTGCGCCCAGTCGTCGTCGGTGAGGAAGACCTGGGCCACGTTCCCGGTCATCGTCGCCAGGTCGGCATCGAGCGCCGGCAGTGCCGTGGCGTCGCCGTGGATCCAGCGGATCCTCCCCGCCGGATCTTTGGACTTCGCGATCTTCAGTGATGCTTCGGCCGGGTCGACGCCCACGACGTGGTAGCCGGAGCCAGCGAACAGGACCGCCAGGGATCCTGTCCCGCAACCGACGTCAAGGACGAGGCTCGCGGTCAACCTGTCGGCGATCGCGAGGTAGGTCACCAGATCGTCGCGGTCCCCATCGAAAACGTCGTAGACACGTGCGAGGAGAGGATGGGCAAAGATCGCATCGGGCATCCGGGGAGCTGACGTCCTCAGAGGATACGAGTGACGCGTTCGGCCGAGGACCGCTCGGCGATCAGGGCCGGATCAAGGTTGGCACACAGCACCACCGAGGCACCGACGGCCAACGGTGCCAGTAGCCACCACACCGGATGCTCGTGCTTGGCCGCGTCGATCAGAAGGCGGTCGCCAGGCCGAAGCCCGAGGGACTCGACAATGCTCTGCGTCAGCCTGTCCCACTCCTCGTACGGGGAGTCATCGACCAACGCCGGGCCATTGGCGGCAAGGTCCGAAGGCGATGGCATGCTGTCGGGATATCTGCCCGCTTCGGTGAGGTAATCACGGTAACCGGTGGGATCGCCTGACCCTGCGAAAGCGTCCGCTGTGAGTCCGAGAACGAATTGATGCCGAGCCTCTGGTTTGTCTTCGAGCCAGTCGCCGACCCTCTTCGCCGACACGAATGTGGCGTCGAAGGTCTCTCGACCGCCTGAACTCGTCGCCGGCAATCCGGGGACCGGATGGAAAGTGGTGGCCATGCCTGCCGCCCACGCGCCAAGAAAGACGGCGGCGGTCTGCCAGTGCGGAGGCAGGAGTATGGCGACTCTGCTGCCGGTGCCCAATCCGCAACCCTGCTGGAGCAGCCTCATCGTTCGTGCGGCCCAGCCGCCCAACTGCGCGACGGACAGCTCGGTGCGCTCACCACTCTGGTCGTCGTAGTAGGTGAATAGCGCGGTGTCGGTGACGCGGCTGGCGAGCTGCGCAGGCAGCATCGCGGCAGCGGTGATGTCCATCGGGCTCTTCCTGACAGGTGCGCGGCGCTCTCCACCATAGCGAACGGCCGCGCCGCGGCGTCGAAGGACACCCTGCGGTCGGAGCGTCGAGGTCGGGGTACTAGCGGTCCGGTGACTACACCCGTTCGCCGATACCCAGTCGAACACCAGTTCCGCGCCAAACAAGCGCACCACCAGCGAAGGCACCGAACCGACCCGACTCGCCACGTCGACGAGCGTGGGCTGTTGCGGTAGGCCGTACCTCCGGAACGACCCTGGTTTATCAGCTCACCGGTCCCGAACAGTTGGTATGCCTGAGCGTGCGGCTCGTCAGATTGGCCATGCTCACCCTCGCCGTCCTGACCATCCTCGCCGCCACCACGCAGCAACCCAACACCGACTCGGAGATCGTCGCGCTGACCGTCGCCGACATCCGCCGACTCCTCTACGCCCTCGTCCTCGCCGTGACGCTTTCACCAGAGCAAATCCTGCACTGGTCGATCTGGCGACGAACAGCCCGAGCCCGAGCCCGACGAGCCCACTACCAGCGCAGACAGGCCAACTGACGTTGGAGTACCAACTGCAAGATCGACGCGCAGTGCGGGGGTGTGGCGCGTCCTGTGATCGTTCTGCTGGTGGTCAGCCGTTGCGGGTCGTCGCCTGGGCCGGTTCGCCTGCTCAGTGGCCCTCCCCGTGCTTGACCCGCCCTGCGCCGGAACCTAAACTCACGACCTGTTAACGCTAACAGCGGCGTCAGTCGATGAGAGCCGACGGGTCATTGACGCCGGGGTCAAGGGCGGTCCCCAGGGCGGCGCTGACCGGTCCGGACCGGACCGGGGCACGCGCGTATCACCACCACCAGCCAGGAGGACGCAGAATGACGCACGATCAGAAGGGGCCGGTCAGCGGCGAGCGGCGATTGCTGAGCCGGAGAGCCGTCCTGACGACGATGGGGGCCGTGCCGGTCGCGGCAGCGGCGACCACCCTGCTGGGAGCCACGGGAGCCTCGGCCGCGGCGGCGACCATCAACCTGTCGGCGCAGCGGCAGACGATCAAGGGCTATGGTGCCATGGCCCACGCGGCCTGGATCGGCGACCTGACGGCCGCGCAGCGGGAGACGGCGTTCGGCACCGGCGAGGGTCGGCTGGGCTTCTCCATCCTGCGGATTCCCGTCGGCGAGAGCTCGGCTGACTTCGGCCGTGACCTCGCGACGGCGAAGCGCGCGGCCGAGCTCGGGGTGACCGTCTTCGCCTCGCCGTGGAACCCGCCCGCCAGCATGATCGAGACCTTCACCCGCGGCAGCCAGACCGATGCGAAGCGGCTCCGCTACAGCTCGTACGCCGCCTATGCGCAGCACCTCAACGACTTCACCACGTACATGCGCAACAACGGGGTGCCCCTGTACAGCATCTCGGTGCAGAACGAGCCCGACTACGCGCACGACTGGACGTGGTGGACCTCCGCCGAGATGGTCAAGTTCCTGCGGGAGAACGCCGGCTCGATCAGCACCCGGGTCATGGCACCCGAGTCGTTCCAGTACATCAAGTCCGTGTCGGACCCGATTCTCAACGACCCGACGGCGCTGGCCAACGTCGACATCATCGGGGCCCACCTCTACGGGACGTCGTACTCGAACTTCCCGTACCCCCTCTTCAAGCAGAGGGGCGCGGGCAAAGAGCTCTGGATGACCGAGGTCTACTACCCCAACAGCAACACCAACTCGGGCGACGCCTGGCCCGAGGCGCTCGACGTGGGCGAGCACATCCACCGCGCCATGGTGGACGCCGAGTTCCAGGCGTACGTCTGGTGGTATCTGCGGCGCAGCTACGGCCCCATGCGGGAGGACGGCCAGGTCAGCAAGCGGGGTGCCATGATGGCGCACTTCGCCCGGTTCGTCCGGCCCGGCTACATCCGGATCGACGCGACGGCGAACCCGGCATCGAACGTCTACGTCTCGGCGTACCGGGGCGGCGACACCGTCGTCATCGTCGCCGTCAACAAGAACACCTCGTCGGTGAGCCAGCAGTTCACCCTGTCGGGCACCACCGCTTCCGGCAGCGTCTCGAACTGGCTGACCGACGCGAGCCGGACCGTCGCGCCCCAGAGCGCGCTCACCATGTCGAACGGCTCCCTCACCGTCACGCTGCCCGCCCGAAGCATCATGACCTTCGTGACCAGCGTGAACGGCACCCCGCCGCCCAGCCCGACCCCCACGCCCACCGTCACCCCGCCCCCGGGCGGGGGCACGGGTCCCCGGGTCGCCTACACGATGAACTCCTGGGGCTCCGGCTTCACGGCCAGCATCGACATCACCAACACCGGCACCTCGGCGATCAACGGCTGGACGTTGGCCTTCAACCTGCCCTCGGGCCAGTCGATCACCTCGGGCTGGGGTGCCACCTACTCCCCGTCCAGCGGTCAGGTGAACGCCCGTAACGTCGACTACAACGCCGCGATCGCCCCCGGGGCCACCATCAACATCGGCTTCCAGGCCAACACCAGCGGCAACACCGCCGAGCCGACTGCCTTCACCCTCAACGGCGTCGCCTGCACGGTGGTCTGACCGTCACGACGCAGGGCCCCACCCTAGAGATTGACCAAAACCGGCTGCGGCCCCTCCGGCGACGGAGGGGCCGCAGCTTTTCGGGGGCGTGCCGGGGCATGCCCGGGCCGATAGCCACCAGTCACTGAGAACGAACACCGGGCTCGCGCCTCCTCCGGTCGCACCACGGTGGCGTCGACGGTGCAGGGCCATCCGTCGATGCCACCATAACTGTCATTATGATGTCTGGCCGATTCACCCCCTTTGTCCCAGCTCATTATTGGATTGTCATTACCGGTAATCCATTAATCCGCCTAGGAGGGCGGGCCTCCCCCGTCGGGGCTGAGCTGAGGCGGGGGTTGTCGCTTCTCAGGGGAGGCTCGTCCATACTGGTCCGCCATGGACCTGGACGAGTACCAGCGGGGCGCCCTCCGTACGGCCGCCCCGCGCGACAAGAAGAACGAACTGCTCCACCTGGTGCTCGGGCTGGTCGGCGAGTCCGGTGAGATCGCCGAGAAGTTCAAGAAGTGGGTCCGCGACCTCGACAGCGACGAGTCGCGCATCGACCGGGCCGACATCGCCAAGGAACTCGGTGACGTCCTCTGGTACGTGGCGGTGCTCGCCGACTACCTCGATCTCACGCTGGACGACATCGCGACCGCCAACCTGGCCAAGCTGGCCAGCCGCCAGGGCCGTGGCGTGCTGGGCGGCAGCGGCGACAACCGCTGAGCCGGGGACCCCTAGCGTGGGCAGGGGCTCGGCTGGAGGACCTCACCACCAACACGCACCTGCGGCGGCCCGATGGACGCCACGCCGACAAGCCTGGTTGACGTACCGCCTGGCTAGCATGCTGCCATGATCGAGGAACTGGTCCGGGCGGCCGGAGCCGGCGACGACGCCGCGCTCGAGGAACTGATCGAGATCGCCGCCGCCGAGCCGACACGACTCACTGGGCAGTTGGGTCCGTTGCTCGACGCGGGCGTACTGTGGCCACCGAGCTTGTATCGCGGCGCGACCGGAGACGTGGTCCGCCGGATCATCGACGACGTCGACGCCGGCCGGGCACCGCACCTGCTCAACCATCTGTTGCTCATCCTCGCGCACGCCGCCGATCCGCGCGCTGAGCAGGCCCTGCGGCGCTGGCAGGAGCAGCCGCCGGCCGGCGCGGACAAACTGCACGTCGGGGCGCTGGCCTACGCCCGCCAGGCCGGTTGGACGGTCGCTCCCGACGGCAGCCGCCGGGAGCTGTGCGCCCCTTCGGCGTACCGCATCACCATGAGTGAGGTGCCAAGGCCCGTCGGCGGCCCTGCCTGCCCGTGGTGCGCCTCCCCGCTGTGGACCGTCGCCGACCTCGACACCGACACCTCCGAGGCGGGCGAGGTCCTGGCCCACACCGGCTGGGCCGGCCGGCTGAGGATCGTGACCTGCCACCTCTGCGCCTGCTATACGACGCTGTACTGCCAGGTCACGCCCGACGGCGACGCCGTCTGGTGGACGGGCAACAGCCGCCCGGACTACGCGCCGGTCACCACCGAGCCGGAAGACCCGCCAGCCGTGCGTGCGGCCGTCGGCCCACGCCGGGCCTCGCCGTTCCAAGCCAGCGCGTGGGACGAAGGCGGCTCGACCCTGGGCGGCCATCCCGACTGGATCCAGGACGCCGAGCACGTCGACTGCCCCGCCTGCCAGCAGCCGATGGACTACCTCGGCCTCGTCGGCGGGGCCGACGTGGACTTCGGTGAGGGCGCCTACTACCTGCACCTGCACGCGCCCTGCGGCTTCGCGGCGGTCAACTACCAGCAGAGCTGACCGCTGGCAGCGTCAGTACCGTCGACCCGCTCCCACGCATCGAAGGGCCTGCGCGGGACGCGGGCAGGCACCCGGATCAGTACGGTGAGGTGATGACGACGGAACCCACGGTGCTGATCTCGGCCGACATGGAGGGAATATCGGGAATCGTCCACCCGACGGAGACGAATCCGGGTGGCTACGACTACGAGCGCTCACGCAGGCTGATGACGGCCGAGGTGAACGCGGCGATCCTTGGAGTGCTCGACGCGGAGCCTGACGCGGACGTGCTGGTGGCAGACGCACACGGGCCCTTCCGCAACCTCCTGCCCGAGGAGCTCGACCGGCGGGCACGGCTCGTCCGCGGCAGACCCCGGCCGCTGAGCATGGTGGCCGGGCTCGAGGTGGGCGTCGACGCGCTGCTGCTGGTCGGGTACCACGCGCGCGCCGGTGCGGGGCCGGCGGTGCTCGCCCACACGATGAGCGACGCGGTGCTCGACGTACGGCTCGACGGGCGGCCGACAGGCGAGATCGGCATGAACGCCGCCGTGGCGGGTCACTTCGGTGTGCCGGTGGTGCTGATCAGCGGTGACGACGTCGCGTGCGCAGAGCTGAGCGACGTGGTGCCCGACGCGGTGACGGTCGAGGTCAAGCGTGCGCTGGGCCAGGCGGCGGCGGTTACGCTGCACCCCGCTGAGGCCCAGGAGCGCCTTCGGCGGGCAGCCGCCACGGCGGTGAGCCGACGCGCCGAGGTGGCGCCGCTGACCCTCACCGGGCCCGTCGAAGTCGAGGTCGACCTGTACAGCCCGACGACCGTGGACCAGGCAACACTGGTTCCTGGTTTCACCCGCGCCCCTGGCGCGCGTACGGTGACGTTCACCGGCCGGGACATGGTCGAGGTGTACCGAGGGGTGCAGCTGCTCGTGCAGCTCGGCCAGATCAAACCCGGCTGACCCCTTCACCCGTCAGCGGTGGTCGTTCTCCTTCAGCTCGATCACCCACGCACGGCGCTCGGCGATCCTGCCGTCGCGCATGACGAACACCTCGGCCATCGACATGCGCATCTCCTCGCCGGTGTCGCGCCGCACCGAGCCGACCAGCTCCGCCATGACCGTGTCGCCCTGCTCCACCATGCGTACGACCTCCAACCGCGGTGGCGGCACGAAACCGGGGCCCTCGATCGCGGCGTCGTAGGCCTCCTTGCCCTTGAGGTGGAAGGCGCCGTAGACCGTCCACTCGATGTCGTCGGTCAGGCAGGACAGGATCTGCGCGTGGTCGTTCTTGCGGAAACCGTCCAGGTAGGTCTCGACGGTCTGCGTGTTGCGCGACATGAGCGGCGTCCCCTCGTCCTCGGCGGGCCTGCCTCACGACAGACCCGCCGACGTTAACTGCGAGGTGTGACAGACCGGCCGCGCAACGCGCCGACCTGCCTCAGGACGAGACCCGTTGGGCCGGCCCCGGTCCATCCGGTCGCGCAGCCCGGTTCCGGATCCCGTCGAGCACGGTGTCGAGCATCCGGTCGAACTCCGCCGGGGACCCGAAGCCGGCCTGCAGGGGCATGAGGGTGGCCATCGTCGGGTAGGCGGCGGCGTCGATCGCGGGCACGGCACCGATCCCGTCGGGTTCGCCGCTGAGAACCGCCAGCAGATACCCGTTGAGGAAGCCGAACAGCATCAGCGGCGCGTCCGCGACCACCTGGTCGGGCAGACCGGCCGCACGCATCGCGCTGACCATTCGTTCCAGGCCGGTGAGAGCCACCGGTGAGGTCTGGGCGCGCGTGGCCAGCAGCGGGAACACCCTGGGGTGCCGGTAGGCCATCTCCCGGTACCTGCGTGCCGTCGCGCGGGTGATCTCCTCCCAGCTGCCTGACGTGTCGTCCTCACCACCGGCCACCTCGGCGAGGACGGCCTCGGATATCGCGTCCAGCAGTGCCGCCTTGCCCTTGAGATGGTGGTAGATCGACATGGGGTCGACTCCGAGTTCCTCCGCGAGCCGCCGCACCCCGAATCGCTCCAAGCCGTCGCGGTCGACGAGTGCGACGGCGACGGCCGCGATGCGCTCGCGGTCGAGCCCCGCCGACACGCCCTGCGTGCGTCTGGCCACGTCCGCTCCCTCCGCTTGCCAAACCTACACCGTAGAACATACGCTGCGCAGCAGAAACCTACGACGTAGGTTTTGGAAGGGAGCGGTCATGTCCCCCAGGAACGCCCACCGTCCACCATCGGGACCCGCCAGACACCTCGCCGTGATGTACGTCGGGTTGGCGCTCACCGTCGTCGCGACGATCGCGCCGTACGTCGACCGTGCCACGGCACACGTGCTGGCCGACCACATCCGGACCGGCTACCCGACGTACTCCCCGGAGCGCGTCGACTCGGCCGTCACGACGTACCTGATCATCCTCACCGTCGTCGGCGTGCTCGGCGTCGGCAGCTGGGCCTGGACCATGTGGGCGGTCAGGTCCGGCAGGCGGTGGGCCCGCTGGGCGGCCACCGCAGCGTTCGCGCTCGGGACCTCGGTCGCGCTGACGGGACTGCTCGTCAAGGACACGTCCGGCGATACCGGCCTGGCGCCGCTGCTGGGATGGCTCACAGTGGCACCCTGCCTGGCAGGGCTGGTGGCCGTCGCGATGCTGTGGCGGAGGTCCTGACCGGGCCACCGAGGTCGGCGCGCAGCAGCAGGCCCGGGTCGAACCGCCACTCGTCAGCGAGGAGCGGCAGAACCACGATGGCGGGCCCGATGCTTGGCGTGCTTGCGGGCTGCGAAGTCGTACGCCCCGGCCAGCAGTCGCCGCACCGCTTCCCCGGTCGCCGCGTCGGGATTCACCACGCACACCCAGTGCTGTGACGCGTAGACCGGATGCGGCAACAGGACGTCCGGTGCCGTGTGGTCGACGTCGGTGCCCGGGTCGGCCCGTCGCGGGAACAGCGCGTCGTACGCCGAACGGGTCAACCCGATGTTGAGCCGCCACGCGCCCGGCCTGCCCAGCGCGGACGCGTTGTCGTAGTGGTCGCCCGTCACGATCGTCGCGAACGGCAACTGCCGCTCGGCGGGCAGGTCACGGTCGGGGTCGTAGACGAAGAAGCTGTCCCCGTTCGCCTCCAGAAGGTTCACCCCGTCGAAGGTCTCGCAGATGTACCGAGTCATCTCCCCAGCGTCCATGCCTCAATTTTTTCATTGAAGTGCTAGTTGAGACTTACGCCCGATTTTGTTGCCTGCTGAGGCCATGACCCTCAAATCCGGGTGCAATCCGCGCCGATCGCTGCCGGGGGTCGGGCGGCGCCGGCGCACGGTACGGGCCGGACGGTGCGGGGCGGCACCCGCGCCGACGCCGGTGCCACCCCGCCCGGCTACGCCTGGTCCGTCCCGTCGAGGACGGGAATGAGCTGCTCCTCCTCGTACGTCAGGTGGGCCTCCAGTTCGGTGATGAGATCCTCGACCTCCCGGCGGACCCCAGCCGGGTCGGCGGCCGGGTCGCCGATCACCCGCTGAAGGCGCTCGACGAGCGCCGCGACCCGGCGGTGTTCCTCCCGCAGCCGGTCCAGGGTCGGGGCGAGGTCGGGGCGCTGCCCGTCCAGCGCGGCGAACATGCCGGCGTCCTCGTTGCGGTGGTGATGGTGCAGGCCCTGGCAGACGGTCAGGCAGTTAACCCGTAGCTGTGCGCCCAGGCCCGGGCCGGAACGGGCCACCTCGTCGCGGATCAGCGCCAGCTCCCGGCGGAACGCGTCATGGATCAGCTTGAGCGCCGCGCCCCACGACGCTGCCTCCGGCGGCCCGCCCGCCACCTGGTGCAGGGCCACCACGGGAATCACCCGCGAGGTCTTCGCCTGGTACGCGGCCCAGCCCGGATCCGCCTCCACCGCCCGGGCGAAGATCCTTTCGCGCTCGGCGCCGGACAGCACGACCGCCCGCGCCTGGTACGTGAAGACCCCGTCCTCCACGGTGACGAGCGGGTCGGCGAGGAGGTTGCGGTACCAGTCCGGGTGCCTCGGGCCGCCACCGGCCGAAGCGATGACGAGGATGCGTTCGGTGTCGGGCAGGTAGCCGACGGGGGTGGTGTGCGGGGCACCGGTGCGGGCCCCGGTGGTGGTGAGCAGGATCAGCCGGGCCCCCTCGAACGGCCCGCCGACCCGGCCGGCGTTGGCGCGGAACTCGTCGATGATCTGCTGGTTGAAGTCGTTCGGCAACGTTTCTGCTCTCTGTCGGGCAGGAGGGTGCGGCCACGGTGGATCGCCCGCCCGGCGATCGGGTGGCGGCGAGAGTGTGGGTACGCCGATGTAGGGCCGGCGTGGGCGGTGAACGGGTGCTCGCGCGTGATCCGGTGAACGTGTGTCGACACCGGCGGGTGCGGGGCGTCGGCGGGCTACGGGCCCGCCCGCGGCTCACCTGATGGCCGGGTGCCCTGTCCGCTCGTGGCCCATGGCCGACCCGGCAGTCACGGCCCCACCGTAGTGCCGGGCGACGCCGACGGGCAACCGGTAACCGGCTTGCCGGGGGCCATGGCGCGGTGGCACGGTCGGGGGATGCCTGAGCTGACCGGCGTCGACGTGGACCGGGCGGTGACCGAGATGACGACGGTGCTCGGCCCGCACACCGGACGGGACTGGACGGTGCCCGCCGGCGGGCTGGAGTGGAGCTGCTGGACCACCGCCGCGCACGTGGCACACGACCTGCTGGCGTACGCGGGCCAGGTCAGCGGGCGGCCCGACGACGGCTACCTGCCCTTCGACCTGGTCGTCGCGCCCGCCGCCGGCCCGGTCGAGGTGCTGCGGGTCGTCGTCGCCTGTGGCGGTCTGCTGCGGGCGGCGGTCGACGCCGCCGCGCCGGCCACCCGGGCGTGGCACTACGGCCCCTGCGATCCGGCGGGCTTCGCGACGATGGGGGTGGCGGAGGTGCTGCTGCACACCGACGACATCGCCCGTGGTCTCGGTGTGCCCTGGCAGCCACCGGAGCGGCTCAGCGCCGCCGTGGTGGGCCGGCTCTTCCCGGACGCGCCCGCCGGGCCCGCGCCGCAGGTGCTGCGGTGGCTGACGGGCCGCGGTGAGCTGCCCGGCCACGCCCGGCGCACGTCCTGGTCGTGGCAGGCGGCGGTGGGGTGAGCAGGGGCTAGCCCGCCCGGCGGCGCCAGGGCGGTCGCCAGCCCCGTCGGGGCGGGGCCGGCGGAGGCGCCGCTGCCGACGCGCCGGCAACGGCTTCCGCCCGCTCGGCCCGCCAGCGGCGTACGACCTCGTCGGCGTTGACCGGGCGCACCGCGACCCGGGGGCCGGTGGGCGTCCGCAGCCAGGAGACGATCTCGGCGTTGAGGGCGGCGACGAACGCGCGCACCGATTCCTCGGTGGGCAGGTCCCGCACCTCGTCGGGCACCTGCTCGATCCGCCGGCGCAGTCGCAGGGGCGTGGGCAGCAGCAGGTCGGTGGGGATCTTCTCCCGCTCCAGGAAGCTCCTGATCCACCACGACTCGTCGTACGGCTGGCCGCGGCCCGGAATCGGCTTGCCCGTCCCGGGCAGGTTGTCGAACTCGCCCTGTTCCTGGGCCGTGCGGATCCGTGCCTCGACCGTCGCTTCCCAGTTGTCCATCCGCCGGCACCTCCCCCGCCCACGGTAACGCGGCCACCCGGGTCTCGGCCGCCGCGTGGCGGAGCTGATCCGGTACTTCACGTTGCCCCGGTGCGGACGAGGCGTTCGTGCGTCAGTTCCGGACCGGCGGCAACGTGCTGGGCGTGGCGGTCCAGCTGTGTACGCTGCCGTGGCTCGGGTTCGTGCCCGATGAGGTGGCGCTTGTTCCGGACGCTGCGGTGGGCCGGTTGTCGCAGCAGCTTGGGATCGCGATGGGCGAGCTGCGCGGGTACGGCGAGCGGGAGCAGACCCGGACGGATCATCTGCGGGAGGTGGCCGGCTACGCCGACTGGCGGTCGATGGACACCGCCGAGTGGAAGGACCTCGACGAGTTCCTGTTCGCCCGGGCTATGGAGCACGACTCGCCGAAGCTGCTGTTCCGGCTGGCCTGCGAGTACCTGCTGTCGTCCCGGGTGATCCGGCCCGGCGTGATCCTGCTTGCTGCGCCGGGTGGCCGCGGCCCGGGCCCGCGCCCGTACGGAGACGTGGACTCGGGTGAAGCACCCTGCTCACCGACCGGCGATTCGCCGAACTGGACCTGCTGCTGGTCCCGGACGCCTACCTCGGTCGCACGCCGCTGGCCTGGCTGGGGGTGGGGCCGACGTCGTCGAGCCCGGCCGCGGTGAAGGCTGAGCTGGAGAAGCTGGCCTACCTGCGCCGCCTCGACGCGCACACCATGATTGATCTTCGGGCCATTATTCCCAGCATCAGAGCTCGGTGACGGTGCGCCGCTGTGGGACAGCGCGGCAGCCATCTCTCTTGCGGGCGCTGGGGGTGTCCCGCTGACCGGTCCGTATGCGAGACGTCTTTACGGCATCTACCGGTCGGTGTCTGGCCGTTCTTCGGGCGCGACCACGGTCCATGGCACCTGGTGCCGATCGAGTTCGCCCGACAGGGCCGCTCGTGCACACGCACGGCCCTGCTCGCGCAACGAGGCCGCCACCGACCAAACTCCGGAGGTGGTGGCCTCTCGCGAGCCGTCCCACCCGGTCAGCGTCACCTCCCGCTGCCTGCGGCCCACCGTTGAGCGGGCCCCCAGCGCCAGTTCATCGCTCATAGCGAGCACCACCACGGGGCCAGAGCCCTCCTGCGGCTCGAGCAGCGCTGCGGCGGCGTCAGCACCGAGTTCGCGCTGGTTACGCTCCACTACGGCGATCCGCACGGCGGCCCAGTCGTGACCGGCCTCGGTCAGCGCATCGCGGTAGCCGGCCAGACGGGCCCCGGTGACGGGAAAGGGGATCGCCTGCAGGTCCATCAGGTCGACGGGCAGGTCGTGGCCGCGCAGGATGCCGCTGGTGCGGCGCCGGTCCAGGGGGAAGCTGATGATGACGGGGGCCGCTTCAGCCAGCGGCGTGGCCGCCGCGACTGCTGCTGCCGCCGCGCGGTCATCGGGCCCGATACACACCAGCCCCGGGTGGGCAGGGCCGCCTTGGATGGCGGCGGGTCGCCCGCTGGTCGCGACGGCGGCCAGTACCGGGTCATCGGCGACGGTGGTCCACAGCACGTAGCCGTCCACCGCCGCTGTCAGCACCCGGTCGACGTCGGAGGCATCCCCGCGGGTGGGAATCAGCACCACTCCCAGGTCCTCGCCAACGCAGACGTCGGTGATCCCGGCCAGGAACTGCGCCGCCTGCGGGTTATCGAAGAGGTAGGACAGGTGCTCCCCGACCACCACCCCCAGCTGCTTGGCGCGCCCTGAGCGCAGGGCCCGGGCGGTGCTGTCGGGTCGGTAGCCCAGTCGGGCCGCGGCCTCCAGCACCCGAGTGCGGGTGGCCTCGGCGACCCGCGCGGGGTGGTTGAAGGCGTAGGAGACCGTCATCGGCGCGACCCCCGCCTGCTCGGCGACGTCTTTGACCGTGGGACGTCGTCGCGCAGGTGTGGGCACGACAACATCCTATCGTGCTGTGTAACGTTACAAAAAGTGTTTGTGTAACGTTACGATCCATGATTCAAGACACGGCCGTCTCCTCGCCCCGTCCACCCGTCCTCGGTGTCCGTGCCCTCTGCGCGCCCTACGCGGCTTTCGCCGCGTTCGGGATCTTCTGGGGCGCCTGGGGAGCAGCCCTGCCCGCGTTGCGCACCCAGGCCGGGGTCAGCGAGGGCCAGCTGGGAACCGCCCTGCTCTTCATCGGTCTGGGGGCGCTGCCGTCGATGGCCTTCACCGGACGTGCGGTGGACCGCTTCGGGCTCCGCGTGGTGGCATGGCTGCTGGCGACACTGGCGGGTGCTGGTCTGCTCATCACCGCCAGCGCCGACGGGATGGTGCTGCTGGTCATCGGGATGCTCGTGGTTGGCGCCACCTCTGGTGCCGCGGACGTAGCCATCAATACCCTGGCCGGGCGCGCAGAGCACGCCACCGCCAAGCCTCTGCTCACCCGTTCCCACGGGCTGTTCTCCGTGGGCGTGGTCATCGCTAGCCTGTCCACCGGAGCGCTGCTGGGCGCAGGGCTGTCACTGCTGGCGGCCTTCGCCGTGGTCGCGGCGGTAATGCTCGCCCTGGCGGCGGCCGCTCACCTGACCAGCACGTCGCTACGGATTTCAGCTCACCAGGGGGACGCCGGTGCCGGGGTGGGTGCTCGCGAAGCCGCCCGTGAGGAGCGCGGGGCACCGGCAGGCTCCGGGGCGGTCGCGCCCCGTGGCGCACGGGTCTTGACGGGCCTGCTGCGCCGAATCAGCCCAACCTCACCGCTGCTGGCCGTCGGGCTGGTCGCTGCCCTGGCCTACGCCATCGAGAACGCCCACCAGAGCTGGGGAGCGGTGATGCTCACCGACGTCTTCAGCGCCTCACCCCAGCTGGCGGCCGCGGCCCCGGCGACCTTCGCCGCCACCGCCGCGCTGGCCCGCCTGAGCCTGGCGCCGTTCTCCCGCAGCCACCCCACCGCGATGCTGCTCGGTGGAGGCGCGCTGGCCACCGCAGGCAGCGCGATACTGGCCACTGCCCCCTCGATCGCTGTGGCCCTGACCGGGCTGGTGCTCGCCGCCCTGGGCACCGCAACGCTCTTCCCCACCCTGCTCAGCCGTAGCCTGCGCGACACCGACCCCGCCCAGCACGGCCGGGCCACCTCCGCGGTCGCCGCCACCGCCTACCTGGGCTTCCTACTCGGCCCGGCCTACGTGGGCCTGCTGGCCGAAAGCACCGACCTTCGCGGCGCGCTGGTCGGCGTGGCCGCACTCGCCTTGGTCTTCACCCTGGCAGCAGCGCCGATCAGCGCCTGGGCTGCGAGAAGAGGGCACACCGCAAGGTGATGTCAATGACCTCGTGCAGTGTCCGGTCAGCGACCGCTTATCGCGACACTGTGGCTGGCTGTGAGCGTTGCTGGGATCTGTCCCGTGAAAGGCGATTGATCTTCAGATCAGTGGGCCAGGAGGACTCACAGAGCCGATCAGCCACCCATCGCCACCTGCGGCACAAAGTCCCCGCAGCGGACGCCACTCGGCCACATTCTGTGTCACATCACCGCCAGGAGGCCCGCCGAGATGTCCGTGATCCCGCTGCCGACCACCCGGCGCACGGTGGCGCTCGTGGTCGCCGTCGACGCGTTCCTCGACCGCTTCCGCGACGACCCCGGCACCCGCGCCGCCTACACCCAGACCCTGCGCCGGCTCCGCGAGACCGCCGGGGATCAGGTGCCGGTCGCCGCGCTCACCCCGGAGATCTACGAGCAGACGATGGCCCGCTGGGACTCCGGCGCCGCGAACACCTGGAACAAGCACCTGTCCGCGCTGACCTCGTTCACCGCCTGCTGCCACCGCCAGGACTGGCTGACCACCGACCCCGGCCGGCGCCTGGAACGCCGCAAGGTCACCCGGACCCGGGACAAGGCCGTCCCGCCCGCCTCGACCGGCTGTTCACCGACGACCGCCACCCGCTGCGCGACGGGTGCTCTGGCGAATGCTATGGGCGGCCCTGCCCGGGTGGTCAGGCCCAGCGGGCGTGCCGGTGGCCGTCGCGGGGAAAGGGCGGCCGGGCCGGCAGGACCTCCTGGAAGCGGTAGCCGGCCTTCTCCGCGACCCGGCAGGAAGCCGGGTTGTCGATCTGGTGCAGCAGGTCCAACCGTCGCAGGCCGGCGAACCGGGCGAACGCCCAGTCGGTGACCGCGCCCAGGGCGTGCGGGGCGACGCCCCGGCCGCGGGCGGGCGCCGCGGTCCAGTAGCCGACCTCCGCGTGCTCGGCGCCCTCGGTGACGTTCTTGAGCACGAGCTGCGCCACCAGGGTCTCGCCCGCCGGCCGCGGCTCGACGACGGCGAAGGCGAACCGGTGGCCGTCGTCCCAGTCCCGGCGTGCCGCGGCCACGAACCGGCGCGCGTCGGCGGTCGTGGTGACCGGCGCCCGGGTCCACCGGAGCAGCACCGGATCCCGGTACGCGGCGACGAGGGCGTCGGCGTCGTCGTCGCGCCAGGGGCGGAGCAGGAGTTCCGGCAGCGTCGACGTGGCTGGGGCGCGCAGCATCGGCACAGTGTGCCCGCCCGGGGCTCCATGGTGGGGGCGGGAGCCGGCGCAGCCCTGTTCGCCGAGGAAGCCGAACGCCTCGTCGCGCCCCGGGCGGAAAAAGGGGGCGGCGGCCCGGCGGCGTACGGGCGTAGGGTCGGCCCCAGGCGGGCGGAACGGGGGGCGACATGGTCGACGCGGGTGCGCTGGTGGGTATCGCGCTGGTGGCGTTGGGGCTGGTGCTGACCCCCGGCCCGAACATGGTCTACCTGGTGTCGCGGTCGGTGACGCAGGGCCGGCGGGCCGGGCTGGTGTCCCTGCTCGGCGTCGCCGCCGGATTCGGTGTCTACCTGGCCGCCGCGGTGGCCGGCATCGCCACGGTGTTCGTGCTGGTGCCCGCCCTCTACACGGCGGTGAAGCTGGCCGGCGCGGCGTACCTGCTCTGGCTGGCCTGGCAGACGCTGCGACCGGGCGGGCAGTCGCCGTTCACCCCGGCGCCGCTGCCGCCGGACCCGGCCCGGCGGCTGTTCACCATGGGGCTGGTCACCAACCTGCTGAATCCGAAGATCGCGATCCTCTACGTGTCGCTGCTGCCGCAGTTCATCGAACCGTCCCGCGGCCATGTCGCGGCGCAGAGCCTGCTGCTGGGGCTGACCCAGATCGCGGTGGCGCTGACGGTGAACGCGGTGATCGTGCTCACCGCCGGCACGCTCGCCGGATTCTTCGCCCGCCGGCCGCTCTGGCTACGCGTGCAGCGACTGGTGATGGGCACGGTCCTGGCGGCGCTCGCGGTGCGCATCGCCGCCGACCGGTCCCGCGCCGCCGTCGCGATGCCCTGACCGCGCCTTGTCCTGACCGAACGACGGCGGCGCGCCGCCGGCCCGTCAGGGCGGAGTCAGCGGTCGCCGTCGGTCTCGCGGAGCACGGCGACGCCCCCGGCGGGCAGGTGCACCTCCGTGGTGATCGTCGCACCGGTGATCAGGTCCACCCCGGCCGCCGGCACCCGCTGCGGCCGGTCGGTGTGGTTGAGCAGGAACAACCAGCTCGCCCCGGCGCCGCGGCGGCGCACCGCCTCGACCCCGGTCGGGGCGGCCGGGCAGACCGGCGCCGCGCCGGCCGCGCGTGCCGCCTGCGTCATCAGCCGGCCGTAGGTGGCGTCGTCGGGGCGGGTGGACAGGTACCAGGCGGTGCCGGCACCGACCGCGTGGCGGGTCACCGCCGGCAGCCCGTCGAGCACGCCACCGGCGTACGCGGTCACCGCCTGCGCGCCGGCCAGCCGCACCGTCTCGGCCCAGCGGCGACCGGTCCCGCCGTCGGACAGCGGCACGGTCTCGCCGTCGGCGAGCGGGTGGAACTCCTCCACCCGGATGCCCAGCACGTCGCGGAACGCCCCCGGGTGACCGCCGAGCCGGACGCGGGCGTGGGAGTCGGCGACCCCGCTGAGCCAGGTCACCAGGAGGTGGCCGCCGCCGTCGACGTACGCGCGCACCCAGTCGGCGGTGGCGTCGGAGGCCAGGTAGAGGGCGGGCAGCACCAGCAGCCGGTACCCGTCGAGGGGGTCACCGGGCAGCACCACGTCCGAGCCGAACCCGGCCCGCCACAGCGCGCGGTGCGCCGCCGAGACCTCGTCGCGGTGGTTCAGCCGCGGCGACGGCATCCCCGGGTGGCCCAGCGCCCACCCGCTGGCGGCGTCCCAGCCGATCGCGACGTCGGCGTCGACAGTGCTCCCGTCCACCTCGGCGATGCGTTCCAGCGTCTCGCCCAGGTGGACGGCTTCCCGGAACACCCTCGTGTCGGGGCCGGCGTGCGGCACCAGGGCGGAGTGGAAGCGTTCCGCCCCGCCGGCGGGGGCCCGCCACTGGAAGAACAACACCCCCCGCGAGCCGCGCGCGACGTGGGCCAGGCTGTGCCGCAGCATCCGGCCGGGCTCCTTGGCGTGCATCCGCCCACCGGTGTGGATCTGGTTGGGGGCGCTCTCCATCAGTAGCCACGGCGCCGACCGGTCGGCGCCGCCGGTGCGCTGCCGGGCGCCGTGCCGGGCCCAGCCCCGGGCCAGGTCGGCGGCGAGGGCGGTCTGTTCCTCCGCGCCGCCGTCGGGGGCGTCCGGGTAGTGGTCGATCGCCACCAGGTCCACCTCGGCGGCCCAACGGGCGTGGTCGACCGGCACCCAGTCGCCGAGGACGTAGTTGGTGGTGACCGGCACCGCCGGGTTGGCCGCGCGCAGCAGATCGCGCTGCTCGGCGTACGCGGCGAGCAGGGTGTCCGACCAGAACCGCCGGAAGTCCAGCAGGTGCCCCGGGTTGGCCAGGTACTGGGTGGCGCGCGGGGTGTCGACCTGCGCCCAGTCGGTGTAGTGCTGGCTCCAGAAGCTGGTGGCCCACGCGGCGTTGAGCGTGTCGAGGTCGCCGTGCCGGTCGGCCAGCCAGCGCCGGAACTCCCGCCCGGCGTGCGCGCAGTGGCAGGTGGTGCCGTACTCGTTGTGCACGTGCCACAGCGCGAGGGCCGGGTGGTGGGCGTACCGGTCGGCGAGCGCGGCGGCGATGCGCCCGGCGGCGGCCCGGTAGGCGGGCGCGGCGGCGCAGTAGGTGTCCCGGCTGCCGTGGTGCAGGCGCACGCCGTCGGCGGTCACCGGCAGGGCGTCGGGGTGGGCCAGCGAGAACCAGGGCGGGGGTGACGCCGTCGGGGTGGCGAGGGCGACGGAGATGCCGTTGTCGTGCAGCAGGTCCAGCACCTGGTCGAGCCAGTCGAAGGTGTACCGGCCGGGCTCCGGTTCGAGCCGCGACCAGGCGAACACGCCGACGGTGACCAGGTCGACCCGGGCGCGACGCATGAGGGCGACGTCCTCCCGCCACACCCGCGCCGGCCACTGCTCCGGGTTGTAGTCGCCGCCGTAGCGGAGAGTGCCCTGGCCCCACATCGTCCACCACCAGTTTGTTGACTAAGCATCCAAAATATTTCAGCGGATTTCCGCCTGTCAACGCCACTCCATCGCCGATCCAACGAAGGTCATCGTTGACAGTTAGTTGAGAAGCCAAAGAAACTTGCGGGACCGCTGGAACCACCTGGAGGAGACGCCGATGCCCTACCGACCGCCGCTGGTCCCCTTCGAGACCTTCGTGGCCGACCCGCCCGACCTGCCGGTGCGGGCTCCCGGCGAGGACGGGGCCGCCGTCGTCGGCCGGGCCGAGGTCGTGGCGACCGACCCGCAGGGGGCGACGTTGAAGGCCGCCCTGTCCGACGGCGCGAGCATGGTGGTGCGCGTCGAGGCCGCCGGTGACGGGGTGATCCGGGTCCGCCTGACCGACGACCCGCAGGCCCGCAGCCGCTCCGCCCGGGCCATATCGCTGGTGCACCCCGGCACGCACCCCGCCACCGTCACCGTCGACGACACCCGCGTCCGGATCGACGCCGGCGCCGTGGTCGCCGAGATCCGGCTGGACCCGTGGCACCTGCGCTTCCTCGGCCCCGACGGCCGGCTGCTGCTCGAACAGGATCCCGGCACCCGGGACATCAGCGGCCGACGGCGCACCCTGCCGTTCGGTCGGTCCACCGTCGACGGTGCGGCCGTCGCCTGGCACGAGAGCTTCGTGGCGCCCGGCGACGAACGCTTCGTGGGCTTCGGCGAGAAGTTCACCCCCCTGGACAAGCGGGGACAGCGGCCGTTGATGTGGAACTTCGACGCGTTCGGCGGCGAGTCGGACCGCTCCCACAAGAACGTGCCGTTCTACCTGTCCGACCGGGGCTACGGGGTGCTGGTCGACAGCGGGCTGCCCGTGCAGTTCGACGTCTGCCAGTCCACCCACAGCAGCGTGCAGATCCTGGTCCCCGACGACCTGCTCGACTACTACGTACTGGCCGGCCCGACCCCGGCGGAGGTGCTCGACCGGCTCGACCGGCTCACCGGTCGTCCGTACCTGCCGCCGAAGTGGGCCTTCGGCGCCTGGGTCTCCTCGGGCTTCTTCCCCGACTCGCAGGAACGGGTGCTGGAGCGCGCCCGCCTGCTGCGCGAGCGGGGCATCCCCTGCGACGTGCTGCACCTGGACTGCTACTGGCAGGTCGCCGGCCGCTGGTCGGACCTGCAGTGGGACGCCGAGGAGTTCCCCGACCCGACGGCGATGCTGCGGACCCTCGCGGGACAGGGCTTCCGGGTCTGTCTCTGGATGAACCCGTACCTGATGACCGACAGCCCGCTCTACGCCGCGGCGGCCGAGGCCGGCTACTTCCTGCGCCACGCCGACGGCACGACGTACGTCGCCGACGTCTGGCACGGCAGCCACCCGGCGAGCGCCATCGTGGATTTCACCAACCCGGCCGCCGTCGAGTGGTTCACCGGGCTGCTGCGGCCCCTGCTGGAGCAGGGGGTGGCGGTGTTCAAGACCGACTTCGCCGAGGGCGTGCCCGCCGACGCCGTCGCCCACAACGGGATGACCGGCGTCGAACTGCACAACGTGTACGCGCTGCTGTTCAACGACGTCGTCGCCGAGGTGACCGAGGAGGTGACCGGGCACCGCACGGTGTGGGCCCGCTCGTCGTACCTGGGCGGGCAGCGGCACAGCGCCCAGTGGAGCGGCGACGTCAACGCCACCTGGCCGGGGCTGGCCAGCACGCTGCGGGGCGGGCTGTCGCACGGGCTGTCCGGGGTGCCGTTCTGGAGCCACGACACCGGCGGCTTCCACGGCACCCCTTCGCCCGAGCTCTACGTCCGGTGGACCCAGTTCGGGGCGTTGTCGCCGCTGGTCCGCCTGCACGGCACCACCAGCCGGCTGCCGTGGGACTTCCCGGCCGAGACCGAACGCGACGCGGTGGCGGCGCTGCGGCTGCGCTACCGGCTGATGCCCTACCTGTGGTCGGCCGCGGTGCAGTCGGCCGCCGACGGGTCGCCGGTGATGCGCGCGCTGCTGGTGGACACCCCCGACGACCCGACCGCGTGGAGCACGGACCTGCAGTACCGCCTCGGCACCGACCTGCTGGTCGCCCCCGTCACGGATCCGTCCGGGCGGCGGAACGTCTACCTGCCCGCCGGTGACGACTGGATCGACGCCGCCACCGGCGAGCGGCACCCGGGCGGGCGCTACCTGCGGGTCACCGTGCCGCTGCACCGGCCGCCGCTCTACGTCCGCCACGGCGCGCTCGTCCCGGTCGTGGCGCCCGGCGACACGGTCGGCGACGGGCCGTTCGCCGACGTCATGCTGGTGAGCTGGGGCGGGGTCGACGCCCGTACGGTGCTGCACGACGTCGACGGCGACACGGTCGTCGAGGCCGTCCGCGACGGCGACACCCTTCGGGTACGCACCGACGGCCCGCTGCGGGTGACGCGGGTCAGTCTCGCCGGCGCGGACCTGCCGGCCCGGCTGCTGCTCAACGGCGAGCCGGTGACCCCGGCGCCCTTCGACGGCTGGTTCCCCGACCCGGCCTGACGGCACGCGGCGCCCGACCCCGTCCGGGTCGGGCGCCGCGCGGGCCCCGTCAGCCCTTCACCGCACCGGTGATCACACCCTTGGTGAAGTGCCGCTGCACGAACGGGTAGACGATCACCGCAGGGATCACGGTCACCACCACCACCGCCATCTTCACCGCCAGGGTCGGCGGGTACGCGCTGATGCCCGGCAGGCTCACGGCCGCCCCGGACACGTTCGGCGACTGGCCGGCGAGGATGTAGCTCTGCAACACCCGCTGGATCGGGAACTTGTCGTTGTCGTCGATGTAGAGCACGGCGTTGAAGTAGGCGTTCCAGTAGCCGACGGCGTAGAAGAGCCCGACGACGGCGATCACCGCCTTGGACAGCGGCAGCACGATGCGCCACAGGATGTGGAACTCCCCCGCACCGTCGATGCGGGCGCTGTCGAGCAGCTCACCGGGGACGTTCATGAAGAACGCCCGGATCACCACCAGGTTGAACACGCTGATCGCGCTGGGCAGGATCAGCGACCAGATGCTGTCCTTGAGCCCGAGGCCGGTGACCACGAGGTAGCTGGGCACCAGGCCCGGGAAGATCAGGAAGGTCAGCAGGAAGAAGAAGAGCAGCCCCCGGTGCCCCACCGACCCGGGCCGGGACAGCCCGTACGCGGCGAGGACGGTGAGCACCAGGCTCACGGTCGTGCCGAGGACGGTGACCAGGGTGCTGATCCACACCGCCTGGGTGATCTGCCCGCCGCTGAAGATGGTGACGTACGCCGACGGGTCGATCTCGCGGGGCACCATCACCATTCCGCCGGCCTCGTCGATCGTGCTGCGCGAGGCGAGGCTGGTCACCAGCACCGCCCACAGGGGCACGAGCACGGCCGCGACGAGCGCCGTGAGCACCGCCCCCTTGGCCAGTGTGCCCAACGGCGAGGGCGGTTCCTCCCAGGCGGGTCGCCGGGACCGCCGGCGCAGCGGATCGGGCGTCGGACGCGCCGGCACGGGGCCGACGCCACTGAGCTGTGCGGTCATGATTTCGCGTACACCCCCTGCTCGCCGAGCCGATGCGCCACCTTGTTGGCGGTGAGGATGAGGATGAGCCCGACCACGGCCTTGAACAGGCCGGCGGCGGCGCCGAGCCCCCATTGCTGGGTGCTGATGGCCTGGTAGTAGACGAACGTGTCCAGCACCTCGGCGGCCTCCCGGCCGACCGCCTCGCGTTGCAGGATGAACTGCTCGAAGCCGACCGACAGCGCGTCGCCCAGCCGCATGATGAGCAGCAGCACGATCACCGGGCGCAGGCCCGGCAGGGTGATGTGCCACAGCCGCCGCCACCGGCCGGCCCCGTCGGCTGCCGCCGCCTCGTACAGGTTGGGGTCGATCGCGGACAGCGCGGCCAGAAACACGATCGCGCCCCAGCCGACGTCCTTCCACACCGACTCGGCGGTGACCAGGACGATGAAGGTGTCCGGGTTGGTCATCACGTCCCAGGGCTGCATGCCGGCCTCGCGCATCTCCTGGGCCAGCAGCCCGGCCCCGCCGAGCATCTGCACGAAGAACGTGACCACCAGCACCCAGCTGAAGAAGTGCGGCAGGTAGACGACGCTCTGCACGAAGCCCCGCACGCGCCCGGAGACCAGGCTGTTGAGCAGGATCGCCAGCATGATCGGCAGCGGGAAGAAGAAGACGAGCTGGAACGCGGTGATGGTGAGCGTGTTGCGCACCGCGTCCCAGAACAGCGGGTCGCCGAAGAGCGCCTCGAAGTTGCCGAAGCCGATCCACTCGCTGTAGAGGAACGCTTCGAGGGGATCGTCGCCGACGAACGGGTTGTAGTCCTGGAAGGCGATGACGTTGCCCAGGGTCGGCACGTAGTGGAAGACCAGCAACAGACACGCGGCGGGTGCCGTCATGGCCAGCAGCGGCCAGTCCCGGCGCAGCCGGTCCCACAGGGTACGCCGGGGCCGCACGGGCGGCGTACGACCGGCGGCCCGGCCCCGACGGCCGGGCCGGGTCGGGCGGGGGTCCGCCGGCGCGTCGACCGCGCCGGCGGTGCCCGGGCCGCTCATCGGCCGTTGTCGGCGAGCGCCTTCTCGTGGAACGCGCGCCCCTCCTCACCGCCGGAGGCGAGGAACTCCTTAGTCACCTGGTCGAGGTCGCTGATCGGGCGACGGCCGCGCAGGATGTCGCGGATCTTGTCGTCCGTCGGCTGGATGATCTTCGACCAGTTGGCCGGCAGCTCCAGCTTGATCCCGGCGAACAGGTCCTTCTCCAGCAGGCCGATGTCCTTTTTGCAGTGGTCCAGGAACTGCTGGACGTAGTTCGGCGTGTCGCTGCTCTTCACCTTCACCGGCACCCGGCAGAAGTTGTACTGGCCGCCCAACTCCTTGCGGCCGAGGTCGCTGGGCAGCGGGCTGCCGTCGGGGCCCCGGGTGAAGTGCTTGCCCTCCACGCCGTACTCGCGCAGCTCGAACTCGCGGCTGCCGAACGGCGCGGCGGACCAGTTGAGCACCCGCAGCAGCTCGTCGACCCGCTCCGCGCCGCCGCCCTTCTTCAGGAAGGTGTAGAAGATCGGCTTCTCGCTGCCCCAGATGACCGGCTGGGCGCCGGCCACGCCGAACACCGGCAGCGGCTGCATGTCGAAGCTCGGCAGGATCTTGGACTGCTCGCCCTGCAGGCCCTGCCACGCGCCGAGCCCGTCCTGGAACATCACGATCTTGCCGGCCTTGAAGAGCTGTTTCTCGTCGGCGCCCTTGCTGGCCACGGTGTCGGGGTGCACCAGCCCCTCGGCGAAGAGCTTCGCGGTGAACTCCAGGGCCGCGCGGAAGGCCGGGTTCTCGAACTTGTGCTCCAGGCCGCCGTCGGCCTTCTTGCGCCAGGTCTGCTGGCAGCCGAAGAACTGCTGCACCATCTCGAACACACCGCCGAAGGCCCACACCCCCTTGCCCGGGTCGGTGAGCTTCCTGCCCAGCTCGTGCAGCTCCTCCGGCGAGGTGGGCGCGGTCAGGCCGGCCTTGTCGAGCAGGTCCTTGCGGTGGAACAGCGCGTACGCGAACACGCCGTCGGTGGGGTACGGCACGGCGTAGAGCCGGCCGGCCCAGACCGAGTACTCCCACGCGCCGGTGGGCAGTGCGGCGAGGTACGGGTACTTCGCGGCGCTGTCGCCCTTGAGGTGGTCGGTGAGGTCCTCGAACAGCGCCTTGACGGCGTCGGAGAACCGGGCGACCTTGTCGACCTCCCAGTTGGGGACCATGAGCAGGTCGGGCACGTCGCGGGCGCCGAGCATCGCGTTGAGCTTGTCGGCGTAGGTCGTGCCGTCCTGCAGGCTCGGGTCCAGGTCCACGCCCAGCTTGGCGTTGACCGCCGCCAGGTAGGAGTTGCGGCCCAGGGTCGGCGGGGTGGGCCCCCACCACGGGCTCATGGAGCGGATCGCCGGGCCGCCCCGGCCGGGCTGCTCGGTGACGGCGTCGACCAGGTTGCGGGGGTAGCTGAGGTAGCCGTCGGGGATCGCCCCCTCCCCGACGATGTCGGGCTTGAGCAGGTCGGCCGGCTTGTGGGTGGGCAGCACCGACCGGATGGCGTCGCCCTTCGTGGCGCTGCCCTTGCTTCCGGCCTCCTTGCTGCAACCGGCCAGGGTGGCGCCGCCCATCGTCGTGGCGGCGCCGAGGCCGAGCAGGCGCAGCATGGACCGTCGGTCGGTGGATACGCCCGGCAGGGACGGCTTCACGGCGCACTCCCTTCGTCATCGGATAACGGTTTCGCGGACCGTTCGTGTCCGGCTAGAATTAGTTGGGGTTCTAGCCGAACAAACTAATCGACGGTGATCCGTCCCACAAGACAGTGGTCCCTCCCGCCGTGGCGGTACGCGATGATGGGTCGCGCGGCACCACCGATCGCGCACCGTCGGCCCAGGAAACGGACAGATCGTGATCAGCATCCACAACGAACCGCAGCCGACGGACCTCGGCGACGTCCGGGTGGCCAACCGGGCCGTGGTGCTGCGGCACGTGCGCCGGCACGCGCCCTGCTCCCGGGCCGACATCGCAGCGCACACCGGACTGAACAAGGCCACGGTGTCCAGCCTCGTCGGCGAGCTGATCGAACGCCGGCTGCTGCGCGAGACCGGGCTGACCGAGAACCGGGTCGGCCGCCCCGCCACCATGCTCGTCCTCGACGGCGCGCCCTACGCCGCGCTGGGCATGCAGATCGGTGCCGACGAACTGGTCGTGGTCGCCATCGACCTGGCCGGCACCCGGCTGCTCACCTGGCGTCGCGCCTTCGCCGCGTCGACCGACACGCCCGCCGAGACCGCCCGGGCGTTGGCGGCCCTGGCCCGCCGCGCGGTCACCCGGCTGACCGGCCAGGGCCGCCAGGTCCTCGGCCTCACCGTCGGAGTGCCGGGCCTGGTCGACGCCGACGGCGCCGTCCCCCGGGCCACCGCCCTGGGCTGGCGGGACGTGCCGCTGGCCGCCGACCTGCGCGCCACCCTGCGGGAGCCGGGCCTCACCGTCGAGGTCGACACCGACGCCAACCTCGCCGCGCTGGCCGAGCACCGGCACGGCGCGTACGCCGGGGCGGCCCACCTGGTCCACCTCACCGGCGGGGCCTCGGTCGGCGCGGGTGTCGTCGCCGACGGCCGGCTGCTGCGCGGCGGTCGCGGCTTCGCCGGTGAGATCGCCCACCTGACGCTCGACCCGGCCGGTCCCGCCTGCGACTGCGGCCGGCGCGGCTGCCTCGCCGCGGTCGCCGGCCTGCCGGCGGTGGTACGCCGCCTGCTGCCCGACACGGAGCAGGACGGCCCGGTCACCGACTTCCTGCCGGAGCTCGAACGGATCCAGGCGCTGGCCCGCCAGGGCGACCCCACCGTCCTGGCCGGACTCGCCGACGTGGGCTGCCACCTCGGGCACGCCGCGTCCATCCTGGCCAACCTGCTCAACCCGCAGGCCGTGGTGGCGGGCGGGCACTTCGCGACCCTGGCCCCCTGGTTGCTCCCGGCGGCCCAGGCGGAGTTCGCCGCCCGGGTCCACGCCCCGCAGGCTGGCGGCTGCCTGTTCGACGCCTCCACCCTCGGCTCGGCGGTCGTCGCGCTCGGTGGCGCCACCGCAGCACTCGCCGCCGTCGAGTCGGGTCGACTGCCGGTGTCGTGATCCCGGGGGCCGCCGGCCCTTGACCGGACCGCGCGACGGTGCCAACCTCGAACCGCCGCCTCGTGGCCGGGCACCCGGGGCGGCATGTTTTCCGCGGTCGTCGAAGCGCTTCAACGCTTCCGGGCCGGCGACCGCCTCCACCACACCGCGATGCCGCGTGCCGCCGTGGCTGTCGAAGCGCTTCGACAGCTCGTGGCGCGGGCCCACGGAAGGCGACCGACCATGACCGACCGCACCCCGTCCCCGGAAGTCCTCGTCGATGATCTGCTGGACCGGCTCACCCTCCCGGAGAAGCTCGGGCTGCTGCACCAGTGGCAGGCAGCCGTGCCCCGGCTCGGCCTCCCCCCGTTCCGTACCGGCACCGAGGCGCTGCACGGCGTGGCGTGGCTCGGCCGGGCCACCGTCTTCCCGCAGGCGGTCGGGCTCGCCAGCAGCTGGAATCCCGAGCTGATCCGGACGGTCGGCGACGCCGTCGGCGACGAGGTACGCGCCAAGCACCACGCCGACCCCGAGCAGGTCGGGCTCAACGTCTGGGCGCCGGTGGTCAACCCGCTGCGCGACCCCCGCTGGGGGCGCAACGAGGAAGGCTGGTCGGAGGACCCCTGGCTGACCGGCCGGCTCGCCACCGCGTACGCGTGGGGCCTGCGCG
Source organism: Micromonospora sp. NPDC047074 (assembly GCF_040643815.1). Taxonomy (NCBI): domain Bacteria; kingdom Bacillati; phylum Actinomycetota; class Actinomycetes; order Micromonosporales; family Micromonosporaceae; genus Micromonospora; species Micromonospora sp. NPDC047074. The sequence continues at coordinate 63,812 of NZ_JBEYVB010000033.1, forward strand.
GCGAGCACCCCGACCGGCTGCGCACGGCACCGACGGTCAAACACTTCCTCGGCTACAACAACGAGACCGACCGGGCCACCACGTCCAGCGACATGCCACCCCGGGTGCTGCACGAGTACGAGCTGCCCGCCTTCCGGGCGCCCCTCGTCGCCGGGGCGGCCGTCGCCGTGATGGCCTCCTACAACCTGGTCAACGGGGTGCCGGCGCACCTCAGCCCGCTCATCAACGACGAGCTGCGCCGGTGGACGCCCGAGGAGCTGCTGGTCGTCGGCGACGCGGGCGCGGTGACCAACATCGCCGGGGTGCAGGGTCACCTGCCCGACCACGTCAGCGGCCACGCCGCCGCCCTGCGCGCCGGGATCGACAGCTTCACCGAGGACGACGCCGACAGCGCCCCGACCGTCGGGCGGCTGACCGAGGCGCTGGAGCGGGGACTGGTCACCGCCGCCGACGTGGACCGTGCGGTCCGGCGGATCCTCACCGTCCGGGCCCGCCTCGGTGACCTGGACCCGCCGCAGGACGACCCCTGGGCGAACGTCCCGCCGGACGTCGTCGACCGCCCCGCGCACCGCGACCTGGCCAGGGAGGCGGCCCGCCAGTCGATCGTGCTGCTGCGCAACGACGGACTGCTGCCGCTCACCGGCGGTGCCGGGCTGCGCGTCGCCGTGCTCGGCCCGCTGGCCGACGCCGGGTACGAGGACTGGTACAGCGGCACCCCGCCCTACCGGGTCACCGCGTACGAGGGCCTGTCCCAGCGGCTGTCCACGGTCACCACGCACCCGGGAACGGACCGGATCGCGCTACGCGTCGGCGACGGGTACGTCGGCTGCCCGGACACCCCCGACGGCGGCCCGCTGACCGTCGGCGCGGACGCATGCGCGTTCGACGTCTTCGACTGGGGGCGCGACCTGGTCGCGCTGCGCGCCACCGGCAACGGCCGGCACGTCGGGGCCGACGACGACGGTGTCCTCGTCAACGACCGCCCCGGGCCGGGCGGCTGGGTGGTGCGGGAGACCTTCCGGTTCCACGCCGGCCCCGACGGCACGGTGCTGCTGCACCACCTCGCCACCGACCGGTACGTCACCGTCGGCGCAGACGGGTGGTTGCGTCCCGACGCCCCGACCCCGGCCGAGGCCACCCCGTTCAGCGTCGAACTGCTGGCCGACGGGGCCGCCGAGGCCGCCGCCTTGGCCGCCGCCGCCGACGTGGCGGTGGTGGCGCTCGGCAACCACCCGATGGTCAACGGCCGGGAAACCGAGGACCGCGTCGACCTGGCCCTGCCCGCCGGGCAGGAGGCCCTGCTGCGGGCCGTGCACGCCGCCAACCCGCGCACCGTGCTGACGGTGACCAGCAGTTACCCGTACGCGGTCGGCTGGGCCGAGGAGCACCTGCCGGCGGTGCTCTGGTCCGCGCACGGCGGCCAGGAACACGGCACGGCGCTCACCGACGTGCTGCTGGGCGACGCCGAACCCGGTGGCCGGCTCACCCAGACCTGGTACGCCGACGCCGCCGAGCTGCCCGACCTGCTCGACTACGACGTGATCGGCGCCGACAGCACCTACCTGTACTACCGGGGCGACCCGTTGTACCCGTTCGGGCACGGCCTCAGCTACACCCGGTTCGACTACGCTGGCCTGCGGTTGAGCGCGGCCGAGGCGACCGCCGGCGAGGAGGTCGAGGTGAGCGTCGAGGTCACCAACACCGGCGACCGCCCCGGCGAGGAGGTCGTGCAGCTCTACACCCGGCAGCGGCGCTCCCGCGTCAAGCAGCCCCTGCGCCAGTTGCGGGACTTCGCCCGGATCAGCCTCGCGCCCGGGCAGCGGCAGGTCCTCCGGCTGCGGCTGCGTACCGCCGAGCTGGGCTGGTGGGACGAGATCCGCGGCCGCCACGTGGTCGAGGACGCCACCCACACCATCCTGGTCGGGCGGTCGGCGCGCGACATCCGGCTGGTCGGCGCCCTCACCGTGCACGGTGACGAGGCCAGCGCCGGTGACCGGTCCGCCGCCGTGCCGGCGTCGGCACGGTGACCCCGCCGCGCGGGCGCCCGTCGCCCGACCAGCCCACCATCACCGACGTCGCCCGGCACGCCGGGGTCGCCGTGAGCACCGTGTCGTACGTCCTCAGTGGCAAGCGGGCCATCTCCGAGGTCACCCGTAACCGGGTGCTGGCCAGCATCCGGTTGCTCGGCTACCACCCGCACGCCGGCGCGCGGGCCCTGGCCAGCCGGCGGGCCAACGTGATCGCGCTGGTCCTGCCGCTGCGCGCGGGCATGCAGGTGCCGGTGGTGATGCAGTTCGCCATGGCCGTGGTCACCACGGCCCGCCGGTTCGACCACGACGTCCTGCTGGTCACCTCCGACGAGGGGCCCGCCGGCCTGCGGCGCGTCGCCGCCACCGCCCTGGTCGACGGCGTGCTGGTCATGGACGTCGAGCTGGACGACCCGCGGGTGCCGCTGTTGCGGGAGCTGGCCCGGCCCAGCGTGCTGATCGGGGTGCCCGCCGACGCCACCGGCCTGACCTGTGTGGACCTGGACTTCCACCGGGCCGGCTGGGCCTGCGTCGCGCACCTGGCCGGGCTGGGTCACCGCCGCGTCGCCCTGCTCGGCGCGCCGACCGCGGTCTACGACCGGGGCACGGGCTTCGCGCACCGCACCCGCGCCGGTGTCGTCGAGGCCGCCGGAGAGCATGGCGTCGACGCGGTGACCCTGCCCTGCGAGGAGGGCGCGGTGGCCGTCCGGCAGACCCTCACCGACCTGTTCGCGCACCACCCCGACGTGTCGGGGCTCATCGTGCAGAACGAGGCCGCCGTCGGCCCGGTGCTGGCCACGCTGCCCGCCCTGGGCCGGCGGGTGCCGCAGGACGTGTCGGTCGTGGCCGTCTGCCCCGACCCGTTCGCCGAGCAGGCCAGCCCGATGCTCACCGCCGTGCCGGTCCCCGCCGAGGAGATCGGCACCCAGGCCGTCTCCCTGCTGATGCGCAAGTTCGGCGACGAGGCGGTGCCGGAGGTCACCCTCCTCCAACCCCGGCTGACGGTACGCGACAGCACCGCCTCCCCCACCCCGGCGGGGGCCGGGCGGTGACGGCCGACTCGGTCCACCGCATCTGGGACACCGCCCCCGCCACCCGCTGGGAGGACGCGTTCCTCTCCGGCAACGGCGAGTCGGGGATCATGGTGTACGGCCAGCCGCACGCCGACCGCATCGTCGTCAACCACCACCGGTTCGTCCTGCCCAACGGCACCCGCGACGCCCGGCCGCCCGAGCTGGCCGCCCTGCTGCCCCGGATCCGGGAGCTGATGCTCGCCGACCGCCGCGCGGAGGCCAGCCGGCTGCTCGCCGGGGACGGGGTGCTGCGCTGGACGCAGTCGTTCCACCCCGGCTTCGCCCTCACCGTCGACGCCGTCGACCCCGGCCCGGTCCACGACTACCGCCGGCGCACCGAGTTCGGCACCGGCGAGGTGGTCGTCGAGTGGGCGGCCGGGCGGCGACGGTCGTTCGTCTCCCGGGCCGACGGGCTCGTGGTCACCCACGTCGACGCGGGCACCTGCCAGGTCGGTGTCACCGGTGACCTGCCCGGCCGGCCGGAGTCGGTGACCTACACCGCCGCCGCGTACCGCCGGGGGGACCTGGTCTTCCTGCGGATGCGGGGCCGCTATCCCGACGCCGGCGGCGCGTACGGCTTCGAGGGGCTCACGCTGCTGCGCGGTGACGTGGCGGTGCTCGGTGACGACCGGGTGGCGGTACGCGGCCCGGCGCTGCTGACGACGGTGCTCGACCGGCCCGAGGCGGCCCCGTGGCGCACCGGCGACCTGGAGGACCTGCTGGCCGCCCACGCCGGCGACGACTACGGGACCCTGCTGGCCCGGCACGTCGGGCCACACGCGGCGGCGTACCGGCGGGTCAGCCTGGACCTGGGCGTGCCCGCCGCGCAGCGGGAGCTGCCCGTGGGTGAGCTGCTCGCGGCGCAGAACGCCGACCCGGGCACGCTCCAGCCCGCCCTGCTGGAGCGGCTGTTCCACGCCGGCCGCTACCTGCTGCTCAGCTCCAGCGGCGTCCTGCCGCCCCGGCTGACGGGCCTGTGGCTGGGCTCGTGGGACGCCGCCTGGGCCGGCGACTTCACCACCGACGCCAACCTCAACCTGCAACTGGCCGGCGCAGGGGTCGGCGCCCTGCCGGAGGTCACCGCCGCCCACGCCAACCTGGTCCGGGGCCAGGTCGACGACTGGCGGCGCAACGCGCGGGCGATCTACGGGGCCCGGGGGCTGCTGGCGCCCAGCCGCACCGACGGCGAACACGGGCACCTGTTCCACCTGCACGAGGACTGGCCGTTCGCGGCCTGGCTGCCCGGCGCCGACTGGCTGCTGCACCCGCTGTACGAGCACCACCTGGTCACCGGCGCGCCCCTCGGGGAACTCGCCGGCTGGCTGACGGAGGTGGCGGACTTCTTCGCCGACTTCCTGACCGTCACCGACGACACGGGTGCCGTGGTGGTCGTGCCGTCGTACTCGGCGGAGACCGGCCCGCTCGACGGGCGGGGGCAGCCGGTGCACGTGGCGGTGAACGCCACGATGGACATCGCCGCCGCCCGGCACGCCCTGCGTACGGCCGCCGAGGTGACCGGCTCGGACCGGTGGGCGGGGCTGCTGCGGCGGCTGCCCGCGTACCGGTGCGACGAGCGGGGGGCGCTGGCCGAGTGGGCCTGGCCCGGCCACCACGGCGACGACGACCACCGGCACGTCAGCCACCTCTACCCGGTGTGGCCGCTGGACGAGATCAACCCGGACGACACCCCTGAACTGGCCGAGGCCGCGCACCGGGCGTTGACGCTGCGCGGCGACGAGAACCTCTCCGCGCACGGCAGCCTGCACCGGGCGCTGGCCGCCGCCCGGCTGCACGACGGCACCCTGACCGCCGGGAACCTGCTGAAGATCCTCGGCAACGACATGTTCTTCCGGTCCCTGATGAGCGCGCACAACCCGGGCCTGGTGACCTACAACGCCGACGCGGCGCACGCCCTGCCGGCCGTGCTGATCGAGTCGCTGGTGCAGTCCCGCCCGGGGCTGCTGTGGCTGCTCCCGGCCACGCTGCCGGGCCTGGACGCCGGGGTGCTGCGCGGGGTGACCTGCCGGGGCCGGGTCACCGTGGAGGAGCTGTCCTGGTCGGACGGTACGGTCCGGGCCCGCCTGTCCTCCCCGGTGGCGCAGCGGCTGACGGTACGCAGCCCGTACGGCGGGCGGAACGTGGACCTGGCCGCCGCGACGCCGCTGGAGGTGACCTTCGAAGCGGCGGGGTGAGCGGCGGTCAGAGCGCGTCGGGCCGGCTGAGCGCGGGGTGCCGCTCGCCGGGCCCGGCGTGCCAGGTGGGGGCGTCCTCGCGCAGCGTGGTGTCGACGCGCAGTCGCGCCCACTCGTCGAGCTCCGGCAGGTCGCCCGGGTCGAACCAGGCCACCTCGGTGGACTCGTCGTCGTTGACCCGGGCCTCGCCGCCGACGGCCCGGCACCGGAACCAGACGTTGAGGTATTCGCAGGTGTCGCCGTTGGGGTAGACGACCCGGTGGGTGGCGACGCCGGCGACCCCGTCGACGCGTACGCGCACGCCGGTCTCCTCGTACACCTCCCGCGCCACGGCGTCGGCGGGCTGCTCGCCGGGGTCGATGAGGCCGGCGGGCACCGACCAGCGGCCGTTGTCGGCGCGCCGGGCCAGCAGCACCCGCCCGTCGTCGTCGCGGACGACCCCGCTCACACCGGGTAGCAGGAGCAGGTCGTGGCCGACGTGGGCACGCAGCTTGGCGATGTACGGGGAGACGGCCACCGGCCCACGCTAGCCGGTGTCGCGGTGCCGGCGGACCATCCCCGCGGCCAGCGGTGCGGCGTCCAGGTCACCGGCGGCGAGCCGGGTGGCGACGGTACGCCGCACGATCCGGTCGGCCAGTGCCGGTGCGTGCCGGGCGAGGGCCAGCTCGACACGTCCGCGCCTGGTGGTGGCCACGTCCCGGGGTGCCCGGCGGGCGGTGGCGGCGCGCAGGATCGCCGCGACCACTCCCTCCACCGGTTCCAGTCGGGACACCCCGCGCAGGGACAGGCCGGCGTCGGCGGTGCTGTCGTGGATCGGGGAGGCGACCATGCTCGGGTAGACCACGCTCACCCCGACGTGGGTGCCCACCTCGTGGCGCAGCGCGTCGGCGTACGCGACCAGGGCGCGTTTGCTGACCCCGTACGCGGCGGCCAGCGGCAGCGGCAGCAGGGCCATCCGGCTGGCGACGAAGACCACCCGGCCACGGGTGGCCTCCAGGGCGGGCAGCGCGGCGGCGGTGGTCCGCCAGGCGGCGAGCAGGTTCACCTCGATCTGCTGGCGCACCACCTCGTCGGGCGGCAGTTCGGCCGGGGCGGGACCGCCGACGCCCGCGTTGTTGACCAGCAGGTCCAGCCCGCCGAGGCGGTCGACGGCGGCGGCGACCGCCGGTGGCACGGCGGTCGGGTCGGTCAGGTCGCAGCCCAGCACCGGCACGTCGGCGGCGGTGCCCGGCTGGCGGTCGAGGCCGACGACGCGCGCCCCGGCGGCGGTGAGCGCGGCGCACAGCTGCCGGCCGAAGGTGCCGGTGGCGCCGGTGACCAGCACCCGCCGGTGGGCCAGCGCGCTCATGCCGTGGCCCCGGCGGCGTGGGCGCGGCGGGTGCCGGCGGCCAGTTCGCGGGTCAGCTCGGCCAGGTACGCGTCGAAGTCCACCCGCATCGCGGGCCGGCGCTGCCCCCAGCGGGCGGTGGCGGCCCGCAGCTCGGCCCGGCAGACGGCCCGCTGCTGCTGCGGATCGGGCAGCGCGTAGCGGCCGGACAGCTGCGCCGCGACCAGCTTGGCCTGCGCCTCGACCAGCGGGAACGCGGAGCCGGTGGACTGCATGAGCCCGACGAACGCCAGCCCGGGCGCGTCGAGGTGGAAGACGTGCCGGTACAGCGGCAGGGTGTCGGCCCCGTCGCCAAGCAGCGCGGGGTCGAGGAACGGGATCTCGACCCGGTAGCCGGTGCACCAGATCACCAGGTCGATCTCGTCGGTGCGGCCGTCGGTGAAGGTGACCCGGTCGCCGTCGAAGCCGGCGATGCCGGGGCGGGGTTCGATCTCGCCGTGGGTCAGCCGGGACAGCAGCCCGTCCGACAGCGTCGGGTGGTCCTGGAGGAAGCCGTGGGCGGGGGCGGGCAGGCCGTAGCGGGTGGGTGAGCCGACGGTCGCGGCGAGCATCCGTTCGGTGATGCGCTGGCGCAGCCGCCACGGCAGCCGCCGGGCGAGGGCGCCGTTGAGGGCGTCCGACGGGCGGCCCAGCAGGTGTTTCGGCACCACCCAGACGCCCCGGCGCAACGACAGCAGGGTGCGCCGGGCCGCGTACGAGGCGTCCACGGCGATGTCCATCGCGGAGTTGCCGCCGCCGACGACCAGGACGCGCCGGCCGGTGAGCTGGTCGGGACCCCGGTAGGCGTGGCTGTGCAGTTGCGTGGCGGTGCAGGTGCCGGTGTGGTCGGGGGCCGGCGGTTTCGGCACCCGGTTGTGGCCGTTGGCGACGACGACGGCGTCGACGGTGACGCTGACCGGGCCGTCGGGCCCGTCGGCGTGCACCGTCCACCGGCCGACGGGGGCGGCAGTGACCCGGTCGACGGTGTGTCGCAGCCGTACCGCCTGGTGCAGGTCGAACCGGTCGGCGTAGTCGGTGAGCCAGCCGGCGACCCGGGCGTGGTCGGGGTAGTCGGGCCAGTGCGCCGGCATCGGGTGGTCGGCGAACTCGGTGCGCGTCCGGCTGGTGTTCAGGTGCAGGGTCCGGTACGCGGGCGAGCCGGGCGCCCCGTACACCCAGAGGCCGCCGACCCGGTCGCCCGCCTCGAAGCCGACGGCCGGTACGCCGGCGTCGGCGAGCGCCTTGAGGGTGGCCAGTCCGGCCGCGCCCGCGCCGATGACCGCCACCCGGGGCTGTGCACCCATCGCCGGCTCCTCCCCATCAATCCAACGTTCGTTGGATAATGGCCCGACCCCCGGCGGCACGTCAAGGCGTCGCCGGACCGTAGAGGCCGTCGAGGAAGCGGTGCACGAACGCCCGGAACTCCCGCCGCTCCCGCGCCTGCGACCCGCCGTCGGCGGCGAGCGCCACCACGTGACCGTGCACCGCCCACACCAGGCTGCGTACGGTCACGTGCGGCGCCGGCTCCACCAGCGCCCCGCCCGCGGCGGCGGCGCTGAGCAGGTCGGCGACGAGCCGGTACAGCGGGGCCGCGTACCGCTCGTCGAGTTCGGCGTGCCGCTGCGGCTCCAACCAGCGACGCAGCCACAACGCGGTGGTCTCCGGCCGGTCCTCAAGGAAGTCCACGAACACGTCCACCAGGTCGTGCAGGGCGCGCCGGGCCTCGGCCGGCCCGTTGCCCAGCGCCTGCCGGGCCCGCCCGGCCGCCGCCTCGAGCACCTCCCGCTCGGCCGCGAAGACCCGGGCGAAGCAGGCGTCGTAGAGCTGCGCCTTCGTACCCGTGTGGTGCGAGACCGTGGCGACGTCGACGCCGGCCGCCGCCGCGACCTCCCGCAGCCCGACGGCGTCGAAGCCCCGCCGGGCGAACAACTCCGTCGCGGCGGTGAGCACCACCTCCCGGGTGGGTCGGGTCTCCTCGCGGCGGGGCCGCCCGGGTCGGCGTCGAGGCATGGTCATGGCCGCCATTCTGCCCCTACAATCCAGCATCCGTTGGATTAGCGGGCGGCGTGCCCGGAGGGGAAACGGCCATGACCGGGCTCGACCAGCAGCCGACCAGCACGGACGCCACCACCCTGCCCCGCGGACCACTGCTCGGCTTCGCCGCCGGCTCCCTCGGCATGGGCGTCTGGGTGACCGTCCCCGGCCTGCTGCTGCTCTACTTCCTCACCGACGTGCTGGCCGTCGCCCCCTGGCTGGCCGGCCTGGCGCTGCTGCTGCCGAAGATCGCCGACGTGCTGCTGCACCCCTGGATCGGGCACCGCTGCGACGTCGAGCAGGCCCGCCGCGGCGACCGCCGCCGGCTGCTGCTGGTCGGCTGCGCCCTGCCGCTCGCCTTCGCCACGCTGTTCGCCGTGCCCGGCGGGCTGACCGGCGCACCCGCCGCCGCCTGGGTCGCGGTCGCCTTCGTCGCCGGCAACCTGCTCTTCGCCGCCTACCAGGTCCCCTACCTGGCCACCCCCGCCGACCTGCGGATCGGCTACCACGAGCGGACCCGGCTGATGGCCTTCCGGATGGTGGTGCTGACCTTCGGCATCCTCGTCTCCGGGCTGCTGGCGCCGCTGCTGGCCGGCGGTGACGACGCCACCCGGGGCGGCTACCAGCGGATGGGCGTGCTGCTCGCCGTCGGGATGCTGGCCGCCATGCTGGTGGGGGTGGCCGGCATCGGCCGACTGCGCCGGGCCGCCGCCGCCACGTCCGCACCGCACGGCGGCGGCTGGCGCGCGCTCGGCACGGCGCTGCGCGACCGGCAGTTCCGCTGGCTGGTCGCCGCCTACCTGGCCATGTCCACCACCACCCACCTGGTACTGGCCGCCGTGCCCTACTACGCCGAGTACGAGCTGGGCCGCCCCGGCCTGACCACCGTCCTGGTGGCCGCCTTCGTCGCCCCGGCCCTGCTGGTCACCCCGGCCTGGCTGGTGGCGGCCCGCCGGTTCGGCAAGCAGCGGGCGCTGCTCGGCGCGCAGGGCGCCTTCGCGGCCGGCTCGCTGGTCCTCGCCGTGGGCCGGCCGGCCGGCCTGCCGGTGCTGGTGGCCGCCGTGGCGGTACTCGGCGTCGCGTTCGCCGGCATGCAGCTGCTGCCGTTCTCGATGATGCCCGACGTCATCCGCGCGGGCGGCGGCGCCGCCGGCACCTACACCGGGGTGTGGACCGCCACCGAGGCCACCGGCGCGGCGCTGGGCCCGTGGGCGTACTCGCTGTGCCTGGCCGCCGGCGGGTTCGTCGCCTCCGCCGCCGGCGAGAGCGTCACCCAGCCCGAGGGCGCGCTGACCGCGATCCGTTGGGGGTTCGGGCTGCTGCCCGCGGCGGCGATGCTCGTCGCGTTGCTGCTGCAACGCCGCTACACCCTGGACCGCTCGGCCCGCACCGCCGGCTGAACCCGTCCCCCGCCCGATCCGGGCGGCCGGGCGGGGCGGCCGCGGCAGTAGACTGCGCCCTCGATGGACGCCCAGCCCACCCCCGCCGACACCCGCCCCTGCGCCCACTGTGGCCGTCAGGTGCCGCAACGTGCCGGCGCGGGCCGGCCGTTCCGCTACTGCCGCGACAACGACAACGCCTGCCAGCGGGCCTCCCGCAACAGCCGGATGCGCCACCGCAACGCCCCCGGCCTGCCCGGGCAGGTGGCCCGCACCTGGGAGGCGGTGGACCGGCTGGAGCAGGTCACCCAGACCCTCGCCGAGGCCCTGCACGCCGGGCTGTCCCCCGTCGGGGTGGAACGCCAGCTCGCGCAGGCCCGCGCCGACGCGGCGACCCAGGTGGCGGCGGCGCAGACCGAACGGGACGAGGCCCGCCGCGACGCCGAGGACGCCGCCGCAGCCGCCGTCCGGGCCCGCGAGGAGGCCCGGGCCGCCACCGCCGAACGCGACACCACCCGCGCCGAGGCACGGCAGGCCGACGAGCGGGCCTCGGCGGCGGCCGGGCGCGCCGAGGCGGCGGAGGCCGCCCGCGACGACGCCCGCCGGCAGGCCAGCGCCGCGGAGGCCCTGCGGACGCAGGCCGAACGGGACCGCGACACCGCCCGCCACGAACTGCGGGCGCTGCGCGCCGAGGTGGACACCGAACGCCGCCGCGCCACCGAGCTGACCGGCGAACGCGACGCCGCCCGCGCCGACGCCGACCGGGCGTCCCGCGCCGCCACCGACGCCCTCGACCGCGCCCAACGCCTGCACACCGAGGCCGGACAGGCCCGCGAACAGGCCGCCCGGGCCCACGAGCAGACCGAGCAGGCACGTGCCGAAACCGCTGCGGCCCGCACGGCCGCCGCCGAGGCGACCTGGGCGATGGCGAACGGGCCACCGAGGTACGCGATGCGGCGGTGGCCCCGATCCAGCAGGTGTTCCATGGCCAGCCGGC
>NZ_JBEYVB010000034.1:0-74206 GCF_040643815.1 Micromonospora sp. NPDC047074
GACTCGCCGGTGAAGGTGATCGCGTCCACCCCCGGGTGGCGGGTCAAAAACTCCCCCGCCGAATCCGGACCGAAGCCGTGCACCAGGTTGAACACCCCGTCGGGCACCCCAGCCGCGGCCATCACCTCGGCGAGCAGGGTCGCCGACGCGGGCGTCTCCTCACTCGGCTTCACGATCACGGCGTTGCCGCACGCCAACGCGGGAGCCACCTTCCAGGTGAGCAACAGCAGCGGCAGGTTCCACGGCACGATCACCGCCACCACACCGACCGGCTTGCGGACCGCGTAGTTCAGCGCCCGGCCGCCGGTCGGGGTGACCGTCGTGAACGACTCCGTCGGCGCCGTCGCCACGATCTCCGCGAACGCCCGAAAATTCGCCGCACCACGCGGAATGTCCAACGTGCGCGCCTGCGAAATCGACTTACCGGTGTCCGCGACCTCAGCAGTCACCAGGTCGTCGAAGCGGCGCTCCAACTCGTCGGCGACCCGACGCAACACCTCCGCGCGCTCCCGCTCCCCCATCCGACCCCACGGCCCGCGCAGCGCGGCCCGCGCGGCGGCAACCGCGTCGTCGACACATGCCTGGTCCGCCTCGGCGACCTCGAAGACCGGCTCGCCGGTGACGGGGCTGCGCTTCGTGAACCGCCGCCCGGCGTCGACGAACTCACCACCGACGAAGTTGCGCAGCAGGCCCGGGCCGTCGGGCGCCGCCCCGGCCATCAGGCGCGGGTCCCAGGTGACTGTCATCGACGCCTCCCTCGGTTGATCGCCACGCCGACCGCGCCGGCCAGCAGCGCCGCCGTCCCGGCGGCCACCGCCCCGAGCACCCGGTGCTGCCGGCGGACGCGCCGCACCACCTCGGCGTACGGGGTGGTGGAGAAGGACACCAGCTCGTAGCGGGACACGTACCGGCCCGGCAGCAGCCGCTCCAGCGCGTGCTCGACCTTCCGGCCGGCCTGGAACAGCGGCGAGGCGACCTTGTCCCGCATCTCCACGAAGTTGGCCAACGCCATCCGCGCGATGGCCTCGGCGTTGGCCTGCCGCCGCTGCTGGAACAGCGGCAGTGCCTCCGACCAGTCGTCGGCGCACTCGTCCAGGCAGCGGTCCAGCTCGACCACGTCCTCGAAGGCGCAGTTCGCGCCCTGGCCGTAGAAGGGGACGATGGCGTGCGCCGCGTCGCCGAGCAGGCCGACCTTCCCGTACGCCTGCCACGGCGTGCAACGGACGGTGCCGAGCACGCCCACCGGGTTGTGCTGGTAGTCGTCGACAAGGTTCGGGGCGAGCGGCGGCAGGTCGGGGTAGTGCTCGGCGAAGTGCCGCTCGATGGCCGCCGGGCTGCCCAGCGAGGCGAAGCTGGCGGTGCCGTGGGTGGGCCAGAAGAGCGTGCAGGTGAACGAGCGGTCCGGGTTCGGCAGCGCGATCATCATCGAGGTGCCGCGCGGCCAGATGTGCAGGGCCTCCGGGTCGAGGGCGAAGTCCCCGCCGAGCGGCGGGATCGTCAGCTCCTTGTAGCCGTAGTCGAGGAAGTCCACGCTCTCGGTCAGCAGCCCGTACGCCAGCAACTGCCCGCGCACCGCCGAGCCGGCGCCGTCGGCGCCGAGGACGACCGACGCGGTGGCCGCGACCGTGCCCTGCGGGGTCTCGAAGGTCATCTCGCCGCTGGTCGGGTCGAGCCCGACGAGCCGGTGGTCGAAGGCGACCCGCACCCCGGGCAGGCTGGTGGCCGCGTCCAGCAGGGCGTTGTTCAGCGCGCCCCGGCTGATCGAGTTGATCGCCCGGTCGCCGGAGGCGCTGTACGACTGGAACTGCGCCTCCCCCTCCACGGGGTGGATCATCCGGCCGCGCATCGGCAGCCCGTCCGCCAGCACCTGCTTGTCCAGGCCGATCCGGCGCAACGCGTCCAGACCGCGCTCGGAGAGCGCCAGGTTGATGGACCGCCCCCGCTCGACCGTGCCGGTGCGCGGGTCGGACCGCCGCTCGTAGAGCGCCACCGGGTAGCCGCGCCGGGCCAGGAAACAGGCCAGCAGGCAGCCGGCCAGGCCCGCGCCGACAACGGCGATCTCGTCCCGCTCCCTGGTCATGAGCTCACCTCCGCAACAGTGGCGGCCAGCGCGTCGGCGACCCGCCAGCAGTCGTGGAACGTGCAGTAGAGCGGCACCGGGGCGAACCGGATGATGTCGGGTTCCCGGGCGTCGGCGACCACGCCGTGCTCGTGCCGCAGCCGCTTGGCCAGCTCCGCCGCGCTGCCCGCGCCGATACGCACCGAGAGCTGGGACCCCCGCCGTTCCGGTTCACGCGGGGTGACCACGGTCAGCGGCCGGTTCGCGGTCACCTCGTCGAGCAGCCCCGCCAGGTAGCCGGTGAGCAGGATGCTGCGCTCGCGCAGCGCGGGCATCCCGACGGCGTCGAAGAGCTCCAGCGAGGTCCGCACCGGTCCCATCGCGAAGATCGGCGGGTTGGAGATCTGCCAGGCCTCGACGGTGGCCGGCGGCCGGGAGACCGGGGTCATCTCGAACCGGGTGGCCGACTCGGTGCTCCACCAGCCCTCGAAGCGGGGCAGGGTGGGGTCGCCGAGGTGCCGCTCGTGCACGAAGACACCGGCCAGTGCGCCGGGGCCGGAGTTCAGGTACTTGTAGGAGCACCAGGCGGCGAAGTCGACGTCCCAGTCGTGCAGGGCCAGCGGGACGTTGCCGGCGGCGTGCGCCAGGTCCCAGCCCACCACGGCCCCCGCCGCGCGGCCGGCGGCGGTGATCGTCGGGATGTCCATCAGCTCGCCGGTGAGGTAGTTGACCCCGCCGAGCAGCAGCAGTGCCACGGTGTCGCCCTCGGCGGCCAGGTAGTCGGTCACGTCCTCGGTGCGCAGGGTGTCCTCGCCGGCGCGCGGCCGCAGCCGGACGACGGTGGCGTCCGGGTCGAGGCCGTGGAAACGGGCCTGGCTACGCACGGCGTAGCTGTCCGAGGGGAAGGCGCTGTCCTCGATGACGATCCTGGTCCGCGCCCCGGCCGGCCGGTAGAAGCTGACCATCAGCAGGTGCAGGTTGACCGTCAGGGAGTTCATCACCACGACCTCCGCCGGGGCCGCGCCGACAAGTCGGGCGGCCGGCGCCGTCAGCAGCTCGTGGTACGGCAGCCAGGCGCGTTCCGCCTCCAGGTGCCCCTCGACGCCGAGCCGGCGCCACGCGTCCAGGTCGGCGAGGAGTTCGTCGCGGGTGGCCCGGGGTTGCAGGCCCAGGGAGTTGCCGGCCAGGTACGCGGCGTCCCGGAAGCGCCCGCCTTCGGCCGGCGGCACGTGGAACAGGTGGCGGTGCCCGGGATGGGCGGCGTCGAGGCGGCGCGCCTCGGCCTCGCCGGCGGCGAACCCGGACGACGCGGGTGTGGGGTGGTTCATATGGTTCTCTCGCTCTCGGGTCACATCGCGGTCCGGGCCGACCACAGCTCGGGGAAGACCACCCGGGCCATGCTGCGCTGCAACCACGCCAGTCCGGCGGAGCCGCCGCTGCCGACCTTGGCGCCCATCGTCCGTTGCACCGCCTTGACGTGGTGCTGCCGCCAGTCGCCGAACTGCTCGGCAACCTCGGTCAGCGCCTCGCCCAGCAGCCGCAGGTGGTTCTCCGGGCCGGGCTCGGCGTAGATCCGCACCCAGGCCGCCTCGACGTCGGCGTGCGGCTCGTGCTCGGCGTTGACGTCCCGGTCGAGCAGGTCGGCCGGCAGGTCGTGGCCGTGCCGGGCCAGCAGGGCGAGCACGTCGTCCCAGAGGCTCGGGGCCGCCAGGGTGGCGCGCAGCTCGGCGTACACCTCGGTCTGCCGCCGGAACGGCCGGATCAGCGTCTCGTCGCGGAGGCCGAGCAGGAACTCCAGGTGGCGGTACATCGCCGACTGGAAGCCGGAGCCCTCGCCCAGCAGGTTGCGGAACCGGTTGAAGTCGGCCGGGGTCATCCAGCGCAGCCCCTTCCAGGCCGCGTTCAGCCCTTCGAGGTGCAGCGCGGCCCGGCGCAGCGGGGCCAGCGCGTCCCACACCCGGTCGGCCCGCAGCAGCCGCTGCGTCTCGCGCAGCTCGTGGCAGGTCAGCCCGAAGTACAGCTCCATGATCTGGCTGACCATCAGGAAGGACATCTCGCCGGGGTCGTCGCTCAGCGGCTGCTGCAACCGGTGCAGCGTGCTGGCGTGCACGTACGAGTCGTACGGCACCCGCTCGGCGAATTCCAGCGTCGGTTCGCCGCCGTTGCGGGCGGCGCGGGCCGCGCGCTGCCGCGGGGTCGCCGGTCGCACGGCCGGCTTGGCGGGTACGCGCAGGTCGGTCTGCTCCACCGGTGCCTCCCTCTGCTCTCCGTCACCCGGCACGGCCGACGGTCGGCCGTTTGCGGGGATGACCGATATGTTCTCTCGGCACAACCCCCGAACGGAATGCCGGATCAACGGCTCTCACCCCCTCTGACCTGCGGCGCGGAAGGCATGAGCCGGTTTCGGGTTGGAGAAAGTAAGGTCGCCGCATGGACGACATGGACTGGGCGCTGCTGCGGGAACTGCAGGCCGACGCACGCCTCTCCTTCAGCGAGCTCTCCCGGCGGGTGCACCTGTCGCCGCCGGCCGTCGCGGAGCGGGTCCGCCGGCTGGAGGAATCCGGAGTGATCACCGGCTACCACGCCCACGTGGACCTGACCCGGGCCGGCCGCACGGTGGTCGCGCTCATCCGGATGTCCTGCTACGGGTCGCGGTGCATCCTGCACGACCCGGACGTGCCGAACTGGCCGGAGATCCTGGAGATCCACCGGATCACCGGTGACGCGTGCAGCATGCTCAAGGTCGCCGCCGGGTCGATCGACGACTTCGAGGCGGTCATCGACCGGCTCGCCCCGTACGGCCAGCCGTCCAGCACGATGGTGCTGTCCAGCCCGCTGGAGTGGCAGCCCGTCACCCCGGCCGACCGAGGCCGTTGACCCGTCCCCCATGTTTGCCCCCGGGCCAGCGGGAAAGCAGGCCCTGTTGCCCGGGGAGGATTCCGGTGATCGTCACCGGAAGGGGGGATCATGCCGGTGCTCACAGCGTTCCAACGTGCCCTGACCAGCGTCCTGACCGTATTGGGCCTGGTCGGGGCGTTCGTCCTGATGACCGTCGCGCCCGCGTGGGCGGGTGAGAACACCTTCGTCGAGGTCGTGCCCAACAGCGCGCAGGCCGGTACCCGGGTCAGTATCCGGGCCAGTTGCGACAACGCCAACAACCGCCAGGCGACCGTCCGTTCCGACGCGTTCGGCGGCCCGGTGGTGGTGCGGCCGGACAACGGCTTCCTGACCGGCCAGGTCACCATCCCGGGCAACAAGCAGCCCGGCGACTACCCGGTCGACCTGCGCTGTGACAACGGCAACACCGCGACCACCACGCTCACGGTGCTGAACATGGAGCAGCCCAGCAAGGGCCCGGCGACCGGGGCCGGCGGCACCGCCGGCGCCTCGGGTACGGGCACGATGCTGCTGGTCGGCGGCCTCGCGGTGGTGGGCCTGGCCGTGGGCTTCGGCTTCTTCGGCAACCGCCGCCGGACCGGGACCGGCTCCTGACCCGCCGTCGCCATGGCCGGCTCCCACAGGCGTACCAGGCGATCGGGTCCGGACCGGGTCCGGACGACCGGCCGGCGGGCGGCGCGGGCGTCCCGCCGGGCGGTGGTCGCGGTCACCCGGCGGCTGCGGCGGGTGGCCGGGGAGGCGGTGTCGGCGAGCGTCGCCACCACCGACCCGGCGGCCGGTCCGCTGCCCGCCCAGCCCCGGTACCGGCGCGTCCCGGCCGGTAACCGCCGGTTGGTCACCGGCCGGGGGCCCGGCCTGCCGGTCCTGGTGATCGGGACGCTGATGGCATTGATCGTCACGATGCTCGGGGTGGAGCGGATCGCCGGCGTGAGCGTGTTGCCGGACCGCTTCCTCGCGGGGCTGCGGCCCGCGCCGAAGAAGTTCCCGGTGCTGCCCGCCAGCCGGCCCGTCGGCATCGCCATCGACCCGATCGACGTCCAGGCGCCCGTGCACGACGTGGGCATCGCCCCGGACGGCAGCATCGCGGTGCCGGACGCCGCCCGCGCCCAGGAGGCCGGCTGGTACGACCAGGGGCCGACCCCGGGTCAGTACGGCCCGTCGGTGATCGTCGGGCACGTCGACACGACCACCGGGCCGGCGGTCTTCCACAGGCTGCGGGACCTGCGGGACGGGGACCGGATCGAGGTCGCCCGGCAGGACCGCTCGGTGGCGATCTTCGAGGTGGACTCGGTCGAGCGGTTCGACAAGGACAGGCTGCCGGTCGACGAGGTCTTCGGCGACTTCAGCCGCCCCCGGTTGCGCCTGATCACCTGCGGCGGACGCTGGGTGGGCGGGCAGACCGGTTACGCCGACAACGTGGTGGTCTTCGCGTCGCTGGTCCGGGCCCGTACCGCCTGACCGGCGGCCGGGTCGGGCAGCCTCGGGCTCCCGGGGCAGGCGGCCTTCAGGGCTCGTGGGTCAGGCGGCCTCGGGCTCCCGGGTGAGGCGGCCCTCGGGCTCGCGGAGGTCGAGCCAGTCGGCCCAGCGCGGGTCCGGCGCCCGGTGGCCCAGCACCCGCCAGGCCGCGCCCTTCGGGGCCGCCGGCACCGCGTGCAGCCGCCAGCCCAACTCGGCCGGCGTCTTGTCGCCCTTGGTGTGGTTGCACCGGGCGCAGGCCGCCACGACGTTCTCCCAGGCGTGCCGGCCGCCCCTGCTGCGCGGGAAGACGTGGTCGATGGTCTCGGCGGGGCCCCGGCAGTAGGCGCAGCGCCAGCCGTCCCGGGCGAAGATCGCCCGGCGGGAGAGCCCGACGTGGGTGCGGTAGGGCACCCGCACGAAACGGGTGAGCCGGACGACCGAGGGCACCGGGAGCGCGTCGCGGGCGCTGTGCAGGATGCCGTCGCCGTCGGCGACGCAGACCGCTTTGGCGGAGAGCACGAGGATGGCGGCACGACGCACCGACACGACGCACAGCGGCTCATAGGTGGCGTTGAGGACCAGCGCACCGGAGCCCACCGTGGGTCGTATGTCAGGCATCGCGCTCACCCTCCCGGTTCAGCGGCCCCCTGCTCGCCACCGCCGGCCGGGAACGGGCACAGCGACCCACCGCGGCCGACGCCGGCCGGATCACCGACGTCCGTGCGCCCATCGTCCCTGATCGGCCCCCGGATTGCACGCACTAATGCAGGAAGCGGTCTATTGATCATCTCGAATCGGACAGGACCGACCTCACGGCACCAAGACGACCCTCAACGGCTGGCGACGTTCTGCACCCGTTTCCGCGCTCAGTTGCGCCCGATCCACGGCCCGATGATCTTGCAACGGCATGGATGGCTACCGCTCGAGGCCAGCCGGGCACAACAGATCCAGCAGGTGGCTCTCGTGTCGCGGGCCCTTCCCCGGCGGACACCGCCGCAGCAGGCGTCGCGACCGACCTGGACCGGCTACGGGGCCGACTCCTGGGCGACCCGGCCCGACCACAGCGGCTACCACCCCTCCCAGGTGCCGGGTCCAACCTGACCCTGGACTGCGGTGGCGGCTGGCGCGGGAGTCGTCTGCTCGGGCAGGGCGGGCACCGCCCCACGCTGAGGCCGCGGGGGCCTGACGGGCCATCCTCGGGTCCGCGGGCCGAGGTCGGTACCAGCTACAGCTTCGCCGTGTGCTGCGGGGTGACCGGCCGTTAGACCGCACGCCCCCGGCCTGACACGGCGACTGCCGCTTGCGGACCGCCCCTTGGGACCATGTGCGCTGGATGCCAAAGGACAACCGGCGCCGCAGCCTGCCTGGGCAACTTCTCCGGCCCCAGGTTCGCCAATTGATTGAGCCCTCTCACCGGGGCGCGAGCGGACCAACGTGCCGATCGACCAGCCGACGACCGCCCCGGATCATGTCGGCCGAACGACCAAGCAAGGGCTCTGCCATCACCCGCCGACATCCCACATCCTAGATTCGTCCGCGAGGGAACTTGTCCCAGACCTTGTTTACAACTTCGAGGGCCCAGTTTGCGACGGCCGTCGTCGACAACGAGTCCTCATCTTGCCATTCGACCAAGGTCTCTGACCTGGCATTCACGATGGAACTGTAGTACCGATTGGGCCCAGCCCGGTAGTCATGACTGAACTCCACCCTGTCTTGAATCCACCCCCCGGCCAAGTCGTTGTAACGGAATAGCTTGTCCCCCATTCGCACCCCCTGAGTGGTCAATTCTATTTGATACGACCAGTCACTTCTTATCTTCGAGCGCAACCGCCGCTTGGTCATGATGAATCCGATAAGGTTGTAGTCGTTCGGAGACCGCCTCCCCCCACGGTAAACAACGACTTCGTCCGAGTTGAGCGCGTTTTTGTCATAGGGAATGCCTCCGGCCATGGCCACAAAGTCACCAGCGATGTTTTGGCCAGAACCATAGCGATCCTTCCCTCGGCGCAATTCATCTACGATGATCGAAGACGTTGCAGCTGACGAAAACCGAGCAATTGACTGCGAAGTGATAGCGAGATGGTCCCGGTATTCGTTCGCCCTACCGGAAGCAGCCAAGATGCCGACCACGTAGTCGTCGTCGCCGGTCAGGGCAAACAAGGGTGACCCACTAAAGCCGGGCTGAGCTGCGATAGCACTGTCTGCGACCATGTCAACTTGCATGCGCCCACCCCCCACAGAACCCCGCACGGTTGCCGTCCCCCAGGCGCCGGTCTGTGTTCGAGGAGGATTTCCGGGATAACCGAAGATGTCCACTAAAGACCGGACAGGAGGTGCCACCGGCAGCAACGAAGCTATTCCGGTTCCCGGCGGCAAACGCTGCCCTTTGACGGGGCGAAGTTCGGCCAAGTCCTGCTGGCCGACGCCCTTGCCAAGCGAGGGAGGAGACCATGCCGACACCTGCATTTTGATGACACCTGAAGACACCAGGAGCGGAAATTCCACTCCTATCAACTCATCTTCCGTGGGTTTGATCGGCCGAGCCAGCTCTCGATCAAGCGCGGTATTGACAACATGAGCGCAGGTGATCAGCCTACCTGGACCTACCACGCAACCAATACCGGCCGTCTCCCCTGTCGAGAGTTTGACAATTTTTCCTATCACCGCGGCTCGATCGATCGCCATCTCTACTGGCTGCCCCACTTCATCCTGATCAGAAGCTGGAACTCGAATTTACTCTTCGCGAGAACAACACCCGCGTCTCCCCCCAGTTTGATACCAAACTCCACCTCGGTCCCGTCAGGGGAGAGCCCGTCGAGCGCCTCTCGAATCGCAATCACGGCCGGCCTCACGGTGGCTAGCGTCTCATTCAAGGTCGCAGTGCTTTTCTTTATCAGCCGCGACCCTGAAGAATACTCGAATTCCTGGTCTCCACTGGAGCCGAAATCATCCACCTCGACCAGTATTGAGGAGGCGGGTGAACCGGGCACGTCAATCTCGTATGACAGATACTTTTCCATGTCCCGTCCTGCTAGTCGAAGGCTTCGTTCATGATGGACGGACGAGTTCAGCATTTCAAGCACCCTCCAGCTGGGCTTGCACTCACACTTCGAGACGCGACCGATGGGTGACTTTTGTCTGAATACGCACACCCGCCTTCCTCAAGATCGGAAGCGGCTGCGCCAGATGATCGTTAAGAACGTCTCCGCAGGTGAACGCGGGGATGCCGCAATGGTTCGGAGCTGGAACGTCACTAATGCCAGAAGCCGGTGGGCATCGCAAATGGGCGGATCTTCCCCTGGGCAGGGCCGGCCCTTTCCGGGCCCCTTGACTTCTGCACCGGTTCCGGGCTCTGTCATGCCGGATCTGCGCCCGCTTACGCATCGAGCTGAGCACCGACCCGAGTTCTTCTGCCCTCGCTGCTGCGGCGGGCGCAGGCGCCGGCCGCGGCTGCGGCGCCGGCGACGAGAGCCCCGGGTGGAGGCACCCGGACGGGCGCGGCCCGGCCGGTCAAGGCTCGGTGCTGATGGGCGCCCGCCCCGGCACCCAAGATCGTGCTCGACCCTGGATCGGGTGGTCACCCGAGTGCCGAATGCCACTCGATGCCGGATCGAGCACGATCTTGCGCTGCGGGTCGAGCGACGTGTGAAGGCGAGTGTTCCGGCGATTTCGTGGCAAGTGGGGCGGACGCCCCCACTACTCTCTGTTTCGTTCCGGGTGGATGCCCCGCACGATGCTGTGCCCCGGCACTCTGATGCAGAGCGCTCCCGGCTCCGCGCCGCACACCGGGCACGGCCGCCAATCCATGATCGGGCCAGGGTCGTGCCCGAGTTCGCGGGCCACCTGGCTGATCTCCTTCGCCGCTTGGTGCAGGTCCTCGTCGCGATGGTGGGTAGCGGCTCTGTGGACCTCGCGCACGGCTTCGATCCCGCGCCTTTCCCTGTCGCCTGGCACGGCAGGGCGTTCCCTGGCCGCGGGTGCGCAAACCGCCACGGGCCAGGTGGGCAACTCCAGGACTGGACGACCTCGGGGAGGGTCGGCCGGAAGCCGCGGTGGCGGGTGCGGTACGAAGACAGGGTGACCGTTGCCAGCCTGACGCTGTCCGCCCTGCCCGCCGTCGAGGCGCCGGAGACGGACCCGTCACCGGCCTGCCTGGACGACGTCCTCTGCAAGGGCGTGTACGACGTGACCGGTTCGGTGTGGTTCGCCGAGGGCAGCTACTGGATCCTGCTCAAGCCGCTGCGGATCGTGATGATCCTGCTGCTCGCGGTCGCCGCCCGCTGGCTGGTGCACCGGACGATCAGCCGGCTGGTGCGCACCACCACCGACGCCGGCGTACCGACCATGCTGCGTCCGCTGCGCGAGCGGATCCCGACCGCCGCCGCCGAGCCGGGCGAGTTCGTCCCGGAGCGGCGCCGGCAGCGGGCCGAGGCGATCGGATCGGTGCTGCGCAGCCTGACCACGGCGTTCATCTTCGGCATCGCGTTGCTGATGGTGCTCAAGGAGTTCAGCTTCGACCTGGCCCCGCTGCTGGCCAGCGCCGGCATCGCCGGCGTGGCCCTCGGCTTCGGCGCGCAGAGCCTGGTCAAGGACCTGCTCGCGGGCCTGTTCATGCTCATCGAGGACCAGTACGGCGTCGGGGACACCGTGGATCTCGGCGAGGCGACCGGCGTGGTGGAGGCGGTCGGGCTGCGGGTCACCACCGTCCGCGATGCGCGGGGCGTGCTCTGGTACATCCGCAACGGCGAGATCATCCGGGTGGGCAACAAGAGCCAGGGCTGGGCCCTGGTGGTGGTCGACCTGCCGATCGGCTTCGCCGGCACGGAGGAGGCCACGGCCGTGCTGCGGACCGCCGCGGCGTCGGTGGCGATGGACCCGGATCTGGCTCCGGAGATCGTCGAGGAGCCGGAGGTGCTGGGCGTCGAGCAGATGACGGTCGACGGCGCGGTCATCCGTACGGTGGTCAAGACGACCGCCGACGGCCAGTTCGCGGTGGGCCGGGAGCTGCGTCGCCGGCTGGCCGAGGCGCTGGAGAACTCCGGCATCACCGCCAAGATCGCCGCCGCCCGGCTCTATCCCGGCCTGCCGGTCCGCGTCCCCGGTGAGACCGGTCAGGGCGGCGCCACCTGAGGTTCCGGGCGACGAGAAGCCGGGGGTCGCGGGCCAGGTGGCCCCTCGGGTATCGTCCGTTCGTTCAGTCGGAGATGCGACGATCAATCCGTTCGCCCTAGCCACTCGTCGGACGATCGGGCAGAATCCGGTGCACGCGCTTCCCGGAGCGTGATCAACGTCCTCGCTGATCCTCAGATCTGACGACGGTTCCCGGGCCGTCCATCACGAGTGGCCCGCCCAGGGGAACGATGGAGGCGACGGTGCCCGACGAGCGACCATCCCCGGAGGGGCCCGCAACCTTCCGTGAGGTGTTCGCCAACCGCGAGTACGGCGCCGTCTTCGCGGCGAGCGCCCTCTCCTGGATCGGCGACTACATCGCCAAGGCCGCGGTCACCCTGCTGGTCTACGAGGAGACCCGGTCGGTCGCGCTCTCCGCCGCCGCCTTCGCGGTCAGCTACCTGCCGTGGCTGGTCGGTGGTCCGCTGCTCGCCACCCTGGCCGAGCGGCACCGCTACCGGCAGGTGATGGTGGTCTGCGACCTGGCCCGGATGGCGCTGATGCTGGGCATCGCGATCCCCGGGACGCCGGTCGAGCTGGTCCTGGCCCTGCTCTTCGCCACCACGCTGGCCAACCCGCCCAGCCAGGCCGCAAAGTCCGCGCTGCTGCCCCAGATCCTCACCGGCGACCGCCTGGTGCTCGGGTTGTCGCTCAACGGCAGCGTCGGGCAGGCCGCGCAGGTCGTCGGCTACCTGGCTGGCGCCGCCATCGCGGCGTTCAACCCGACCGCCGCACTTCTGGTGAACGCGGCGACCTTCGCCCTGTCGGCGGCGCTGGTCCGCTTCGGCGTGGCGGACCGCCCACCGGCGATGTCGGCCGCGCACCGCAGTCACCTGCTGCGGGAGACCGGCCAGGGCTTCCAGATCGTCTTCGGCACGCCGGTGCTGCGGGCCATCGCCGTCCTGGTGTTCACCGCCATGCTCTTCTCCGTGGTGCCGGAGGGCCTGGCCGCCGCGTGGGCGAGCGAGCACGCCGACGGCATGGACGCGGGCGTGGCCCAGGCGGTCATCATGGCGGCCAACCCCGTCGGCTTCATCCTCGGCGGATTGATCGTCAGCCGGGCGTTCGGGCCGGATCGCCGGCTGACCCTGATGCGGCCACTGGCGGTGCTCTCCCCGCTGGCCCTGGTGCCCGCCCTGCTCGACCCGCCGCCGCTGGTGGTGGCGCTGCTCGCGGCGGCCTGCGGGTTCGCGGTCGCCGGCATGCTGCCGGTGGCCAACGGCCTCTTCGTCCGGGCCCTGCCCGACGGCTTCCGGGCCCGCGCCTTCGGCGTGATGGCCACCGGCGTCCAGGTGATCCAGGGCATGGCCGTCCTGGTCACCGGGTTGCTGGCCGAGCGCTACTCGATCCCGGTCGTGGTCGGCGTGTGGAGCGCGGTCGGGGTCCTGCTGATGTCGCTCGCCGCCCTGCGCTGGCCGAGCCGGGCGACGATCGACGCGGCCGTCGCGGCGGCCCAGCAGGGCGGCGTGGTGGCCCAGCAGGGCGGCGCAGTAGCCGCGCAGGGCGGCGGGGTCGCCCCGCAACGGGCGGGCGGGGCGGCGGGTCAACCGGCCGGTCCCGTCACCCCGGCGAGCATGCCGGGGCGACCCGAGGACGATCGGCGCGGCGAGTCGGTGGCCCACTGGGCGGTAGCGCCGGCGCGGCAGGACACCGGCGGCGCACGGTGACCCGGCACACAGCCACCACGGGCCGGCCGGCCGACACGGCACCTGGCAGGATGGAACGGTGAATGCCGTAGGTGATTCCGATCGGCCCGGCGCGTCGATGACCCTCTTCGAAGCGGTCGGCGGCGAGCCCACCTTCCGCAAGCTGGTGGACGAGTTCTACGCCGGGGTCGCCGACGACCCGCTGCTGCGCCCCATGTACCCGGAGGAGGATCTGGGCCCGGCCGCCGACCGGCTGACCCTGTTCCTCATGCAGTACTGGGGCGGCCCCAACACGTACTCGGCCCAGCGGGGCCACCCCCGGCTGCGGATGCGCCACGCGCCGTACCGGATCGGTGCCGCCGAGCGGGACGCGTGGCTGCTGCACATGCGCCGCGCCGTCGACCGTCTCGACCTGCCGCCGGAGATCGCCACCGCACTGTGGGACTACCTGGAGCGGGCCGCGTACTTCATGGTCAACGTGATGGAGGATCCGGCGGGGCCGGCCTGACCGGGCTCGGCCCGCCGGGCGCCGGACGGCTCAGAGTAGCGCGCCCTCGTCGTGCAGCCAGTCCACGAAGCTGGTGGCGACCGCCGCGCCACAGTCGAGCATCTCGACCAGGAGCGCGTCGTGCGCCCCGGCGCCGAACGGCACCTGCAACTCCGCATAGATCGGCAGCTGGCCGCGCTCGGTCGGGTCGCCGATGTAGGCCTTGCAGAAGCGGCGGGTGTGGTTCCACTCGTTGACCACCCGGTAGGCGCGGTCGGCCCAGTCCGGCGGCACGGTCGCGTGTGGACGGGCCCGCATCACCAGGATCTCGTCTTCCGGGCCTTCCAGGGTGACCAGCACCGCGTGCCGCTCCCACATGGCCAGCAGGTTGCCGTCGCCATCGGCCAGGTAGCGCACGTCGAGCAGGTCGAGCGCGTCGCAGACGCGGCGCAGGGTGACCGGCTCGACGGTGGCGGGCATGTCCGCGATCACGGCTCGCTCCGCTGGCGTGCAGTCGTCTCCCGGCTGTCGGGGGGTCGGTGGCCCGACCCGGACGGTGCTCTCCACTGTGATCCCACTCCGCCTTTCCGGATCACCGCCGCCATTGGCGGGACCGGGGCGCCATGACCACCACGGCATCGCTCGCGCACCTCACTCCCCAGCGGATCCACTCGCCTACGGTGCGTTGGATCCGAGGAAGGACGGTACCCGGACAGCCGACTTGAAGCACCCCCCTAACGGTAGCCCCAGGACAGAAGAATGACTACGGGTCATCCGAACGGATGATCTCAGACGGGCCGCACGACGAGATCGGTGGCCTTCTGCGACCAGATCGCTCCGTACGGTCCAACAAGTCCGACCCAACGGCCAGCCAATCGCACCTGGACGTCCCCCTCGCCGCCCGGCCCGGCGACCTCCTCGGCGGCGCCGAGGAAGCCCATCCGGACCAACCCCTGCACCATCCGCTGGGTCACCTCGACCGACGCGCCAGGCGGATCGTCCGGGGTGACCACCACGGGGACGTGGTCGAGCAGCGCGTCACGCAGCGCCCGCTGACCGACCGCGCGCCCGGCCACCCCGTTGGTGCTCGCCTCGCGCAGGGCGCCCGCCGCCGCCACCGCGATCCGCCGCAGCTCCCCGCCCGGCAGCGTCTCCACCCGGCGGCTCGCCGCCGGCGGCAGCGGCCACCGCCACCGCTCGTCGCGACGAGCCGGCAGCGCCCCGCCGCCCGCCGCCAACTCGGCGAGCAACTCGCCGGCCGCCACCGTGACGTCGCCGGGGCCGTCGCCGGCCACCGTACGGACGGCCAGCACACCCCACGGCAGGTGCCCCCAGAGGGCCGTACGCCCCGCCGCGCCGCCCGACCGGAGCCGGACCGGCGCGGCGCGGTCCAGCCGGACGAGGCGGGCGAGGAAGGCCCCTGCGTCGGCGGCGTCCACGATCCCGTGCCCGCCGCCGGCCGTCCCGCCACCGGCCACGCCCGCCGGGGTCGCCCGCGCGCCGACCGGGTCGCCGGCCGACGTCACGCCGCGCCGCCCGACGGGGCGTACGTGAGCAGGAACGTCCGCTCCTCCGGGGTGATCCGCCGGGGCCGCTGCCGGGTCAGGTCGAACGGCACCAGCACGGAGCGGGCGCGGCTGGCCAGCACCTCGCCGTCGAAGAGCTCGTAGGCCACCGTGAAGGAGGCGCCCCGGATCTCCTCCACCCACAGCTCGATACGCACGGTGGGGGCCGCCTCCGCGGTGGCCCGGCCGAGGGCGTACTCGACCGGGCGCAGGTAGTCGATCTCGTGTCGACTGATCACCACCCCGTCGGCGAAGGAGCCCACTCCCCACGCCTTGCCGCCGGCGAACATCAACGCCACCCGCGCCTCCTCGTAGAGAGTGAGGAAGCGCGAGTTGTTGACGTGGCCGTACGCGTCCAGGTCGGACCACCGCAGCGTGCAGTGGTAAACAAAGCGGTCGCTCATGTCCGGCGGCAGCCCGTGCCTAGTCCCGGGTCAGCTTGCGGTAGGTCACCCGGTGCGGCCGGGCCGCCTCCGCGCCGAGCCGGTCGATCTTGTTCTTCTCGTACGCCTCGAAGTTGCCCTCGAACCAGAACCACTTGGCCGGGTTCTCGTCGTCGCCCTCCCAGGCCAGGATGTGCGTGGCGACCCGGTCCAGGAACATCCGGTCGTGGGAGATGACCACGGCGCAGCCGGGGAACTCCAGCAGCGCGTTCTCCAGGCTGGAGAGCGTCTCCACGTCCAGGTCGTTGGTCGGCTCGTCGAGCAGGATCACGTTGCCGCCGATCTTCAGCGTCAGCGCGAGGTTGAGCCGGTTGCGCTCGCCGCCGGAGAGCACCTTCGTCGGCTTCTGCTGGTCCGGCCCCTTGAACCCGAACGCCGCGATGTACGCCCGCGACGGCATCTCGACCTTGCCGACCATCAGGTGGTCGAGCCCGTCGGAGACGACCTCCCAGACCGTCTTGTCGCCGGCCAGGCCCTGCCGGTTCTGGTCGACGTACGACAGCGAGACGGTCTCGCCGACCCTGACGTCGCCGCTCGTCGGCTGCTCCAGCCCGACGATGGTCTTGAACAGGGTGGTCTTGCCGACGCCGTTGGGGCCGATGATGCCGACGATGCCGTTGCGCGGCAGCGAGAACGACAGGTTGTCGATCAGCACCCGGTCGCCGAAGCCCTTGGTCAGGGTGTGCGCCTCGATGACCGTGTTGCCCAGGCGCGGGCCCGGCGGGATCTGGATCTCCTCGAAGTCCAGCTTCCGGGTCTTCTCCGCCTCGGCGGCCATCTCGTCGTACCGGTCGAGGCGGGCCTTGGACTTGGTCTGCCGCGCCTTGGCGTTGGAGCGGACCCACTCCAACTCCTCGGTGAGGCGCTTCTTCATCTTGGCGTCGCGGCGGCCCTCGACGGCCAGCCGGGCGGCCTTCTTCTCCAGGTACGTGGAGTAGTTGCCCTCGTAGCCCACCGCCCGGCCGCGGTCCAGCTCCAGGATCCAGCCGGCCACGTTGTCGAGGAAGTACCGGTCGTGGGTGATCGCCATGACGGTGCCGGCGTACTTCGCGAGGTGCTGCTCCAGCCAGGAGACGCTCTCCGCGTCCAGGTGGTTGGTGGGCTCGTCGAGCAGCAGCAGGTCGGGCGCCTCCAGCAGCAGCTTGCACAGCGCCACCCGGCGGCGCTCACCCCCGGAGAGCTGGGTGACGTCGGCGTCCGGCGGCGGGCAGCGCAGCGCGTCCATCGCCAGTTCGAGCTTGGAGTCGATGTCCCACGCGTCGGCGTGGTCCAGCTCCTCCTGGAGCCGGCCCATCTCCTCCATCAGCTCGTCGGAGTAGTCGGTGGCCATCTGCTCGGCGATCTTGTTGAACCGCTCCAGCTTGGCCTTGGTCTCGGCGACCGCCTCCTCGACGTTGCCGAGGACGGTCTTGGCGTCGTTGAGCGGGGGCTCCTGGGCGAGCAGGCCGACGGTGTAGCCGGGCATCAGCCGGGCCTCGCCGTTGCTCGGCCGGTCCAGCCCTGCCATGATCTTGAGGAGGCTGGACTTACCGGCGCCGTTCGGGCCGACCACACCGATCTTGGCCCCCGGCAGGAAGCTCAGCGTCACGTTGTCGAGCACGACCTTGTCGCCGTGCGCCTTGCGCGCCTTTTCCAGGACGTAGATGTACTGGGCCACGGTGCGGGCTACCTCCGTAGGTTGCGACTGGGGGCGTGCGGGCGCGGGCTCCGACTCCGCCCGCCGCCGCCGGCCGCAGGTCGGCCGCGCGCACGCCGTCGTCAATCCTGACAGGTACGCGCCGCCGCGCCCACATCACCCCGCCCCCGCGTGCCGCACCCCCGCGCCGCCCGACGTGGCTGTCGGCACGATCACGTCCGGGGTTGGACGGTCGGGGGAAGGGTAGGTGACTCGGGCACGGGGCCCCAGACGCCGCAGCTACGCTCAGTACGCTCATTCGCGGTTGACCCGTCAGCACCCGGAGGTGGCCGAACGTGACCGTCCGCAGCTCCTTTGTCGTAGTGGCGAACCGGCTACCGGTCGACGAGGTGAGCACCCCCGAGGGACGGCAGTGGCGTCGCAGTCCCGGCGGGCTGGTGACCGCCCTGCACCCCGTCCTCGCCGAGCACCAGGGCACCTGGGTCGGCTGGGCCGGCGGCACCGGCGCCGCGCCCGAACCGTTCGACCTGGAGGGCATCCGGCTGCACCCGGTGCCGCTGAGCGCGGAGGAACTGGAGCGCTACTACGAGGGCCAGTCCAACGCGACGATCTGGCCGCTCTACCACGACGCCGTCGAGACGCCGGCCTACAAGCGCCGCTGGCGCGAGGCGTACCGCCTGGTCAACGCCCGCTTCGCGGAGGCCGCGGCGGAGGTCGCGGCCGAGGGGGCGACGGTCTGGGTGCAGGACTACCAGCTCCAGCTCGTCCCGGCGATGCTCCGCGAGCTGCGGCCCGACCTGCGGATCGGCTTCTTCCTGCACATCCCGTTCCCGCCGATCGAGCTGTTCATGCAGATGCCGTTCCGCACCGAGATCCTGCGCGGCCTGCTCGGCGCCGACCTGGTCGGGTTCCAGCAGCGGCTCGCCGCGCAGAACTTCGTCCGGCTGGCCCGGCACCTGCTCGGGCTGCGCTACGAGGGGCAGATGATCCAGGTCGACGGCCGCCAGGTGAAGGCCGGCGCGTTCCCGATCTCCATCGACACGAAGGAGATGGAGCGGCTGGCCGCCGACCCGGCGATCCAGGCGCGGGCGAAGGAGATCCGCGAGGAGCTCGGCAACCCGAAGACGATCGTCCTGGGCGTCGACCGGCTCGACTACACCAAGGGCATCGAGTTACGGCTGAAGGCCTTCCGCGAGTTGCTGGCTGACGGAAAGTTGACAGTTCCCGACGCGGTTATGGTGCAGGTCGCCACGCCCAGCCGCGAGCGCGTGGAGCACTACCAGGCGCTTCGCGTCAAGGTGGAGCGGGAAGTTGGTCGGATTAATGGCGAATTCGGCAGGGTCGGCGTGCCGGCGGTGCATTATCTGCATCAGTCGTACAGTCGCACTGAACTGGCCGCGATGTACGCCGCCGCCGACGTGATGATGGTGACCCCGCTGCGAGATGGAATGAATCTGGTAGCCAAGGAGTACGTCGCATCGCGTGCGGACCAGGGCGGTGCACTCGTGCTCAGCGAGTTCGCCGGCGCCGCCACGGAGCTGCGTCAGGCGTTCCTGTGTAACCCGCACGACCCTGACGCGGTCAAGGACGCCCTGCTGCGGGCCGTGCATGTCGAGAAGCCGGAGGCACGCCGCAGAATGCGGACAATGCAACGCCACCTACGCACCCACGACGTGGGGCACTGGGCTAAGTCGTTCCTCACTGAGCTCGGTGTGCCTCAGACGGAGGACGCGTGAACGCCGCCACCGACATCGTCACCCCGGCGGCCGGCACCATGGACCCGGAGCTACGCGCGGCCATCGGCCGGATCGCCCGGGTACCCCAGCTTCTGATCGCCTGCGACTACGACGGCACCCTGGCGCCGATCGTGGAGGACCCGAGCAAGGCCGTGCCGCTGCCGGAGTCCGTTGCCGCCGTCCGGGCGCTGGCCGCCCTGCCCCAGACCACCGTGGCGGTGGTCTCCGGGCGGGCGCTGCGCGACCTGGCCGCGCTCTCGCGGCTGCCCAGCGAGGTCCACCTCGTCGGCAGCCACGGCTCCGAGTTCGACATCGGCTTCGTCGAACGACTCTCCCCCGAGCTGATCGCGGTCCGCACCCGGCTGCGCGACGCGCTGCGCGAGATCGCCGCCGTCCATCCGGGCATCCGGCTGGAGCGCAAGCCGGCGAGCGTCGCCGTGCACACCCGCGGGGTGGACCCCGAGGTCGCGGCAGCCGCCGTCGAGGCGGTCCGCAACGGCCCCGCCACCTGGGACGACGTCACGGTCACCCAGGGCAAGGAGGTCATCGAGCTGTCGGTGGTCGCCACCCACAAGGGCACGGCCGTCGACCAGCTGCGCACCCAGCTCTCGGCCAGCGCGGTGCTCTTCATCGGCGACGACGTCACCGACGAGAACGCCTTCGGCAACCTGCACGGGCCGGACGTCGGCATCAAGATCGGCCCCGGCGACACCCAGGCGGGTTACCGGGTCGCCGAGCCGATCGAGGCCGCCCGCGCCCTCGGCCTGCTGCTGGAGACCCGCCGGCACTGGCTCTTCGGCGAGCGGGCGGTGCCGATCGAGCGGCACTCGATGCTGGCCAACGGGCGGACGGTGGCCCTGCTCACGCCCGAGGCCAAGGTCACCTGGCTCTGCCACCCCAAGCCGGACTCGGCGGCGATCTTCGCCGACCTGGTCGGCGGCAGCCCGGCCGGGCACTTCAGCGTCGCGCCGGAGCGTGGGGGCATCCCACTGGGGCAGCGCTACCGCTCGGGCACGATGACCGTCGAGACCCGCTGGTCGGGCCTGACCGTCACCGACTGGCTCGACAAGCCGGCCAAGGAGACCACGCCGGACGGCCCGGCCGTCGTCACCGGCGACTCGACAATGGTCCGGGTGCTCACCGGCTCGGGCCGGGCCCGGCTGGAGTTCGCGCCCCGGCCCGAGTTCGGCCAGGTCGCGGTGCAGTTGCAGCCGGTCGGCGACGGCCTGCTGGTGCTCGGCTCCAACGAACCGGTCGCGCTCTACTCGCCCGGCGTCGAGTGGGAGGTCGCCAACGACGGCGGCTACGAGACGGCGAAGGCCGTCGTCGACCTCTCCGCCGCCGGTGGCCAGGTCGTGCTGGAGCTGCGCTTCGGCACGCACAGCCTGGAGCACCACCGGCTGCCGGTGCACGAGCGGCAGTCCCTGGCCGAGCAGCCGTGGAAGGACTGGGTCGCCACCCTGCGCCTGCCGAGCACCGCCCGCGACCTGGTGGTACGCAGCGCGCTGACCCTGCGCGGGCTCTGCCACGAGGCCACCGGCTCGATCCTGGCCGCTGCGACCACCTCGCTGCCCGAGGAACTGGGCGGGGTCCGCAACTGGGACTACCGCTACTGCTGGCTGCGGGACGCGGCGATGACCGCGCGGTCCCTCGTCGACCTGGGCTCGATCGAGGAGGCCGAGGCGCTGCTGCGCTGGGTCGACGGGTGCATCGAGCGCACCGGCGGGCACCCGGAGCGGCTACACCCGCTCTACACGGTCGACGGCTACGAGCTGGGCGCCGAGGCGGTCATCGACACGCTGCCCGGCTACGCCGGCTCCCGGCCGGTCCGGGTCGGCAACCTCGCCAACCACCAGCTCCAGCTCGACGTCTTCGGCCCGATCGCGGACCTCATCGCGGCCGTGGCCGACGCCCGTGGCTCGGTCCGCGAGGACGAGTGGCGGGTGCTGGACAACATGGTCGAGGCGGTCCGCCGCCGCTGGCACGAGCCCGACCACGGCATCTGGGAGGCCCGCCTGCCTCCGCGGCACCACATCTTCTCCAAGGTGATGTGCTGGATGACCGTCGACCGGGCGCTGCACGTCATGCGCCAGCACGGCGGCGAGGACCGGCCGGAGTGGGTGGAGCTGCGCGACCGGATCGGCGCCAACGTGCTGGAGTACGGCTGGCACGAGGCCGTCGAGGCGTACAGCGTGGCGTACGGGGACGAGGACATGGACGCCTCGTCGCTGTGGATCGGGCTGTCCGGCCTGCTCCCCGGCGACGATCCGCGTTTCCTCTCCACCGTGCTGCGGATCGAGGCGGACCTGCGCAGCGGCCCGGTCGTCTACCGCTACCACTGGGACGACGGCCTGCCCGGGCGCGAGGGCGGCTTCCACATCTGCACGGCGTGGCTGGTCGAGGCGTACCTGCGCACCGGCCGGCGTACCGACGCCGAGGAGCTGTTCAACCAGATGGTCGACACCGCCGGCCCGACCGGCCTGCTCCCCGAGCAGTACGACCCGCTGGCCGAGCGCGGGCTGGGCAACCACCCGCAGGCCTACAGCCACCTCGGCCTGATCCGCTGCGCCCTGCTGCTGGACAACATGCTCAAGCAGTGACCTGACCAGCAACGACGGCGGCCGGAGGAACTCTTCTCCGGCCGCCGTCGTTCATCCCGTCACACTCTGCCCGGAAACCCCTCAGGTCCAGCCCCGGCGAGGGCGTCGACCACGTCCCCCAGCACCACCACCGCGGGCGGGCGCAGCCCCGCCGCCGCCACGTCGGCGGCCAGCGCCCCGAGCGTGGAGCGGAGCATCCGCTGCGCCCCGGTCGTCGCCTCCTGCACCACGGCGGCCGGTGTCTCCGCCGGCCGGCCGTGCGCCACCAGCGTCGCGGTGATCGCCGCGAGGTTCTTCAGCCCCATCAGCACGACCAGTGTGCCGCGCAGCCCCGCCAGCGCGTCCCAGCGGACCAGGGAGGCCGGTGAGTCGGGCGCGACGTGCCCGGAGACGACGGTGAACTCGTGGGCCACACCCCGATGGGTGACCGGGATTCCGGCCACGGCCGGGGCCGCGATCGAGCTGGTCACCCCAGGCACCACGGTCACCGGCACGCCGGCCGCCGCGCAGGCGAGCAACTCCTCGCCGCCCCGGCCGAAGACGTACGGGTCGCCGCCCTTGAGCCGTACCACGAACCGCCCGGCCAGGGCCCGGTCCACCAGGATCCGGTTGATCTCCTCCTGGGCGCGGGAGGGGCCGTACGGGATCTTGGAGGCGTCCACCAGCTCGACGTCGGGGCGCAGTTCGTCCAGGAGCAGCCCGGGCACCAGCCGGTCGGCCACCACCACGTCCGCCGCGGTGAGCAGCCGCCAGCCCTTGACGGTGATCAACTCCGGGTCACCAGGCCCGGCCCCCACCAACGCGACCCGCCCGCCCCCGGTGTGTGGAAGGGACCCTTCCTCCACCGCAGGCGTCGACAGGGTGCCCTTCCTCACATCCAGGAGGTCGCGGATCGCGTCGCGGACGGTCATCGCCCGGCGCGGGTCGCCCCCGCCCAGCACCGCCACCGTCACCGGCCCCTGCCGGGTCACCGCCGGGGTCCAGGCGGTGGCGGCGGCGCGGTCGTCGGCGCGTACGCAGAAGATGCGCCGCTCGGCGGCTGCGGCGCTGACCGACGCGGCGGCCAGCGGGTCGTCGACCGCGACCTGCACCAGCCACGCCCCGTCCAGGTCGTCGGGGGCGAACCGGCGCGGCGCCCAGTGCAGCCGCCCGGCGTCGACGTGCGACCGCAGCGCCGGCGTCAGCTCGGGCGCGACGAGGAAGACGTGCGCGCCGGCGTCGAGCAGCGCCGGCACCCGCCGGGTGGCCACCGTGCCCCCGCCCACCACGACCACCCGGCGGCCGGCGAGCCGCAGGCCGAGCGGGTACGGGTTGCCGCCCACCACGCCGGGCGGACCGGTTCGCTCGCTCACTTCTCGGCCACCCCCGCCGAGTCGAAGGTCGCGACCTCGTGCAGCACCCGGACCGCGCCGGTGACCACCGGCAGCGCCAGCAGCGCGCCGGTGCCCTCGCCGAGGCGCAGTCCGAGGTCGATCAGCGGTTCCAGGCCCAGCCGGCGCAGCGCGACCGTGGCGCCCGGCTCGGCGGAGCGGTGCCCGGCCACCATGGCGCCCACGGCGTGCGGCGCGAGGGCCGCCGCGGCGAGCGCCGCGGAGACCGCGATCACCCCGTCCAGCAGCACCGGTGTCCGGCGGGCGGCGGCGCCCAGGATCAGCCCGGTCAGCGCGGCGTGCTCCAGGCCACCGACGGCGGCCAGCACGCCCAGCGGGTCCGCCGGGTCGGGGGCGTGCCGGCGCAGCGCGGCCCGCACCACCTCCACCTTGCGGGCGTACGTCTGGTCGTCGACCCCGGTGCCCCGGCCGGTCGTCTCCGCCGGGTCGAGGCCGGCGAACGCGGCGATCAGGGCGGCGGCCGGCGTGGTGTTGCCGATGCCCATGTCGCCGGTGAGCAGGATGCCGGCCCCGGCGTCGAGCAGTTCGTCGGCCACCCGGATGCCGGTCTCCACCGCCGAGCGGACCTCGTCGCGGGTGAGCGCGGCGGTCACCGACAGGTCCCGGGTGCCGGGGCGGACGTTCGCCGCGACCAGCCGGGGCACATCGCGCGACGGCAGGCTGCCGGCCGGGGCCCGGGTGAGCGGGATGGCCGGCGGGCCATCGGCGGTCGGGGTGGCCGCCGGGCCGGCGGCGGCCGGGATCGGGGTGGCCACGCCGACGTCGACCACGGTGACCGAGGCGCCGGCCTGCCGGGCGAAGGCGTTGACCACCGCGCCGCCGGCCAGGAAGTTGCCGATCATCTGGGCCGTGACCTCCTGCGGCCAGGGGGTCACCCCCTGGGCGTGCACGCCGTGGTCACCGGCGAAGATCGCGACCGCCGCCGGCTCGGGCAGCGGCGGCGGGCAGTGCCCGGCCAGGCCGGCGAGGCGTACGGAGAGGTCCTCCAGCGCGCCGAGGGAGCCGGCGGGCTTGGTCAGCCGCCCGTGCAGCTCCCGGGCGGCGGTCATCGCCGGCTCGTCCGGCGGCCGGATCGCCGCGATCGTGGTCTCCAGCATCATGCCTCCATGATCTCCGCCAGTACCTCGGTGAACGCGTCTGTGGTGGCCGGGTCACGGACGGCGATCCGCAGCCAGTCCGGGCCGAGGCCGGGGAACGTGTCCCCCCGGCGCACCGCCCAGCCGCGCTGCCGCAGGGCGGCCCGCACGTCGGCG
Source organism: Micromonospora sp. NPDC047074 (assembly GCF_040643815.1). Lineage (NCBI taxonomy): Bacteria > Bacillati > Actinomycetota > Actinomycetes > Micromonosporales > Micromonosporaceae > Micromonospora > Micromonospora sp. NPDC047074. The sequence goes on from NZ_JBEYVB010000034.1 coordinate 24,342, forward strand.
GCCCCGGGCATCCGCACCAGCACGAACGCGCTGGCGGGACGGCCGGCGACGCGTACGCCCGGCAGGGCCGACAGACGGGCGACCAGGTGGTCGCGGTCGGCGGCGAGCCGGGTGGCGATGGCGCGCTCGGCCTCGACCGCGACGGCGGTGGCGCAGGCCGCCGCGGCGGCCAAAGCCGGGGTGGAGACGGCCCAGAGCGGCTGGGCGGCGGCCAGCCGCGCCAGCAACTCCGCGTCGCCGAGCAGGTAGCCGATCCGCAGGCCCGCCAGGCCCCAGGTCTTGGTGAGGCTGCGGACCACCAGCAGGCCGGGCAGGTCGCGCCGGGCGGCCAGCGACTCCGGTTCGCCGGCCACCCCGGGCGCGACGGTGGTGTCGGCGAACGCCTCGTCGACGACCAGGACCCGGCCGGGCCGGGCCAGTGCGGCCAGGTCGGCGGCGGGGTGCAGCACCGAGGTCGGGTTGGTCGGGTTGCCGATCATCACGAGGTCGGCGTCGGCGGGCACCCGGGCCGGGTCGAGCCGGAAGTCGTCGTCGGCGTCGAGCAGGACCCGGTCGACCTGGTGCCCGGCGGCACGCAGCGCCGCCTCCGGCTCGGTGAACTGCGGGTGCACCACCACGGGCCGGCGCACCCCACGCAGCGCCCGGGCGAGCAGCACGAAGCCCTCGGCCGCGCCGGCGGTCAGCAGCACCTCGGCGGGCGGGCGGCCGTGCCGGGCGGCGACGGCGGCCCGGGCCGGGCCGGGATCGGGGTACGCGGCGAGGTCGCCGAGTGCGGCGGTGATCGGGTCGGCCAGCCAGTCCGGCATGGCGGCACGCCGTACGTTGACGGCGAGGTCGACCAGCCCCGGCCCGACCTCGGCGTCACCGTGGTGGGTGAGGTCGGGCTCGGAGAGGGTTCCGGTCGGCTGACCACGCATGCCCGCGATCCTGCCGGGAAGGCGGCGCGCGGGACAGCGGATCCCGGCGTGGGCAGCATCACCCACACGGGCGTTTATGAATATTTCTCAGGTACGAATCGGAAATGTCATAACTTGACCCTGTGAGCAACCGACCCCTTGCCGCCGCTGGTCGTCTCGTCCCTCTCCTTCGCGCCGGGCTGATCGCCGGCATCGTGGTCGCCGCCGTGGCGTACCCCGTCGCCGCCGCCACCGGCCTCGGCGCCAAGGTCACGGCGCACGCCATGGAACACAAGACCAAGATCCTCACCACCGCGTTGCCGGCCGAGACGTCGTACGTCTACGCGCCGGACGGCAAGACGGTGCTGACGATGTTCTACGAGGAGTACCGGCAGTACACGAAGCTGGCCGACATCTCGCCGCACATGCAGCAGGCGATCGTCGCCGCCGAGGACAACCGCTTCTACCAGCACCGGGGCGTCGACCCCAAGGGCGTCGCCCGGGCCTTCGTGGCGAACGCCCGCTCCAACGGCGTCTCCCAGGGCGCCTCCACGCTCACCATGCAGTACGTCCGGATGGCACTGCGGGACAGCGCGAAGACGCCGAAGGAGGTGCAGGAGGCCACCCAGCAGACCAGCCTGCGCAAGGTCCGGGAGATGCGGATGGCGATGGACCTGGAGAAGGAGCTGAGCAAGGAGCAGATCCTGGAGCGCTACCTCAACTCCGCCTACTTCGGGCACCGGGCGTACGGCATCTACGCGGCCAGCGAGATCTTCTTCTCCAAGGCCCCGAAGGACCTCACCCCGGTCGAGGCGGCCACCCTCGCCGGCCTGGTGAAGTCCCCGTCCGAGTACGACCCGGCCAGCTCGGACCAGAAGGACGCCACCGCCCGGCGCAACTACGTGCTGGACCGGATGTCCCAGCTCGGCTACCTCTCGCCGAACGCCGTCACCCAGGCCAAGAGCGAGCCCATCCGGCTGAAGCTCACCTACCCGCCGAACGACTGCGCCTCCGTGCCCGAGAAGTGGAACAGCTGGGGCTTCGCCTGCGACTACCTGAAGAACTGGTGGAGCGCGCAGCCCGCGTTCGGGGAGAACCGGCTGGAGCGGATGGACAAGCTGCGCCGGGGCGGCTACCGGATCGTGCTCAGCCTGGACCCGAAGATCCAGGAGGCGGCCGAGAAGAACGTCGGCACGAAGGAGAACACCGGCAGCCCGTTCGCCAACGGCATCGTGGTCGCCGAACCGGGCACCGGCCGGGTGAAGGCGATGGCGGTGAACCGGACGTACTCGCTGGACCTCAGCGAGAACGGGCAGAGTTCCAACCCGGAGGCCGGGCCCAACATCAAGGCGAACTACCCGAACACGGTGGCGCCCCTGCTCGGCGGCGGCACCCTGCCGGGCTACCAGGCCGGGTCGACGTTCAAGATGTTCCCCATGCTGGCCGCGCTGGACGCGGGCATGCCGCTGTCCACCTCGTTCAACGCCCCGCACCGGTACCGCTCCGACGTCTACGACGGCTGGTCGCCGTCCAACGCCAGCGGCGCGATGAGCGGAAACCAGACCATGTGGTCCGGCTTCGGCAAGTCGGTGAACACGTACTTCGTGTGGCTGGAGGAACAGGTCGGCGCGGACCGCGCGGTCCGCCTCGCCGAACAGCTCGGGCTGCGCTGGCGCACCGACGTCGACCGGGAGCACGCGTCCCCGGCCAAGGCGAAGAAGTGGGGCGCGTTCACCCTCGGCGTCTCCGACGCCACGCCGCTGGAGATGGCCAACGCGTACGCCGCGATCGCCGCCGACGGCCGCTACTGCGAGGCCATCCCCGTCCAGGGGATCTACAACCGGGACGGCACGCCGACCACCTGGAAGACCGCCTCCGGGATCGAACGCGAGGTCGCCAAGCCGCGCTGCCGGCAGGTGGTGAACGCCGACGCCGCCCGGGCCGCCACCGACGCCGCCCGCTGCCCCACCGGCGACACCCCGGCCCGGGGAAGCTGCGGCGGCTGGTCGACCGCGGACAGCGTGCGGGGCACCGTCGGCCGCCCGGTGGCCGGCAAGACGGGCACCACCGACAGCACCCGGTCGGCCTGGTTCGTCGGCTACACCCCGGAGCTGGCGGCGGCGAGCTTCATCTCCGACCCGGACAACCCGTTCAACGCCGTCGGCGACGGCCAGTCCCAGATCCCGATCAACGCGGTGGCGCAGACCCTCCGCGACGCCCTCAAGGGGCAGCCCACCCGCCAGTTCAACCCGCCCTCGGACCGCATCGTCGGCTGACCGGGCCGCCGCCGGGCGGGTCGGTGCGGGTCAGCGGAGATCGGCGGCGACGAGGGACCAGACCTCCAGGTCCACCCGCCCGCCCCGGACGAAGCCGGCGTTGCGGAGCAGGCCCTCGTAGCTGAACCCGGCCTTCTCCGCGACGCGGCGGGAGGCCAGGTTGCCGGGCGCGACCCGCAGCTCGACGCGCTGGAAGCCGTGTTCGAGGATCAGCGCGATGGCGAGCGCGTCGACCGCCTCGGCCGCCAGGCCGAAGCCCCGCGCGTGCGCCGCCATGGCGTAGGAGATCTCGGTGCACCGGGCGCCCCAGTCGGTGCGCCGGGTCCACAGGCAGCCCACCACCTGGCCGTCCTCCCGGCGTACCACCGCGTAGTGGTCGCCGTCGCCGCTGTCGCGGCGCTGCCGGGCCAGGTCGGTGCACCAGGCGAGCCCGTCGATCTGGCCGGAGGGGTCGGCCAGGGGCAGCCACCGCTGGGTCTGCCGGTCGGCGAAGACCTCGTCGGCCGCCTGCGCGTCGAGCGCCGTCAGCGCGCGTACCTCGGTGCGGGGTGTGGAGACCGTCAGCGCCGGGAAACGGCGGACCGCCACCTGACCGATCACGCGGGCACCCCGCCGGGCCGGGCGGTCGCGGGGTCGGTCGCCGCCTCCGCCGCCGCGTCCACCAACTGGGCGGCGAGGCGCGGGTACGCCGCCCAGTGCAGGGTGAGCTGGGAGGCGTGCACCCCCCGCCAGACGAACCCCTCGGGAGCCCCGCCGTCCCAGCTCCAGGCCGGCCGGGCCCCGGCTCGCGGGGTGAGCACGGCGCGGTGCTCCTTGTGCCCGGCCACCACCGTGCCCGCCGTCGCCACGAGGCTGTCGGTCAGCGCGGTCGCCTGCCGGTAGCCGACCACCAGACCGTCCCGGCGGGTGGCCACCGCGTCGAGGACCCCGCACATCGGCAGCCCGTCGAGTTCCCGGGCCAGCCAGAGCAGGCCGGCCCCCTCGGCGACGACCGGGCGCCCGGTGCGGGCCAGCTCGGCGACCGCGATGCAGAGCCGGCGGTTGGCGGAGAGCTGCCCGGCGTACGCCTCGGGAAGCCCGCCGCCGACGACCAGGGCGCCGGTGCCGGCGGGCAGCGCCTCGTCGTGCAGCGGGTCGACCGTCACCACCTCGGCGCCGGCCGCCCGCAGCAGCTCGGCGGTCTCGGGGTGGCTGTAGCCGCCGCCCGGCGCCCCGGCCAGCGCGACGACCGGGCGCGGGCCGGCTGGCTCCCGCCCGGCCTCCGGCGACCACGGCGGGGCGGGCAGCGGCGGGGCGGAGCGGGCCAGGCCCAGCAGCCGGTCCAGGTCGACGGTGGCGGCGACCGCCTCGCCGAGCCGGTGGACGGCGCCGGTGGCCTCGCTGGTGCGGGCCAACGCGGGCACCGCCCCGTAGCGGCGGGCGGGCAGCACGGACGGCAGGCCGTGGCCGCGCAGCACGCCGTAGACGGGCACCCCGATGTCGTCGAGCGCCTCGCGCAGCAACTCCTCGTGCCGGGCGGACGCCACCCGGTTCAGGATCACCCCGCCGAGCCAGAGCTGCTCGTCGTACGCCCGGAAGCCGTGCACCAGGGCGGCCACCGACTGTCCCATCGCGGCGACGTCGACCACGAGCACGACCGGGCTGCGCAGCGCGGTCGCCACGGCGGCCGTCGACTCGCTCTCGGGGCGGCCGGTGAGGCTGTCGTACAGCCCCATGCTGCCCTGCACCACCGCGAGCCCGGCCCCGGCCGCCCCGTGGCCGACCAGCGGGGCGATCCGGTCGGCACCGACCAGCCGGGGGTCGAGGAGGCGGCCGGGGCGGCCGGAGGCCAGCCCGAGGTACGCGGCGTCGACGTGGTCGGGGCCGACCTTGAACCCGGCGACGTCGACGCCACGCTGGGCGAACGCGGCGAGCAGCCCGACCGCCAGCGCGTTCTTGCCGTGGCCGGAGGACGGCGCGCTGAGCACCAGGCGCGGCACGACGGTCATCATCGACTCCCTTGCGGGGCGGCGGGGAACCCTGCGGCGGGACCGACCGGGCGGTCCGCCCGCGTGACGATAGCCGAACCGGGCCGACCGGTGGCCGCCGCCGAACGGGCCGTCGGCGCGCCGTCGCGGCCCGGACGGGGACTGTCGGAGCCAGTGGCTCCGGTCACAGGGGTAGCCTCGTGGTCGTGTACCGGTTCCTGCTGACGCCGCGCTGGCTGGGCATTCTCGCGCTGACTCTGGTCGCCTCGGCGGTGATGGTGCTGCTCGGCAACTGGCAGCTGGACCGCTACCACGGCCGCACGGAGATCAACGATCGGATCGACGCCGGCCAGCGGATGGGCCCGCTGCCGCTGCGCGACGTGCTGCCCGCCCCGACCGGCGGCGCCGGCACCGCCGGCCCGGCCCCCGCCGAGGAGAAGTCCTGGACCAAGGTCACCGTGACCGGGCGGTACGACCCGGCGAACGTGGTGCTGGTCCGGGGGCGCTCGGTGGACCGCACGGTCGGCTTCGAGATCGTCACCCCGCTCGTGCTGGCCGACGGCACGGCCGTACTGGTGGACCGGGGCTGGATCCCGCCGGTGCGGGGCGGCGACGCGACCGCCCAGCCGGACGTGCCGGCCGTGCCGCCGGGCGAGGTCACGGTGACGGGCCGGGTGCACCTGAGCGAGAGCGGTTCGGTCGGCGTGACCCGGCGCGACGGCAAGCTGGAGACCCGGCGGATCGGCGTGGAGCGGCTGGCCCGGGAACTGCCCTACCCCGTCCACGGGGCATACCTGCTGATGGTCGAGCAGACCCCGGCGGCCGACCCGGTCTTCAAGGACGTGCCGATCGGCTACACGAACAACTGGCAGAACCTCGGCTACGTCGTACAGTGGTGGATCTTCGCCGCGATGACCCTCTTCGGCTACGGCTGGGTGGCCCGCCGGGAGGCCCGCCGGCTGGCGGGCACCGGGCCGACGCCGCCCGTCGACCGCGCCGCGGAGCCCGCGCCGCAGGGCGTCGCGTGACGATCGCCGCCCGGCCGGGGCGGGTGCCCCGTCAGCCGGTGACGCGGCCGGCGTGGATGGCGCGTACGGCGTCGATGGTGTCGGCCTCCGCCGCCGTCTTGTCGTCGCGGTAGCGCACCACCCGGGCGAAGCGCAGCGCCATCCCGCCCGGGTAGCGGGAGCTGGTCTGCACCCCGTCGAAGGCGATCTCGACCACCTGCTCGGGGCGGACCCGCACCTCCCAGTCGCCGTGCTCGACGGCGAGGGCGAGGAAGCGCTCCGTCTGCCAGCGCAGCACCTCATCGGTAAGGCCCTTGAACGTCTTGCCGAGCATGACGAAGTCGCCGGTGCGCGGGTCGCGGGCGCCGAGATGCAGGTTGGACAGCCAGCCCTCCCGCCGGCCGCTGCCCCACTCCACCGCGATCACCACCAGGTCGAGGGTGTGCCGGGGCTTCACCTTCACCCAGGCCGCGCCCCGCCGGCCGGCGTCGTAGGGGGCGTCGGGCGCCTTCACCACCACCCCCTCCTGGCCTGCGTCGATGGCGGCGGCGAACGCCTCGCCGGCCCGCTCCGGGCCGTCGACCTCCATCCGGCCGACCACCAGCGAGGCGTCGACCGCGGCGTCGAGCGCTGCCCAGCGCTCCCGGCCGGGCCTGTCGATCAGGTCGTCGCCGTCGAGGTGCAGCAGGTCGAAGAAGTACGGCGTCAGCACCGTCGCACCTGTCTCCCCGGCGGCGCGCACCCCCGGGGCGGCCGGGGCACGGCCGGTGCCGCCCGGCGTGCTGCGCCGCGCCGCCCGGCTCGACGTCTGCTGGAAGGGCAGCGGGCGGCCCGTCTCGTCCAGCCCGATCGCCTCCCCGTCGAGCACCAGCTCGCGGGCCGGCAGCGCGCGCACGGCGGCGACCACCTCGGGCACCCGGGTGGTGATGTCGTCGAGGCTGCGGCTGAACACGGCGATGTCGTCGCCGGAGCGGTGGACCTGGATCCGGATGCCGTCGAGCTTCACGTCGACCATGGCGGGCGTGCCGGTGGCCGCCAGCGCCTCGTCGACGGAGGGCGCGCTCTGGGCCAGCATCGGCGCGAGCGGACGACCCACCTGGAGGCCGAAGGCGGCCAGCGCCGCCGCGCCGCCGTCGAGCGCGGCCACCGCGACCGCGCGCAGGTCGCCGGCCAGCAGCAGCGCCCGGCGTACGGCGGAGACCGGCACCTCGGCGGCGCGGGCCACCGCGTCGGCGAGCAGCCCCGCCTGCGCGCCCTGCCGCAGCTCGCCGCTGAACAGGCCGGTCAGCAGCCGCTGTTCCTCTCTGGTGGCGGCGGCGAAGAGCGCGCCCAGCAGCGCCCGGCGACGCGCCTGCGAACCCGCCCCGCGCACCGACGCGATCTCCTCGATGGCCGCGTCGACGGCGGCGACGGTCAGGGTCGGCTCGGGGGCCGGCGGCGGCAGGTCGCGCAGGCTCGCCCAGCCCACGCCGGTCTGCCGCTGCCGCAGCTCGCCGGCAAGCCAGCAGGCGCCGGCCGGAACCTCGGGCGGGTCGAGCGCCCGCAGCGCACCGGCCAGCAGCTCCACCTTGGCCCGGCGGGCACGGGTGGCGCCGACGGCGGCGGAGGTGGCTGCCAGGTCGAGGAACCGCACGGGACTCATCCTGCCAGCCACCCCCGACACCGGCCGGCGATCAGGCCGAGACGGGCTCCTCGATGCGGAGCCCCCGGGCGCGGATCTCCTCCGCGACCCGGGAGAGCACCGTGTCGAGCGCGACCAGCGCGGCGGACAGGTCACCGAGCTGTTCCTTGAGCGTGTCCTCGGGCCACGCGGAGACGTCGACGTCCCCCAGAGCGCTGACGGCGGCCTCGAGCCGGCCCATCACCTCGTTCGTACGCATGTTCGAGAGGCTACAACAACCCCCCGGACGACACACCGCAAACTCACACATCGACCGCGAAGTTACGGTTCCGTCACCTAATGCCCGGCAACGCCCGCCTCGGCGACCTTCTTCAGCAGCAGCGCCTCGGCCAGGCAGACCCGGGCGAACTCGCCGAGGTGCAGGCTCTCGTTCGGGCCGTGCGCCCGCGCGTGCGGGTCCTCCACGCCGGTCACCAGGATCGCCGCCTGCGGGAACATCTCCTGGAAGGTGGCGATGAACGGGATCGAACCGCCGATGCCGAGGTCCACCGGGTCCGTGCCGTCCCAGGCCGTGCGGAACGCCGAGCGGGCCGCGTCGAACATCGGCCCGGACGCGTCGATGACGCACGGGGCGCCGTCGTGCTCGAAGGTGACGGTCACCCGGGCACCCCACGGGGCGTGCTTCTCCAGGTGCGAGCGCAGGGCCGCGTACGCCCGCTTCGGCTCGTCGCCCGGCGCCAGCCGTACGCTCAGCTTGGCCTTCGCCGTCGGGACCAGGGCGTTCGGCGCCTCGCCGGTGGCGGGGGCGTCGATGCCGAGCACCGCGAGGGCCGGCTTGGTCCAGAGCCGGTCGGTGATCCGCCCGGTGCCGATGAGCTGCACGCCGTCGGTCAGCCCGGCCTCGGCGCGGAACCGGTCCTCGGGGTAGTCGACGCTCGCGCCCTCCCGGCCGACCAGCCCGTCGACGGCCACGTCGCCCGCGTCGGTGTGCAGGGTGGCCAGCAGCCGGACCAGGGCGGTCAGCGCGTCCGGCACCGCCCCGCCGAACATGCCGCTGTGCACGGCGTGGTCGAGGGTGCGCACCTCCACGAAGCAGTTGACGATGCCGCGCAGGCTGGTGGTCAGCGCCGGTACGCCGATGTCCCAGTTGGCGGAGTCGGCGATCACGATGACGTCCGAGGCGATGTCGTCGCGGTACTCGGCGAGCAGCCGCTCCAGCGAGTCGGAGCCGTACTCCTCCTCGCCCTCGATGAAGAGCACCACGCCGACGGGCAGCGCGTCACCGAAGGCGCGCAGCGCCGCGACGTGCGCCATGATGCCGGCCTTGTCGTCGGCGGCGCCCCGGCCGTAGAGCCGGCCGTTGCGCTCCACCGGCTCGAACGGGTCCGACTCCCACAGCGTCCGGTCGCCGACCGGCTGCACGTCGTGGTGGGCGTAGAGCATCACCGTCGGCGCCCCGGGCGGGGCCGCCTTCTTCCCGATCACCGCCGGCTGGCCGCCGGAACGCACGATCCGCGCGTCGAGACCGCAGCCGCGCAGCAGCTCGGCCACCGCCTCGGCGGAGCGCTCCACGTGCGAGTGGTCGAAGCCGTCGAACGCGATGCCGGGGATGCGGACGAGGGCTTCCAGGTCGGCGCGGACGCGGGGCAGCTCCCGCTCGACGGCGAGCCGGATCTCGGACTCGGACATGATCGGTGTGGTCATGACCGGCATCGTATGCCCGGCCTTACCGGGCGCACCGCCCCCGCCCAGTGCCGGCGCACCCGGTGGCGGTCAGCCTCGGCGCACGTAGTAACGGTCGGCGTCGTGCGGCAGGCGCGGAGCGCCCTCGACCACCAGGTCCGCCCGCGCCTCGGTGCCGTCGGCGGCGAAGTGCGCGCGCTCCCCGTGGTGCCAGCGGCGCAGCTCCGGCAGGATCTCCGGGCCGTCGCGGTGCAGCGCCCGGCGCAGCCGCAGCGGCGCCGGGGCGGTGACGAAGACGGCGAGGGTGAGGTCGGCGGCGACGGCGGCCCGCGCCGCGCTCACCCCCTCGACGATGAGCACCGGCGCCACCTCGACCGGCACCGGACGCGGCAGGAAGGCCCGGCGGACCCAGCTGTACCGGCGGTACGCCCCCGGCCGTCCGGCCCGCAGCGGGGCGAGCACGCACTCCTGGAGCCGGGGCCAGAAGGTGAGCTGGTCGTCCCAGCCGTCGAGCAGGTCGTCGGTGTGCACGACCGCCGGCCGGCCGCCGTCGGGCAGGGCGGCGAGGGCGTCCGCGAGCCGCGCCGCGAACACGCTCTTGCCCGCGCCGCTCGGCCCGTCCACCGCCACCAGCCGGGTCCGCCCCAACCGCGCCGGCCCGGCGAGCACCCGCCGGGCCAGTCGGTCGTACGCCTCGACCACCGCCACCACCACGGGGCCGACGGTAACGGTGCCGGCGCGCGGCCGGGCGGCCGGGCGCTCCGATCGGGGGTCGCCCGAACGAGCGGTCGTCGGGTGGGCCGGGGCGTTCCCCTGGCGGGCTCCGGGACGGGGCGGGATGATCGGCTGGTGTCGCACAGCGTGATGAGTCCGGGCGTTGACGCCCTTCTGGAACAGGCCCGTGCCGGGGTACGCCGGCTGACCCCGCACCAGACCGTCGACGCGGTCCGCGCCGGGGCGTTGCTGGTCGACACCCGCACCGACCGGCAACGGCGGGAGCAGGGCGACCTGCCCGGCGCCATCGTCATCGACCGGACGGTGCTGGAGTGGCGGCTCGATCCGGCCAGCGCCTGGCGGATCCCCGAGGTCACCGGCTACGACCAGCAGATCGTGGTGGTGTGCCGGCAGGGCTACAGCTCCAGCCTCGCGGTGGCGAGCCTGCGGGCGCTCGGGCTGCGGAACGCGACGGATCTGATCGGCGGCGTGCAGGCCTGGCGCGAGGCGGACCTGCCCATGTCCGACCGCCCCGCCGACATCCGCTACTGACCGGGTGGGGCTCCGGGCGGGATGAAGGGTAGGCCGGCGGGCGGGCCGGACTCGACGAGGCGCCAGAGGGCCTCGGTGTCCAGGTGCTCCTCGACCAGGTCCCCGAGCAGGTCCAGCGAGCGCTCGCGGGCGGCGGCGAAGGCGTTGTCGGGGGCCACCGTGAAGCCGGTCCGGCCGGCGAGCCGGGCCACCTCCGTGAGGAATCGCCGGCGGAACCCGTCGGACTCGAACGTGCCGTGCCAGTGGGTGCCGTGCACGGCGCCCACGACCGCCCCCTCCCCGGTGCCGTCGGCGCAGGTCAGCATCGGCATCAGGCCCGGGTCGGCGGACGAGACGTACCCGTGGTGGATCTCGTAGCCGCGGACCGGGACGTCGCCGTCGGCGGTGCCGGTCGACTGGCGGACGGTCTTGCGCGGGTCGAAGGTGATCTCGATCGGCAGCAGGCCCAGCCCCGGCACGCTCCCCTGCCGGCTCTCCACCGGGTCGTGGATGGCCCGGGCCAGCATCTGGAAGCCGCCGCAGATGCCGAGCAGCGGCCGGCCCGCCGCCGCGTGCGCCAGGACGGCGTCGGCGAGACCGGTCTGCCGCAGCCAGGCCAGGTCCGCCACGGTCGACTTCGAGCCGGGCAGCACGACCAGGTCGGCGGCGGCCAGCTCGGCCGGCTCGACGGTCAGCCGGACCCGTACGCCCGGTTCGGTGGCGAGCGCCTCGACGTCGGTGGCGTTGCTGATCCGGGGCAGCCGGACGACGGCCACGTCCAGCCAGTCGGTGCCGCGTGGGGCGGCCGGCCGGCCGAGGACCCGGCCGTAGGCGAGCGAGTCCTCCGCGTCGAGCCAGAGGTCGAGCGCCCAGGGCAGCACCCCGTACGTCGGCCGGCCGGTGACCTGGCGCAGCATGTCCAGCCCCGGCTGGAGGAGCCCGAGGTCGCCCCGGAACTTGTTGATCACGAAGCCGGCGACCAGCGCCTGGTCGGCCGGGTCCAGCAGGGCGACGGTGCCGAACATCGAGGCGAACACCCCGCCCCGGTCGATGTCGCCGACCACGATCGTGGGCAGCCCGGCGCGCCGGGCCAGGCCCATGTTCACGTAGTCGCCGGACCGCAGGTTGATCTCCGCCGGGCTACCGGCGCCCTCGCAGACCACCACGTCGTACGCCCACCGCAGCTCGGCGAGCGCCGCGTACGCCGTCTCCGCGAGCCGGGGCCGCAGGGCGTGGAAGTTGCCCGCGGTGACCGTGTCGACCGCCTCGCCGAGCAGCACCACCTGGCTGGCCAGGTCGCTGCCCGGCTTGAGCAGCACCGGGTTGAACCGCAGGTCGGGGGCGAGACCGCAGGCGGCGGCCTGCATCGCCTGCGCCCGCCCGATCTCGCCGCCCCGGCCGTCGGGGCCGACCACGACGGCGGAGTTGTTGGACATGTTCTGTGCCTTGAACGGCGCCACCTTCACGCCCCGGCGGTGCAGCCACCGGCAGATGCCGGCGGTGAGCACGCTCTTGCCGGCGTCGGAGGTGGTGCCGGCGACCAGCAGCCCGCCACTCACCGGCCGCTACCCCGCCCCGCCCCGGCCACGACACCCCTGACGACGCGTCGACCGGCGCCGCCCACCAGCCGCCCGGCACCCGCCACCAGCCGGCCCACGGTCAGCGGGTACGCGGCGGCCAGCCCGAGCGCGGCCAGCCCGACCGCGCCCGAGATCCGGGCGGCCCGCTTCAGGTGCCGCGCCTCCGGCCGGGGGCCGTCGCCGAGGAACGGGCGCACCTCGGAGCGCCCGAAGTAGACGTTCCGCCCGCCCAGCCGGACGCCGAGGGCACCGGCCATCGCCGCCTCACACTGCCCGGCGTTCGGGCTGGGGTGGTCGTTGCGGTCCCGCCGCCACACCCGCCACGCCCGCTCCCGGTCGCCGTGCGCGACCGGCGCGACCGCGATGGTGAGCAGGCCGGTCAGCCGCGCGGGCACCAGGTTCAGCAGGTCGTCGAGGCGGGCGGCGGGCGTGCCGAACCGGACGTAGCGGGGCGAGCGGTGGCCCACCATCGCGTCGAGGGTGTTCGTCGCGCGGTAGCCGAGCAGGCCGGGCAGCCCCGCGACCGCCCCCCAGAGCAGCGGGGCGACGACCGCGTCCGAGGTGTTCTCCGCGACCGACTCGACGGTGGCGCGGGCCAGCTCGGGCTCGTCGAGCGCGGACGGGTCCCGGCCGCAGAGGTGACCGAGCCGCTGCCGGGCGGCCGGCAGGTCGCCGGCCCGCAGCGCCCGCCCCATCACGGCGGCCTCCTGGCGCAGCGTGCGCCCGCCCAGCACCGTCCAGGTGCCGGCGGCGACGAGGGCCGCCCGGGCCAGCGGCCGGCGTCGGGTGGCGACCGTGGCGGCCACCCCGAGCAGCACGGGCGCCCCGACCGCCAGCGCGGTGAACGCCGTGCCGGCCGCCCGGTCGGGGCGGTGCATCCGCCGCTCCAGGGCTCCGGCGGCGCGCCCGAACCCGGCCACGGGGTGGTGTCGACGGGGGTCGCCGAGGAACGCGTCGAGGGCGTACCCCGCGACGAGTCCCGCCGCCGTCGCCACCGACGTCGCCGTCGCCTGTCGCACCCGCCACCACCTCCGGCCGGCCAGCCTAGCCGAGCGCCGGCCCCGCCCCGTCACGTCCGCCGGCCTGTGCCGCCGACGGTGGAAACCACCACCCCGCCGCTGCGGGCCACGGGAGACACGCGGGGTGACGACGGCCCGGCCGACGCCACCCCGCCCCCGTCGTGTCGCCCGGGCCCGGGCAGGTCAGGCCGGTTGCGGCACCCGCCCCCGGCCCCGGCGGCCCCGCCCCGCCCGGGGGCCGCCCGGGCCGGCCTCCCCGCCCGGCGAGGCGGTCAGCGGGTGGTCGGACGGGTCGTCGGAGTCGCCGGCCGGGGCGTCGTGCGGGCCGTCCGACGGCTCGCCGCGAGGGGCGTCCGCCGGGTCGTCGTGGGGCTCGTCCGCCAGGTCGTCGTGAGCATCGCTCGCCGGATCCTCGTGGTCCGCCGGGTCGTCGAAGGGGTCGAGCAGACCGTCCACGGTGCCGGCGCCGGTGACCCGGACCGGACGGCCCGGCTCGTCGGGACCGTCGCCGCCGACCGGCAGGCCGCGATCGGCCGGGAACGCGCCGAAGTCGGACGGCCCGAAGTCGTCGTCGAGCGGCCGGCCGTCGGGCCGGGTGGGAGCCTCCTCGTCCGGCACCGGCTCGGTCGCCTCACCGCGTACCCGGTGCTCGGCCTCGGTGTCCTCCACGGTGCTGGTCGTCATCGTCGGCCGGTTCCGCTGGAACCGGCCACGGCCCCGGGACAGGTCGTGGCCGACGGCGACCGCCTCCAGTTCGTAGAGCGTGCGGTGGTTGCCGGCGTCGTCGGTCCAGTCGCGGGTGTAGAGCCGGCCGCAGACCACCACCGGGTCGCCGACCATCACCGAGGCCGCCACGCCCTCGGCCAGCTTGCGCCAGCAGTTGACCCGGACGCGCAGGCTGTTGCCGTCGACCCAACGGCCGCTGTCGCGGTCGAGCCGGCGGGCGGTCGAGGCGACCTTGAAGTTGGCCACCAGGGTGTTGCTCTGGGTGGTACGCCGCCATTCCGGCGCGGTCAGCACGTTACCCACGATCGTGACGTAGGTGTCGAACATCGTCCCTCCAGGGGGAGATCGGGCTTACCTTCGCGAGTCGACTCGACGCCGAGCCTGGGGCGTCGGCGTGGGGCGTCGCCAGCACCGTGCGCCGATCTGTGGACAACCGGACCGGCTGTGGACAAAGACCTGATCAAGGTCCCGGTGTGCTAGGCCGAGCGGCCCTGGGAGTCCGCGTACGGGCGACCGATGATCGGGGTGCCGGACGGATCACGTTCCGGACGGAACGCGGCGGGGTATGGATCCGATCAACCGCACCGCCGACAGCACGCCGAACGAGAGGTCAGCGATCATGAAGATGACCAGCACCGCAATCGCCCCCGTCGCCGGTGGAGTGCGGCGATGAGCGCCGTCGCCAACCCGGCCACCGTGGCGGAGTGCCTGCGGGTCGGCGCCGGGTTCTCCCAGGGCGACCGGAACTGGATCGCGGAGCAGTTCGCCACGCTGAACGCCCGGCTCGCCGGGTTCCACGCCGACGCCACCGAGCTGGAGGTGTCGGTGAAGAACCGGGAGGCCAGGGGCCAGAAGGTCACCCTGGAGTGCTGGGTCGCCGGCCGGCAGAAGATCGTCACCACCTCCGCGGAGGAGGACCTGCACGCCGCGCTCAACGACGTCCGGGACGACCTGCGGCGGCGGCTCAACGACGCGAAGACCAAGCAGGAGCCCCGGCACAACAAGCACCTGCGCGACGTCGCCCAGCCGGTCCCCGGAGACGAGGCCGAGGCCGGCGACGAGACCGACACGGATCCGGCCCGCGCCCAGGCCGAGACCGTCTGAGGCGTACGCCCCCGAAGCGCCCCGTCCGTCTGGTGCGGGCGGACGGGGCCTTCCGGCACCGCGCGGGCTACCAATCGGTAGCTTCCCGGCGTACCGTCGCGGACGTGGAACCGGACGTGCTGGGCCCGCCGTACGAGCGGCAGACGATCGACCTGGGCACCGACGACGAGGGACCCGTGGTCGCCACCCTGGTCCGTCGCCGGGCCGACCGCCCGACGGGACGGGCGGTGCTCTACACGCACGGCTTCACCGACTACTTCTTCCAGAGCCACCTGGGCGACTTCTTCGCCGAGCGGGGCTGGGACTTCTACGCCCTCGACCTGCGCAAGTACGGGCGCAGCCTGCTGCCCCACCAGACGCCCAACTTCTGCCGCGACATCAGCGACTACTTCCCCGAGCTGGACGCCGCCGCGAAGATCATCCGCGAGGACGACGGGCACGACACCCTGCTCGCGATGGGCCACTCCACCGGCGGGCTGATCCTGCCGGTCTGGGCGCACGCCCGCCGCGACGCCGGTGTCATCGACGGGCTCTTCCTGAACAGCCCGTTCTTCGACATCAACGCCCCGTGGCTGGTGCGCCGGCCCCTCGCGGCCGCCGTCGGCCAGCTGGCCCGCCGGGCGCCGCGCCGGGTGCTGCCGTTCGGGCTCGGCACGGTCTACGGCGAGAGCATCCACGCCGAGCACCACGGCGAATGGGCCTACGACCTGACCTGGAAGCCACTCGCCGGATTCCCCGTCCGGGTCGGCTGGCTGAACGCCGTCCGCACCGCCCAGCGGCAGCTCCGCGCCGGCCTGGACATCCAGGTGCCGGTGCTGCTCGCCTGCTCGACCCGCTCGTTCAAGGGCACGAAGTGGCACGAGTCGGCCGGCCTCGCCGACGCCGTCCTCGACGTCGAGCACATGGTCCGCTGGGCGCCCCGCCTCGGCCGGCACGTCACCGTGGCACGCTTCGACGGTGGCATGCACGACCTCACGCTCTCCGGCCCCGCCGTACGCGAAAAGGTCTTCGAGGAGGTCGGGCGCTGGGCCGACGCGTTCTTCGACGCCGGGCCGACGGTCCGCGCCGGGGAACGCCCACCGGCCAGCCGGCGGCCGACCGGCGAGACCGACCTCGCGGACGCCCCGGCGCTGGACGGCTGAGCGGGGCCCGACGGCCCGGCAGGCCGGGACCCGGCGCACCCACCGCCGGCCTCAGGCCGCCTCGACGGCCGCCCGGATCCGGTCGAAGGTGGCCAGCGGGTGACCACCGTCGCGCGCCGGCAACACCAGGCCCAGGCAGCGCAGCCCCACCTCGCCGTCGCCGCCGGCCCGCACGCCGAACACCGGCGCGCCCAGGTAGCCGGTCGGCAACTCCGTCATGAGCCGGACGACGCCGCCCACCCGGGCCACCCGCTCGATCGCCACCTCCAGCGGCCGGCCACCGTCCGCGCCCGCGCCGTGGGCGAGCACGACGGCGGAACAGGGCTCCGCGCCGATCCCGGCGATCGCGTCCCCGTCGGCCGCGATCGCGTCCGGCACCTGCTGGGTACGCCACCGCCAGCCCCCGGCGTCGGCGTGCTCGTGCAGGCCGACGGTGGACATGACCGCGACGCCCAACTCCTCGTGGTGCCGCCACCGGGCGGCGAAGTCGGGCAGGGGCACGGCGTCGGCGGCCACCCCGGCCGGCTCGGTCACGCTCCCCCGCAGCCCGATCTCCCCCGCCGGGGCGTGGGTGAGCGCGTCGGCCGTCAACAGATACTCCCGCCCCTGCCGGGCGAAGAGGAACGCGGTGCCCTCGTCCCGGCCACCGTCGGCCGCCCCGGCGTCGGCGCGGCGGATGGGCAGGATCGCGCGGCCCAGGAGCTGGCACAGCTCGTAGGCGACGTCGTTCTCGGTATCGGGATCAAGGAGCACCCGTCGAGGGTACGGCCCGGCGCCGCGCGGCCACCCGGACGGCGGAACCCGGGTGACCGGCGCCGGGGCTGCATGCGACCCTGATCCGTGACGTGGGAACGCGACCACCCGTTACACCGCTCACCCGGCGGACGGCGGTACCCTATCTCGCGCGACACGTACGCCGCGCGCCCGTAGCTCAGCGGATAGAGCAGGGGACTTCTAATCCCAAGGCCGCAGGTTCGAATCCTGCCGGGCGCACAGGACTTTCTCTCAGCCGATCAAGCCGCGTGGTGCGGCACGTGGTGCGAACGAGCTAGCCAATCAGGCTCAGCCGCCCGCGCCGCCGCACCCCGATCCGCAACCACCGAACTCGGCCGACGCGGCCCACATCATCAACGAGGCGTGGCGCGACCCGGACTGGGGCGCTCTGGTCTGGCTCGCCATGACGACGGGCGCCCGACGCGGCGAGCTATGTGCGCTGCGCTGGCACCATCTCGACCTCGCCGCCGGTGTGCTGACCCTGCGTGTAGCTCCTACCTGGACGCAGATGGCCAACTGCAAGAGAAGGACACCAAGACGCACCAGCAGCGGCGAGTGGCGCTCGACGCCGAGACGCCCGAAGTGCTGCGCGAGCTGCACGGCCGGCACCTCGACCGCCTGGCACAGCTTGATGTGGAGGCCGACCCCACCGATTACGTCTTTTCCCCTGAGCCGGACAACAGCCGTGGCTACCGGCCCGACACCATTACGCAGCGATACGGCCGACTCGCCACCCGACTCGACATCGACAGCCACATTCACGCGCTGCGTCACTACTCGGCTACGGAGCTAACCAACGCTGGTGTTGACATTCGGACGGTCGCCGGACGGCTCGACCATAGCGGTCGCGGCACGACAACGCTCAGGGTCTATGCAGCCTGGCTGTCGGAGTCAGACCAGCGCGCGGCAGGGACGCTGGCCGCACGGATGCCGCCGCGTCCCGCCGCGCCAACGCAACGCAGTGTGGCAAGCAGCCCCTATCAGAGGATCGCCCCCGACCTGCGCAAGCAGATCACGGCCGGTCGGCTACGGCCCGGCGACCAGCTCCCAGCCGTCGCCGAGCTGGCTTTGGCGCAAGGCGTCTCGGTCGGAATCGCTCGCCGCGCCGTGGCGCTCCTGACGGCGGAGGGCTTGATAACCGTCGTCCGAGGCCGCCGAGCGACCGTCGCAGACACTCATCTATAACGGCGACACCCGCATTACGAGATCAGAACTCCCCGTCCCGCCGACCTGGGTCGATGGGCGTTTAGCAGCGGAAACGCCTCTCGACAATCTCTCACCGCTCCCCGCCGTCCGTCGACTCTTGCGGACTAATGCGGCCTACTCGCCGTCTAAGCTGTAGCGGCGACACGGGCGTGCACCAGTTCGCAGGCCTGTAGGGCTGGGACGGGCCAACGCTGCCGTCCTAGATGTCCGGAGCGCCCGATCCTCCCGCCGGAGGCGGTCCTCAGCAGCAAGCCGTACTACCGAACCCCATCTTGACGCTACCGGCCAACATGGACTTGAGCGGCCGATACTCCGAACGGCCCGAAGTGCTTCTCGAAGCAGAAGGGTAAGGGGATGGTTCCCCAGGCGAAGTACGTAAACCCGGGACCGCGTGGCTACCGGCACGAGAAGTGGGTAGAGTCCCCCACTGGGCTGATCCTGCCACGGGCTGCGTCGTTTCCTGCTAATGGCCGAGACCAGCGCCACGCCCTCGGACCTCACCGCACATCGGGTTCGGGCAACGCCGGATCCTCATCTCGTCTCGACAAGGTTCGAGAGTGGGGCAACGCCTTAGCTACGGCAGCCTCTACGGTCCTGGCAGTCCTTGCGCTCGCCTTCGCCGTCTATTCGCAACAGCAGCAGGAGAAATCGGAAGACGCTCGTCGAAGAATAGAGCATGCGCAAATTCAGATGCAGGCCAAAATTGCATCGTATGAGCTGAGTCAGCGACAGCAGGCCGAGATCAGGGCAGATGCGCGCCTGGGACAGCAACTCGCGGAGAATGCTCGTCTTCGTGAAGAACTCCGCGCTCTAAGGTCTCGTGACCGCTGACTGACATCGGCCATCCGCCTCCCTGACTAAGCCCCGGAAACCGCTGCAATTAGCGGCCCGGGGCTTCGTCGTATGGGCCGCCGATGGCGGACGGACACCGACGCGCCAACGAGTGCCGCTCTATCGAGCCCGGCAGTCAGCGAACAGCAAGGAACGTGCGTAGAGGCAGAGGACACCTGCCAGACGGACACCCCTGTCAACTCAGTAGGTTTCGCTTCAACGAACCTATCAATATCCACTTCTGCTTCCTCGGGAAACGGCCATCCGATCGCCAACCGCCCTCCCTGCTCGTGAATCACAATAAAATCGAAAACGTTTCCAGCAAGGCACGCTTGCCTTTCTTGCGATGTTTTAGCGCCATCCTTCGATGGACCCTGGGTGAGCCCGAGGGGAGCTCGGAGGTGCTCTCGGTGCCCCAACGAGAAACAAGCCGGGCCGGCCGCCTCGGCCGCCCTCACAGCAAGCTCCGGCAGGACAGAGGTCTTGAGGGGTGGCGATCGCCCGTTCGCCGCGGGCGCGGATTGCCGCGTGGGCCCGGTTCACAGCCTCCTGTCGGCGTGACAGCTTGGGCCGGAAAGCGGCGTCGCTCACCGTCCCTGACCTACAGGATCAGGCTGGAAAGGCTCAACGTCGACCGGGTTATTGGTCGGTGATTCGGGTTGAACAACTGCGGCCGACCCAGCTGGGTCGGCCGCAGCGGCAGAAGGCTTTTCCGCGTTCCGCCCTGGCCCGGACTGCGGCCAGCCGCCTCAGGACGGGCGGAGTGAAGGTCCCTGACGATTACCTGAAGGCCCACTGCTGGTGAGTGCCGCCGTGGCACGCGAACTGCAAGAGCACGGCGTTGTCCCCAAGGCTGGCGTGGTCGACCTCAAGGCACCTGCCGCTGTGCCTGGCCACCAATTGGTAGAACCCATCGCCGCGGTGAATCATGCGCCACTGCTGGTGGGTACCATCGTGGCAGGGCCATTGGAGGACCGTGACGCCGTCCGAGAGGCCGGCGTTATTGACTTCCAGGCATTGCGCGCTGTGCTTAACCACGACTTGGACATAGCCGTTGCCTAGATCGTTCACTCGCCACAGTTGGTGCTGGCCACGGTGACAGGGCCACTGCACCACCTGCGTTCCGGAGCCAAGCTGCCGAAGTAGACCTCAGCGCACTTTCCGCTGTGTCGGGCAACGACCGACCAGGGCCCCGATGCCGTCCCCACCACTGCAGATGGCGACGCTGCCCGGGTTTCCCCTGGGCTGAGGCGACGGCGGGGGTGACACCCACGAGAAGGGCGGCGACCGCAGCCAGGGCGATCATTTTCCGTAACGTCATTCCTGTTCTCCCTTCGACGACCAAGGAATCGATGGTTGTCGACATCAGTTGAGTCTGCATAGCTGGATCGCGAACGATGCTCACGATGTGGTGGAGAACGGCTTCCCGCACGAAATGCGACAGCGTATCCGCTCTGAGTGAGCTAGCGCCTCGTCATGCAGCCTTGACCGGGTAATCCGGGCAACCGAAGTGACCAACGCCGGCGTTGACGTGCGGACCGCCGCCGGCCGACACGGTGGCGGCGGCGGCACCACCATCCTCCGCTTCTACGCCGCTTGGCTCTCCAAATCCGACAGGCGTGCCGCCGGTACCCTCGCAGCCCGCATGCGATCACCCGCCCCGGCCGGTTTCTTTGGATCTTTGGCGTGCTGGCTCCGCGGGCGGCGGCGACCGGCGGGTTTGGCACGCGCGCCTCCGTTCGGTGGCCTGTCGAGCAACGGCGAAGTGGCCCCGACACGTGATCCACAGATCCCATATACGTGTTCGCCTATCGGAAGGAGCACGACAGTGCACAGACGAACGCTCTTGGCCGCAGCCGTTGCCGCGCCCGTCGGGGCCGCCATCGCCGCGGCTCCGGCCTCGGCTCACCACTGGAACGGCCGGTATCCCTCAGTGATCAAGCTACCGAACGGGTTCTGCCCGGAGGGGATCGCCCGCGGGACCGGCACGAAGATCTACGTCAGCTCCATGGCGGACGGATGCGTCTGGTGCGCCGACCTGCGCACCGGCAAGGGGATGCTCCTCGTGCCGCCCGCGTCCGGTGCCCAGGCGACGGGTCTGGCCGTTGAACGGGGCCGGATCTGGGCGGCCTGCGGCAACATGGGCGGCGCGGCCGTCTACCGTGAGTCGACCGGCGAGTGCCTGGCGACGTACGACTTCGGCGGCGGGTTCATCGACGGTGTGACCGCGACGAAGACGGCCGTGTTCTTCACCGACTCGGAGAAAGCCAAGGTCTACTGCGTCGAGTTTGGCCGCAACGGGTCGCTGCCCGGGCGATCGGGAGTGCGCGCGCTGCCGTTGCCGGGTGGGCTCGGTGACCCCACCGCCTGCAACACCGGCATCGTCGAGGCCTGGGCGGGCAAGCTCATCATCGTGCAGGCCAGGACCGGCCGGCTCTACTGCTTCGATCCCCGCGCCGGCATGGCCGCCCAGATCAGCACGTGCGGCGTACCGGTAACCAATGGTGACGGTCTCCTGCTCCAGGGGCGCACGCTCTACGTGGTGCGCAACCGGAACAATGTGATCGCCAAGTTCCGCCTCAACGAGCGGCTGACGCGGGCCACGCCGGTCGACGTGATCCGTGACCGCGACCTCGACGAGCCGTCGGCTGTGGTTTCCTTCGGCTCGAGCCTGTACGCGGTCAACGCGCGGTTGTCCGTCCCGGCGACCCCCCGCACCACTTACTGCGTCGTACGGGTGCGCGACTGATCACCCATCTTGCACCATCCGGCCGGGGGTATCCCCGGCCGGATAAAGATGTCCACCAGGGGCTCCCCATCCCGAGACGGGATCGATGCCGAGACGGCGATCGGCGGGTGGCCACGCGTCCGGCCCTGCGTTGTCGGTGGCACCTGCTTCGATGTGGCGAGCGTTCGGAGCATGGAGGGCGAGGATCAGTGGGCACCTGGGGCAGCGGAAACTTCGACGACGACACGGCCGCCGACCACCTGTCGGATCTGACCGGCCGGCTGGTCGCCGAAGTCACGGAGGCGATGTCCGGCGAGCCGGTCGGCATCGAGCCGGACGAGTACTGGGGCGTCGCGGTGCCCTGCAACCTGGAGCTGCTGCACCTCATCGCACGACAGAACTACGTCGGGGTCAGCCTGCCCGACCAGACGACGATCGCCGACTGGAAGAGCAGATACCTGGCCGTCTGGGACCAGACGATCGACGGCCTGGAGCCTGGTCCGGAATAC
The DNA here is from genome assembly GCF_040643815.1 of Micromonospora sp. NPDC047074. Lineage (NCBI taxonomy): Bacteria > Bacillati > Actinomycetota > Actinomycetes > Micromonosporales > Micromonosporaceae > Micromonospora > Micromonospora sp. NPDC047074. The sequence goes on from NZ_JBEYVB010000034.1 coordinate 46,656, forward strand.
AAGGAGCAGCGCCGCGCGACCCTCGTGCGTACCTTCGACCAGCTCGCCGAGTTGGCGAAGGAGTAGACAACGGGCGGCCGGCAGGCTCGACCGTCAGGCCACACGCGTCCGCAGTGCCGCCAGTTCCGATTCCGTCGCGCCGTGTTTCACGAGATAGGCGGGGACGGAGCCGTGGATGCCGCGAATCCAGAGCATCGCCCGGTGGATGAGGGTGGCCGTGACGGGAAGGGCGCCGTGTCCCGCCGCGGACGACGCCGGGCTCGCGGTCAGTCCCAGCGCGGCGTTCGACCGGAGGAAGTCCGCGGCGACCTCCGCCTCGGATGCTCCCAGCAACGTCTGCAGGACGGCCACGACGACACCGGTCCGGTCCTTGCCTGAGGCGCAGTGCACGAGAACGGGCGGGCCCGGGGTGAGGAGACGACGGATGACCGCGACCACGGACCGCCCCACGTGCTCGGCCATGAACGGGTAGAGCTCCAACTGCTCGTCCGGCCAGTTGCGCTCGGCGAACACCGGCGCACGCACGTGCGTGAGACCGTACCCGTCACACCTGTCCGGCCGGACGGCGATCTCGGGGACGCTGCGCAGGTCGACGACCGTACGCACGCCCAGACGCGCCAGCGCCTGCGCCCCGCTCGGCGGCAGCTCGTGCAGCGCGCCGGACCGGTACAGCACACCACGACGCAGAGCCCCGACGCCGCCCGCGTCCCGGAAGTTCCGCACGCCGGGAACTGAGCCCAGGACCGGGCTCGTCTCCGGCTCGTCGACATCGGCACGCACGTCGCCACGCTACTCGTCCGCCCACCTGCCGCCAGCACCGAACCCCCGATGACCTGGGCCGACACCAGGGCTACCGCGAGTACGGGAGCAGAAGCGTCACGCCGGGGCCCGCCAGAGCCCAGGCGAGCTGGGCCAGCCGGGCACACCGGGAGGAGGTCAGCGGAGCCGGACGTCGAGGCTCGGGAAGTCGTACCAGGTCAGTTCGAAGGAGGACCCGGCCTCGGGGGCCACGGGAAAGACGCCCCAGCTGGTCACCTGCGTGCCGGCCGGGATGTCGAAGGACTGGTCGGGCCGTGTCGTGGCGCACCAGGTGGACTCGGGACGCACGGATCGCCCGTCCGGCAGGACGACCTGTGAGGACGTCCGGTCGACCTCGACGGCCGGGCAGCTCACCGGCCACGGGATCGTCGAGGCGTTGCCGTACCGCAGGTTCAGCCGCAGCTTGCCGCCGGTGACCTCGGCGCTGACCAGCCGGACGGTCAGGCCCGCCTGGTCGTAGAGCAGCCGGTCGATCTGGTACGTCCGGGTCGTGGGCCGCTCCCCCGCCGGCGAGTCCGACTGGGCCGGCGATGTGGTCGCTGCCTCCGTCGACGGCCTGCCGGTCTCCCCGGCAGCGGTGGTGGTGGGCACGACCGGCCCGGAGGTGGTGGAGTCGGCCGACCCGGAGGCGTCGCGGCCGGCCAGGTACCAGCCGCCGAGGGTGCCGACGACGGCGAGGCAGGCTGTCGCCACGATGACGGCCAGCAGGCCGGCGTACCTCTTCTGCACGGTGGGCTCCCGGCTCCGGTGAAGACGGCGTTGGCGTGAACCTAGCACCGCCGTCCAAAGTCGCCGGTGGATGCACTCCGTTCGACTGGCACGCGGCCCGGCGCCTGCTGGTGGCGACGCGGACGGCCTGCTGTCGGAGGGGTCGGGGCTGACGGAGCAGCGACATGGCGCGCACCGAGGGTGATTTCGGGCGGATACTCGTGTTATTCTCCGGCGTCGATCTCGCCGCGCGGACCCGGATCGGGTCGTTGTCGCAGAAGGACGCCTCTTCCCGATGCCGGCCGTTGCCGCCCCGAGCACGTCGCCGACCACGCTGGACAATCCGGCCGGCGGCGCGTTCACCCTCATCTTCACCAGGCTGCCGGCGCTGCTGCGGCTGACGTGCGGCCTGGTGGGCGCGGTGGTGGCCCTGTCGGTGCGCACCCCGCCGGTCGAGCCGGCGCTGCTGGTCCCGGCCGTCGTGGCGCTCACCGCCTGGTCGGTGTGGTACGCGTTCCGCGCGCTGCGGCACGGCATCGGGGGCCCGCTGGTGGCCGGCGACGTGGCGGCGACCACCGCCGCCTGCCTGGCGATCCCCGTGCTGGTGGCTCCGGAGGTGCTGCCCGGCGAGGGGAGCTGGATCGCGGTGCTGGCCAGCACGACGGTGATCAACGCGCAGGCCACCGCCCCGGCGCGCTGGTCGGTCCCGGCGGGGCTGCTGGTCACCGCCGCCTACGTGGCCGGCGCGCGCGCCGCCGGTCACCCCGACGAGGCGATTGCGCACGCGGCGACACTGCTGGTGCAGACCGGGTGCGCCGCGCTGATGACCGCCATCATGCGGCGGCGGATCGGCCGGGCCGACGGGGCGTTCGTCGCCCATCAGCGGCTCACCCGGGAGGCGCTGGTCGCCCGGACCGCCCGGGAGGCGGAACGGCGGCAGAACCGGGACCTGCACGACACCGTGCTGGCCACCCTGACCATGGTCGGGCAGGGGGCGGTCGCCGGCCCGTCCGCCGCGCTGCGCGAGCGGTGCGCCGCCGACCTGCGTACCCTCGCCGCGCTGGCGGACGCGCGGTCCGCGCCCGCCGACGGGCCGGTGCCGCTGGACGAGCGGCTGCGGGCGGTGCGCGCCCGGCTGCCCGAGCTGACGGTCACCACCGACCTGGCGCCCTGCGTGGTGCCGGCGCCGGTCGCGGAGGCGCTGGCCGAGAGCGCCTACGCCGCGCTGACCAACGTGGCCCGGCACGCCCCGGGCGCGTCCGCCGCGCTGCGGCTGGTCCGGGTCGCCGGCACCGTCGTGGTCGAGCTTTCCGACGACGGTCCGGGCTTCGACCCGGCTGGCGTCCCGGCCCACCGGTACGGCCTGCGCGAGTCGGTACGCGGCCGGATGGCCACGGTGGGCGGGCGCGCGGTGATCCGGTCCCGCCCCGGCGCCGGCACCCGGATCCGGTTGGAGTGGCCCGGTGTCGACTGAGACGGCGGGCGCGCCGGCGACGACCGCCGACCCGGCGCTGCCCGTTCCGCGTACGCCCGGCGGCGCAACGGCCCCGGCGGACCCGGTGGCGGCGGTGGCCGACGCCTCCGACCGCGGTGCCCGGATCGTGGCGGTGGTGATCGCGCTGGCCTGGCACACGGCGATCGCGCTCCCCGCCGCGGTGGGGGCCCGGGCCGGGTTCGCCGCGCCGCCGGTGGTCCTGGCCGGCTGGTTGCTCGTCGCGGCGGCCGGCGTGCTGGCCGGCGTCCGGCTGCTGCGCGGCACGCCCCTGCCGGCCTGGCCGGTGGCCGCGCTGCTGCTGGCGGTCGACGCGGCGGTGTTCGCGGCGGCCGGCGAGCGGCAGCTCTTCACCGCCGCGAACTGGGCGTGGGGCACGCTCGGCTGGTTCTTCGTGCTGGCGGTGTGGGGGCGGCGGGCGACCGCGCTGCTCGTCCTGCTGGGCGCGCACTCGCTGATCGCGCTGGCCGGGGTGCTCGGTCACGGCGCGACCGCCCCGGCCGACCTGGCCCGGTACGCGATGTACGTCTACGGCACCTCGACGCTGCCGGTGGCGGTCTTCGTGGGCAGCATGGCGATCGCGACACTGGCCCGGCAGCGGGCCGGCGCGGCGGCGGCCACCCATGCGGCGGCGGCCGAGCGGGACGCCGCCGAACGGGCCCGGCGGGAACGCCACGCCCGCCTCACGCTGGCCGGCGGCGCGGCCGAGGAGGTGCTCGCGGAGCTGGCCGACGGTCGCGCCGACCCGGCCGACCCGGACGTGCAACGGCGGGCGGTGTCGGCCGCCGCCCGGTTGCGCCGGCTCATCGCCGAGTCCGACGACGTGCCCGACCCGCTGCTGCACGAGCTGCGGGCCGCCGTCGACCTCGCCGAGCGCACCGGGTTGCCGATCGACCTGGTGACGGTCGGCAGCCCGCCGCCGCTGCCGGTGCAGGTGCGCCGCCGGCTCGCCGACCCGCTCACCGCGACGCTGGCCGACGCCCGGGGCTGGGCCCGGCTGACAGTGGTCGCCGGCCACGACGAGGTGGTGGTCAGCCTGGTCACGCCCGACCGGGACGGCCCCGACGGCGGTGCGACACCGGGCGGGGACGGGCAGGTCGAGTACCTCTACGAGCGGGATGGGGAGATCAGATGGGCGCAGACCCGGTGGCGGCGGTGATCGGCGGGCGGCCCGTCGGCGTGGCGATCGTGGACGATCATCCGGTCGTCATCGCGGGCGTCCGCGCGTGGCTGGCCACCGAGCCCCGGCTGGCCGTGCTGGCGACCGGCGACGACCCGGACGAGGTGCTGCGGGCCGCCCCCGACGCCGCCGTGGTCCTGCTCGACCTGCGGCTGCACGGGCGGATGGCGCTGGACAAGCTCGCCGAGCTGAGCGCGGTCGGCCGGCGGGTGGTGGTCTACTCCGAGCACACCGACCCGGAGACGGTGCTCGCCGCGCTGGACGCCGGGGCCGTGGCGTTCCTCGCCAAGCACGAGGGGCGGGAGCACTGCGTGGCGACCGTGCTGGCCGCCGCGAACGACCGCCCGTACGTGCCGCCGGCGCTCGCCGGGGCGATCGTGGGCGACCCACGGCCGGATCGGCCGGCCCTGTCGGACAAGGAACGCGAGGCGCTGCTGCTGTGGTTCCAGTCGATGTCGAAGGCCTCGGTGGCCCGCCGGATGCGGATCAGCGAGCACACGGTCAAACAGTACGTCGACCGGGCTCGGATCAAGTACACCCGGGCGGGGCGACCGGCCGCCACGAAGGCGGCGCTGCTCGCCCGGGCGATCGAGGACGGCCTAGTCCGGCCGGAGGAGATCGGCATCTACCGGTCACAGGCGTCGTACGACCGGCCGACCCCCTAACGGGCGTCATGACAGCCGACGAGGTGGTCGGCGACCCTCGTACTGAGATGCCGTCTGCACCGGGAGGTCATGACGATGCACGATGACGCGTCCCCGTTCTTCATCGCCCCGCACCGGTTCGACGCGGACGACGACGTGGCCCCGGTACTGGACCGGCGGCACGAACTGATCGCCGAGGCGGGCGAGCGGGTGCTGTCCCGGCACCGGCTGCACGCGTCGGGGCACCTGCTCGGTCCGACGGAGTCGCGGCGGCGGTGGACGCTGCCCGAGCCGGTGACGGTGACCGTCACCGACCGGCGGATCGTGTACGTCGGCGGCGGGCCGCAGCTCGCCCTGGTCGGCCAGGGCGGCGACGGCACCCGGCACCGCCGGGGCGTACGGCTGCCGGGGCTGGTCAGCGGTCAGATCCGCTGGCAGTGGCCGTCCCGGCTGGAGCTGCTCCCGGCCGGGCCGGACGCCCACGTCAGCCTGCTGGTGGTCTGCGACGCGCTGCGCACCATCCAGCAACCGGCCCTCGGGCTCACCGGCGGTGTCGGTGAGGTCACCGAGCTGACCCGCCGGGTGCGCCGGGCGGCGGCCGGGTTCCGGCTGACCCACCCGGAGCTGGTGGACCTGTCGCCGCCCGAGCGGGACGTGCTGGCGGTGCGGGCCGGGGCGGGACTGTCCGCCGGGGAGGTCCGGATCACCCTGCCCGGGTCGCTGCCGGTGGAGTTCCGCTGCCGGGACGACTACTACCGGCGGGAACGCTCCGGCCAGGGCTGGTGCGGACCCGCAGCCGGCGCAGCCTGCGGACACCGATAACGCCGCTCCCTGCCTTACACCACGTCGACACCGCTGTCTCCGGCGATCTTGCACTTTCGGCCCGCCCCTTGCGCCTTTCAGGCGGTATGTCGGGGCAGGAAGTGCAAGATCGCCGGGGGGAAGCGGGGGGCGGGGGGCGGGGTCAGGGGGTTGGGGTGGGGCGGGTGGGGGTGTCCAGGGTGGTGGCCTTGTCCAGGGTGGTGGCCTTGTCCAGGGTGGTGGCCTTGTCCAGGGTGGGGGCGGTGCCGCCCAGGTGCGCCGGGAGCCACCAGGTGTCGTCGGGGCCGGCGGGCTGGTCCGGGTACTCCCGCTGGGCCCGGTCGACCAGCGCGCTCAGCCGCGCCTTCAGGTCGACGGTCATCGCGTTGGCGTCCGGGTAGTCGGCCGGGTCCATCGGCTCGCCCACCAGGATGGTGATCGGCGTGTGGCGGCGGGTGAGGGTGCGCGGCCGGCCCTTGGTCCAGAGCCGCTGGGTGCCCCAGAGCGCCACCGGCAGCACCGGCACGCCGGCCTCGGCAGCCATCCGGGTGGTCCCGCTCTTGAGCTCCTTGACCATGAACGAGCGGCTGATCGTCGCCTCGGGGAAGACGCCGACCACCTCGCCACGCCGCAGGGCGCTGACCGCCGTCGCGTACGACCCGGCGCCCGCCCGCCGGTCCACCGGGATGTGTCGCATGCCCCGCATCAACGGGCCGGACACCTTGTGCGTGAAGACGGACTTCTTCGCCATGAACCGCACCAGCCGCCTCGACTCGTGCGCGCCCAGCCCACAGAAGATGAAGTCGAGGTAGCTGACGTGGTTGCTGGCCATCACCGCACCGCCCGTACGCGGGACGTGGTGGGCGCCCTCGATGGTGATCTTCAGGTCGAGAACCCGGAACATCGTCAGGGCGGCGGCGATCACGGGCGGGTACACGAGTTCCGGCATTGCGCGAACTTACCCTGCCAGCCTGGACGCCACGCCGACCCGGCGACCCTGAGTGGCCAGCCGGGTCGGCGAACCTGCCTGCGGTCAGTCGGTGAGCCGGTGCATGTCGAGGCGACCGCGGGCGAACGCGTCCACCTTGCCCCACCGGCCCGGGATGTCCAGCACCTCGATCCGGCCCATCCCGATCGGCAGTCGAGGCTCGACGGCGAGGTGCCCCTCGTGCGGCTCCAGGCCGAGCATCGTCCGCAGCAGCAGCAGCGGCGTGCCGGTCGACCAGGCCTGCGGGCTGCACGCCGTCGGGTACTCCACCGGGAACTTGGTCAGCTCGCGGGGATAGCCGCCGAACGCCTCCGGCAACCGGCCCTCGAAGTAGGTGGCCGCGTCGAGGATGCCGCTGGCGATGACGGCCGCCTCCTCGGCGAAGCCGTACCGGCGCAGCCCCCAGGCGATGAACGAGTTGTCGAACGGCCAGATCGTCCCGTTGTGGTAGCCGATCGGGTTGTAGCGGACCTCGCCCTCGGCCAGCGTCCGCACCCCCCAGCCGGTGAAGAGCCGGGGCCCGACCAGGTGCTGGGCGATCTTCTCGGCCCGGTCGTGGTCCACGATCCCGCTCCACAGCAGGTGGCCGATGTTGGAGCTGAGCACGTCGCACTGCCGGCCGTCCCCGTCGAGGGCCAGGGCGTAGTACTCACCGTCGGACACCCAGAAGTCGCGGTTGAACCGCTCCTTGAGGGCCGCCGCCTCCCGCTCCAGCCGGTCGGCGAGATCCGGGTCGTTCCAGAACTCGCGGGCCAGGCGGGCGGTCCGCAGCTTCGCGTCGTACGCGTACCCCTGCACCTCGCAGGTGGCCCGGGGAAACGGCGGCAGCTGCCCGTCGCGGTAGGAGATGGAGTCCCACGAGTCCTTCCAGCACTGGTTCTCCAGGCCGGTCTCGGTGTTGCGCCGCTCGTACCAGATGTAGCCGGTGCCGACCAGGTCGGCGTAGTCGTCGATCCACTTCAGCGCGGCCCGGCACTCCCGCTCCAGCTCCATGACCAGCTCGACGTCGCCGCTCCACTGCTCGTACTCGTCGAGCAGGATCAGGAACAGCGGGGTCGCGTCCACCGACCCGTAGTACGGCGAGTGCGGCTGTTCCTCGAAGGCGGCGGTCTCGCCGTACCGCATCTCGTGCAGGATCCGGCCCGGGTCCTCGTCCCGGAAGTCGTCGAACCGGGTGCCCTGGAGGGAGGCCAGGATCCGCAGCGTGGTCTTCGACAGATCCGGCGTGAACGGCAGCGTCTGGAGGCAGGTCAGGATGCTGTCCCGGCCGAACATCGTCATGAACCAGGGCAGGCCGGCTGCCGGCAGCGTCGCCCCGCCGAGGGAGATCGGCGAGAAGCGCAGCGCGGCCAGGTCGACGATGCTGCGCCGGTACGTCGCGGCGACCCGGTCGTGCTGGCTGTTGACCTTGGGTGCTCTGGCGATCCACTCCTCCAGGTCGTGCTGGAGGGCGAGCCGCTCGGTGGTCGGCGCCGGCAGCCCCATCAGCAGGTCCCGGCCGTCCGGGGACAGCGAACGGGTCTTGACGTCGATCCGGGCTTCCCACTGCTCGTTGGGTTCCAGGTGGATCGTGTACGCGAAGCCCTTACGGTCGTACCGGGCCTGCGGGGAGGCCGCGATGACGGTCTCCCGGATGAAGTTGCCCCGCCGGTAGCCCAGCCGCAGCTGGTCGGACTCGACCTCGGTGTAGATCTCGCCCTTCTTGTTCAGGATCTCGTCCTTGACCTGGAACAGATCGGCGAAGTCGGACGCCGCGTCCATCCTGATCTCCAGGTCGACCGCCTTCTCGTCGTGGTTGAGGATGGTGAGCTGCTCCTGGAAGCTGTTCCCCACCGACCGCTCCCGGACGATCGACAGCTTGGCGTCGACGTAGTGCGTCGCCATCCCCGGCACCAGGAAGAAGCGGGCCTCGTAGTACTGGAGGTCGTCGTACGACAGCGGGTTGAGCCGCTCGCCGTTCACCGTCAGCACCCAGGTGGACAGGTACCGGGTGTCCAGGGAGAAGAAGCCGGTCGGCTCGGTCGGCGTCGCCTCGATGTCCCCGGTGTCCTCCGACACCACGAAGGTGCTGCCGTCCAGGATCCGGATCGTGTTGCTCTTCGACATCACCGCACCTCCTGCGTCGCGAAGCGCCGGCGCGGTCCGCGCGCATCAGGATTGCTGGGGAACAGCCGCTCCAACTGCACCAGCAGCCGGACGTTCCCCGTCACCGTCATGTCCCCGCGCAGCAGCGCCGCGATCCCGTGCTCCCGGCCGGTGGCGAGGTCGTCGAAGAGCTCGGGGCTGGTGCCGATCACCGTGTCGGCATCCTGGTCCTCCTGGCTCACCCGCACCTGGCCACGGTCGATCCGCAGCAGCCAGTGCGTCGTCTGCGCCCCCTGGTGCAGGTCCAGGCGCAGGGTCCCGGAGGCCTTGTCCAGCAGGGGGTCGTACCCCCGCCGGTCCAGGTCCTCGAAGAACCTCGTGGTCGCGTCCACCATCGGGTTCTCTCCTCCCCCGTCGGTCATGTCCCGACCAGGGGTCCCCGTCCGGTGCCGGGCCAACCTCGCCCGGATCGGGTGAGTCGCCCGGCCCGTCGCGACGGGCCGGCACGCTCCCCCGCTAGATCACCAGGGTGTCGTAACGGCCCTTCCGGCGGCGGACGTGGCCACGCCACCCCGCGAGCAGCGCGATGAAGGTCCAGCCGAGGCCGCCGAGGAGCAGCACCGCGAGCATGCCCCTGGAGTCGACCCGGTCGGCAACCTCGAGTTCGACCACGCCGTCCGGATCGGTGAGCACGGCAAGCCGGTCGCCGACCCGGTGGCCGGGGTTGCTGCCCTGATAGATCAGCGGCTCGTCGAGGCGCCCGTCGGCGCCCTGGAGCGTGAACGCGTGCCGCTTGCCGAGGACCTCCACGTCGACGATCGTCACCTCCTGGCGGACGCCGCGCGTCTCCAGCACCGCCTCCGGCGCGAGCTGCACCGATCCCACGAGGACGAACAGGGCCGGAACCATCGCGAGGAAGGCCAGCCACGCGGCCCGGTGCAGCAGACGTACGGCGATCACGAAGGCCAGGCAGAGGACCAGCCCGGTGATGATCGGGACGACCTTCGTGCCGACCGCCACGTACGCGACGGCGGTGTTCAGCCCGATCACGACCAGACCGAACAGCACCAGCAGCATCGTCATCGTGACCGACCTGCCGGCCGACCAGGCCCCCGCGACCGGTACGGAACCAGTTGGTGGTGCCCCGGCCGGTGCCATCATGCTGGGGTGCCCATGGGGGCGCCATCCGGTCTGCTGAATTCGGCCAGGTGTGGGGGGCTCTGCGGACACAGCGAGATCATAGGCTCGATGGTCCACTCGGGGCTCGGCGTCCCCCGGGGTGGACGGACCCTCCGTCAGCGAATCCGCTGCCGTTCAGCGGCGACGGGTCGCCGAGCGCATTACGGCGAGACGCCACGCCGGCTCCCGTCGAAGGGGAGCCGGCGTGGCGTCGCGGACGGATCAGTTGTTCGGCTCGTCGGCGCTGATGTCCGCAAGCACCGACTGCGGTTCACGCTCCACGGCGAGGTCGCCCATCGAGACCAGGCCGACCAGCCGACCGTCGTCGATGACCGGCAACCGGCGTACGGCGTAGGTCCGCATCAGGTCGGCGGCGGCCACCGCGTCGTCGTACTGGCTCACCGTGATCACGTCCTTGCTGGTGATCTGGTTGAGCGGGGTCGAAGCAGGATCCATGTCCTCCGCCACGCCCCGGACCGTGATGTCCCGGTCCGTCACGATTCCGACGACGTTGTCGCCGTCGGTCACCACCACGTCGCCGATGGCGCTGTCGCGCATCTCCTGGGCGGCGGCGGTAAGCGTGTCGTTGCCGTCCATCGTCACCAACCGGGTCGTCATGAACTCTCCGACCGTTGTCATGGTGCTCCCCTCTCGGTGTCGGCACGGGCCGTCTACCCGGCGACCGGTCGGGGTAACGCGCCTCACCCCGCCCCGCCCTCGCCCCGCCGGCCAAGATCGCACAACTTCGTGGAAGTAGTGGTCTCTGGGCAACGTGATGCCACTACTTCCAGAATCGAGCACGATCTTGCCGGTGGCGACGGTCCGACACGGCGCGGATGCAGAGCCGTGGCGGGTGCAGCGCGCTGGCGGGCGCAGAGCGGCGCGCTGCCCGCGATCTTGCGCTTTGTGCCCGGATGAAACGGACTTACGTCTCAAAACAGGGGCAGGAAATGCAAGATCGCGGGATAGAGGGCGCCGCACGGAGGGGGCCGCACGACGACGGCCCCGCCGGAGGCGGCGGGGCCGTCGGGAAGCGCGTCGCTCAGCGGCGCTCGGCGGCGACCAGCTCGGCGAGCTGCACCGCGTTGAGCGCGGCGCCCTTGCGCAGGTTGTCGTTGGAGCAGAACAGCGCGAGGCCGTGCTCGACGGTCTCGTCGGCGCGGATCCGACCGACGAAGGTCGGGTCCTGGCCGGCCGCCTGCAACGGGGTCGGCACGTCGGCCAGCGCCACGCCGGGCGCACCGTCGAGCAGCTCGCGGGCCCGCTGCGGGGTGATCGGGCGGGCGAACCGGGCGTTGACCTGGAGCGAGTGGCCGGTGAAGACGGGCACCCGGACGCAGGTGCCGGAGACCCGCAGCTCGGGGATCTCCAGGATCCGGCGGCTCTCGTTGCGCAGCTTCTGTTCCTCGTCGGTCTCGAAGCTGCCGTCGTCGACGATCGAACCGGCGAGCGGGAGCACGTTGAACGCGATCGGCCGGGCGAACGAGCGGGGGGCCGGGAACTCCACCGCCGCGCCGTCGAAGGCGAGGCCGGCGGCGTGCTCGGCGACCTTGCGGACCTGCTCGTCCAGCTCGGCGACGCCCGCCAGGCCGGCGCCGGAGACCGCCTGGTACGTCGAGACGACCAGGCTGACCAGCTCCGCCTCGGCGTGCAGGGGACGCAGCACGGGCATCGCGGCCATCGTCGTGCAGTTCGGGTTGGCGATGATCCCCTTGGGGCGCAGGGCGGCGGCGTGCGGGTTGACCTCGGCGACGACCAGCGGCACCTCGGGGTCCATCCGGAACGCCGAGGAGTTGTCGATGACGACGGCACCGGTGGCGGCGACCTGCGGCGCGAGCTCCTTCGCGGTGCCCTTGCCGGCGGAGAAGAGCACGATGTCGAGGCCGGAGTAGTCGGCGGTGGCCGCGTCCTCCACGGTCACCTCGCCGTCCCGCCAGGGCAGGGTGCGCCCGGCCGACCGCGCCGAGGCGAACAACCGCACCTGCTCCGCCGGGAACTTCCGTTCCGCCAGCACCTGCCGCATCACGCCACCGACCTGGCCGGTGGCCCCCACAATGCCGATCCTCATGCCCGCGAGGCTACCCAGCCCGGCGGGCCGACCGGGAACGCTTTCCCACCGGCGACGGCCCACCCCGGCGCTGCTCCCGCCCCGCCGGCTCGTGGGCGGGGCGGAACGACACCGCCGGCCGGACCGGCTCTCCGGAAGAATCGCGCGCCCACGGGGTGGCCCGCCGAAGCATCCACGCCCGCCCGGCCCACCGGCACGCCGGCGCCGGTCGGGGCGGCGCGACGTACATCACACCGCCCCGGACCGGTCAGCCGGCGTAGTCGACCAGCTCGCCGAGGCCGGTGGTGACGAGTTCGTCGCGGATCACCGCGGCGTCGCCCTCCACCACGAGGGTGAGTTCCTCCGGGCGCAGGTGGGTGGCGGCCGCGGCGGAGACCTCCGCCACCTCGGCGGCGAGCAGCGAGTCCCGGAGCCGGGCGTGGTAGTCGTCCGGCAGGTCGTGCACGACGAGGGTGGTCAGCGCGGCGGCGATCGCCCGGGGGCTCTGCAACTCGACCGAGAGCTGCCCGGCCCGCCAGGAGCGCGCCACCGCCAGCTCGTCCTCGGTCACGCCGGTCTCCCGGGTACGGGTGATCTCGCCGACCGCCTCGACCAGGGCCGGCGCGGTGACCGCCGTCTGCACCCCCGAGCTGACCCCGAACCGGCCGAACCGGCGGGACGAGGCGAAGTCGCCGCGGATGCCGTACGTGTAGCCGCGCACCTCGCGGATCAGGTGGTTGAGCCGGGAGGTGAACGCCCCGCCGAGCACCGTGCCGGCGAGCGTCATCGGCACGTGGTCGGGGTGGGCGCGGTGCGGGGACGGGTGGCCGAGCCGCAGCGTGGACTGCACCGAGCCGGGCCGGTCCACCAGGATGATCCGCCGGCCGGGCCGGCTCGGCACCTCGATCGGGCCACCCCGGTCGGCCGGCCCGCCGGCGGTGCCGGCGAACGCCGTCGCGCCGAGCGCGTCCAGGTCGAGCCGGTCCAGGTCGCCGGCGACGACCAGGGTGCCGGGGCGGATGAACCACTCGGAGTGGAAGACGGTGACGTCCTCGACGTCCAGCGCGGCCACCGACTCCGGGTCGCCGTACATCGGGCGGCCCCAGCGGTTCGCCGCGCCGAACAGGTCGGCCCGCAACGCCGCGTCGGCGCGCGGGCCGGGGTTGGCCCAGTCCATCCGCAGCGCGGTCGCCTCGTCGTCACGGACCCGCCGGACGTCGTCCGGATCCAGTTTCGGGGTCCGCACCGCCTCGGCGAGCAGCTCCACGGCGGCGCTCAGCCGCTGCACCGGCACCTGCACGCTGACCTGGAAGGCGTCCCAGTCCAGCCCGGTGACCAACTCGGTGCCGAGGCCTTCGATCGCCAGCGCGTACGCCGTCGCGTCGCGCTGCGCGGTCCCCTCCTCCAGTGCCTTGGCGAGCACCGCGCCGAGCCCCTCCTTGCCGGTGGGCTCGCGGCCGGCGCCCGCGTCGAGCAGCAGCAGCGCCACGGCCAGGTTCTGGCCGGGCAGGTGGGCGGCGACCACCTGCCCGCCGGCCACCGTGCGGCGGACCACCTGCGGGAACCGGTACGGGCGGGCGGCGCCCGGACCGGGACGGTCGGCGATCAGCGTCATCAGGGCTTCTCCTCGGGCAGGTAGGTCAGGGTCACCCGGTCGTCGGCGGCGAGCACCTCGGCGGCGGCCTCGGCGATCTGCTCGGCGGTCACCGCGAGCCAGGCCGGGAGCCGCTCCGCGGCCTTCGCCGGGTCCCCGAACTGGGTGGCGTAGCGCCCGAGCGTGTCCGCCCGGCCGTCCACCGTGGACATCTGCCGCCACCACATCGTGCTGAGCAGGGACTTCGCCCGGTCCAGCTCGGCGGCGGTGACCGGGACGGTGGCCAGTTCGTCGACCACCTCGGCCAGCCCGGCGGCCAGCCGCTCGGCGCTGATGCCGGGGCGGGCGGTGGCGGTGGCGATCAGCGGTGCGGGGGCGTGTGCCAGATCCACCCCGTACGCCCCGACGAGATCGGGCTGGGCGATCCGCTCCCCGTCGGCGAGGCGCTGGTAGAGGCGACTGCCCCGGCCGCTGCCCAGCACGGTGGCGAGCACGGTCACCACGTCGTAGCCGACGCTGCCGAAGGGGTGGGTCCGGTGCGCCACGTAGACGCGCGCCGCGGGCACGTCGCCGGTGACCGTCTCGACGGCGGGGCCGGTGGCGGGGACGATCCGGCCGTCCGGCGCGGGCGGGATGTCCGCGCGCGGCGCGATCGCGCCGAAGTACTTGTCGGCCAGCGCGAACACGTCGGCGGCCGAGGCGTCACCCACCACGGTCAGGACCGCGTTGTTCGGCGCGTAGTACGTCTGGTGGAACGCCTGGAAGGTGGCCAGGTCGGCGGCGTTCAGGTCGGCCATCGACCCGATCGTCGGGTGGTGGTAGGGATGCCCGGGCGGGAAGAGCAGCGGCAGCAGCCGCAGCCAGGCGTCGCCGTAGGGGACGTTCTCGTAGCGCTGGCGCCGCTCGTTCTTGACCACGTCCCGCTGGTTGTCCAGCGTCTCCTGGGTCAGCGCGGGAACCAGGCCGCCCATCCGGTCCGCCTCCAACCACAGCGCCAGTTCCAGGTGCTCGGCCGGGACGGTGTCGAAGTAGTTGGTGCGGTCCGGGTTGGTGGTGGCGTTGAGCGAGCCGCCCGAGCCCTGCACCAGCTTCATGTGCTCGGTCTTCGCCACGTTGACCGAGCCCTCGAACATCAGGTGCTCGAAGAGGTGGGCGAACCCCGTCTGCCCCTCGGGCTCGTGGCGGGAGCCGACGTCGTACCAGAGGTTGACGGCGACGGCGGGGGCGGTGCGGTCCTCACTCACCACCACGCGCAGGCCGTTGTCCAGTCGGGTCGTCTCGATGGGCCAGGGGTAACCGCTGTCGGGCATGGCACGACGCTATCCGATCAGGCGCGCCGAGAGGTGACACGCCGCTCGCGGCGAGGCATCGACCGACGGCGGCCGGGTACCGGGGAGGCATGCCGCCTGCCTCCGCCGTGACCGACCGGGCCGCCGTCGCGGTCGAGCGCGCGACCGCCGCCCTGGCCCGGTTGCGCCGGGCCCGCCTGCTGCATCCCGTTGGCCGCACCTTCGCGGGTGAGGTCACCGTCTGGGGTACGCCCGGCCTGCGGACCGGGGTGTCGTTGCTGGACGACCCGGGGCGCTTCCCGGCGACCGTCCGGCTCTCCAGGGGCGTACCCACGCCGGAGGGCTGGCCGGACGTGCTCGGGCTGGCCCTGCGGCTGCACCGCGACCCCGGGCGCCCCTTCGACCTGCTCGTCAGCTCCAGCGGGGCGCCGCCGGTGCTGCGGAACCTGCCGCTGCCCCGGCGGCGCTTCGCCGGGACGTACAGCACGATCATGCCGTTGCGCGCGGGCCGGCGGCGGCTCTTCCTGGCCGCGCTGGCCGACCCGGACTCCCCCGACCTGGGGCGCAGCCTCGCCGAGGTGGCGGACGCCGTCCGGGCGGACGCGCCGCGCCTGGTGCTCGCGGTCGCGTCCGCCGTCGGGCCGTGGCGGCCGTTCGGGCAGGTCAGCCTCGACGCCCAGCGCAGCGCCCGGGACGACGCGGCGCTGGCCTTCGACCCGGTCGGCAATCTCCCGCCGGGGCTGCGGGCGGCCGGCCCGCTCGCCTGGCTGCGGAGACACACCTACCGGGGCTCGCAACGGGCCCGGGGCGCCGCGCCTCAGTCGGGGGGTTCGACGGGGGCCACCGTCTGATCGGAGGTACGCCGCTCCAGCACGGTGTCGGGGGCGGCGTTGCGATCCTCCTCCCGGATGTCGGACTCGGTGAGGATGGCTTCCGCCTGCGCCTGGGGGTCGTCGCTGCCGACCGCCGCCTCCTCGGGCAGCAGGTGCGCGCGGGACTCCACCCGTTCCTGGTCGCTCTGCTCGTGACTCATGCCCGCCCACATACCCCACCGGCGCCTCCGGCACTCCGCATGATCGCGGGGTCACCCGCGCCGGGCGGTCAGGAGCGGAACGGTCCGCGCACCTCGTAGGTGATGCCGCCGGAGGAGGAGCCGGAGGTGCCGCGCTGCGACGAGAAGTAGAACCGGCTGCCGTCGGGCGAGAACGCCGGCCCGCAGATCTCCGACGAGGACTGCCCGGTGATCCGCAGGAACGGGGCGACCACCCCGGCGGGCGTGATCAGGTTGATCTCCATGTTGCCGCCGTCCTCGGCGACGTAGAGGTCGCCCGAGCGGGCCCCGGTGATGTTGTCCACCCCGGTCAGCGGCGCCGTTCCGGAGACCAGCGAGTCGTCGTACGCCAGGTCGATCCGCTGGTTGACCGCGTCGTAGGCCCAGACCCGGTTGTCCCCCTTCGTGGTGAACCAGCAGGTGCCGTCGGCGTACCAGCAACCCTCGCCACCGTTGAACCGCTTCGCCCCCGGGACCTGGTCGCGGGTGAGCGTGGGCGAGCCGTCCGGGTCGGGCACCGGCGCCCAGCTCACCGGGCCGCTGGTGCCCGTGCCGGCGACCAGCACCTCCAGCGTGCCGGCGGAGAGGTCGCCCCAGGTGCTCGGCCGGAACCGGTAGAAGCAGCCGGTGGTCTCGTCCTCGGTGAGGTAGACGACCCGGCGGACCGGGTCGCAGGCGGCGGCCTCGTGGTTGAACCGCCCCATCGCGGCCCGCCGCACGCCGGCCTGGCCGCCCTGGGGGTACGTCTCGTAGACGTACCCCCGGTTGACCTCCTCGCCGGAGAGCCAGGTTCCCCACGGGGTCGCGCCGCCCGCGCAGTTGCGGTTGGTGTTCGCCAGGATGCGGTACGCCGACGCGACACTGCCGTCGGCGTTGAACCGCACCGCGGACGCCCCGCCGGTGGTGGCGATCTCGGAATTCGAGACGTAGATCCAGCCGGTTCCGGCGACGAAGCAGGCCCCGCCGTCAGGCGCGTCGTGCCAGGTGTAGCCGGTGCCCGGTACCACCTGTCGGGAACGGGCGATGACCCGACTGGTGAATCCGGCGGGCAACTGGAGGCCGTTCGCGTCGGCCGCGCCCGGCGGCCCGTACGGGCTGGCGCCGGGCTGAGCAGGGGCGGCGAGGGCGGCGCCGGCCCAGAGGCTGCCGGAGAAGGCGGCCGCGCCGCCGGCGACGGTGGCGCGCAGGATGGTACGACGATCCATCGGAACCTCCGGATTAGCAGCGATCGGTGTCGATGAAATTACCGTCGCATCCATCGATGGAGGTGAACGTGGAACGAGTGTTTTCCGACGTCTGGGTGGACCTTTGCGCACCGTCGGGTACGCTGGTCCGCGTGACGCGCTCGTATCGATGGTTTAGGCAGCCGGCTCGCAAGCCGGTGACTTCACCATGATCTGACGTCACCACATTCGAGCCGGCCGGGCAGGAGCTTGAAGTTCCTGCCCTTCTGCATACGAGCAGCCGGCTCGTACCCGGGCACCGGCCCCGGGGCACGGTCGGCGGAAGGATGCCCACCGTGACGACCCCGGAGACCGATCGGGTCAGCGACCAGCGGATCGACCGTGTCGTGCCGCTGACCACCCCGGCCCTGCTGCACCACGAGTTACCCCTGGACGACACCCTCGCCTCCGCCGTGCTGGCCGGGCGACGCGCGGTCGGCCGGGTGCTGGACCGCACCGACGACCGCCTGCTGGTGGTGGTCGGCCCCTGCTCGGTGCACGACCCGGCCGCCGCCCTGGACTACGCCCGCCGGCTCCGCGTCGCCGCCGAGCGGGTGGCCGACGACCTGCTGGTGGTGATGCGGGTCTACTTCGAGAAGCCGCGCTCGACGGTGGGCTGGAAGGGCCTGATCAACGACCCCGGGCTGGACGGTTCCGGCGACGTCAACACCGGCCTGCGTACCGCCCGGGCACTCCTGCTCGACGTGCTCCGCCTGGGGCTCCCGGTGGGCTGCGAGTTCCTCGACCCGATCACCCCGCAGTACATCGCCGACACGGTGGCGTGGGGCGCCATCGGCGCGCGTACGGTCGAAAGCCAGGTGCACCGGCAGCTCGCCTCCGGCCTGTCGATGCCGATCGGCATGAAGAATCGCCCCGACGGCAGCATCGGCACCGCCGTGGACGCCATCCGGGCCGCCGGCGTACCGCACGTCTTCCCGGGCATCGACTTCTCCGGCACCCCGGCGATCCTGCACACCAGGGGGAACGCGGACGGGCACCTGGTGCTGCGCGGCGGCGGGGGCCGACCCAACTACGACGCCGATTCCGTGGCCGGGGCGCTGGAACTGCTGCGGGCGGCCAGCCTGCCCGAGCGCGTGGTCGTCGACGCCAGCCACGCCAACAGCGGCAAGGACCACCGCAACCAGCCGAAGGTGGCGGCCGACGTGGCCGCCCAGCTCGACGCCGGCCAGCGCGGCATCGTCGGAATCATGCTGGAGAGCTTCCTGCTCCCCGGCCGCCAGGACCTCGACCCGACCCGCGAGCTGACCTACGGGCAGTCGGTCACCGACGCCTGCATCGGCTGGGACACCACCGAGGACGTCCTCGCCCACCTGGCCGCCGCCGTCCGCACCCGCCGCCGCACCCCCGCCCCCACCCCCGCCTAACCCACCCCGACCCCACCCCGGCCCCGGCCCCGGCCCCGGCCCCGGCCCGTTGATCATGACGTTAGCGGCGAGATCGATCTCTTCCGCTGCCGCCAACCCCATGATCAACCGGGCGGGGGCGGGGCGGGCTGCGTGGGGTGAGTGCAGCGGGGACAGTGCCGCCCCCGGGCCCTGTGGGCTCGGGGGCGGCGCTGGTGTCGGTGTGCAGGTCGCCTCTCGGCGAGTGGCGCGACGCGGCTCCAGCCGGACGGTATTCCGCGAAGGCAATTTAGGTGAGGCCCGGGGACACTGGTCACACCGACACCTCAGTCAACCGGACAGCCGCCGCC
The DNA here is from genome assembly GCF_040643815.1 of Micromonospora sp. NPDC047074. NCBI lineage: Bacteria > Bacillati > Actinomycetota > Actinomycetes > Micromonosporales > Micromonosporaceae > Micromonospora > Micromonospora sp. NPDC047074. The sequence goes on from NZ_JBEYVB010000034.1 coordinate 65,470, forward strand.
GGTGTTCCGGTCCCCGCTGTGAACGCCGTCACGATCACGGCTTCGCGCGACGCAACCCGACCGGCACGACACCCGGCTACGCACCCCGACCGGCACGACACCCGCTACGCACCCCGACCGGCACGACACCCGCTACGCACCGGGACGACACCGCGACGTACCCGACCGGTGCGGGCGCCGCGACGCAAACCCGACCAACCCGACGCACGGCGGCGACAGGACGCCGGCAGCGTCGTGACGTTTGACCGATTCGGACGTGGGTAGCCGATCCGACGTGACCGACGACGCACCCGTGACCGACGCGCCCGTGACCGAGGCGCCCGTCATCGACGAGCCGGACACCCGGCGCCTCGACGACCTGCTCGAGGATCTCTACCACGGCCAGGAGCGGATCAGCCAGGCGGACATCTACCGCCGGGCGGTCGCCGCGGAGCTTCCCGCGCAGCTCCTCACCCGGATCTCCGCGCTGCCCGAGGGCGAGTACGCCGTGGACGAGGTGGCCGACCTGCTCGGCGGATCAGTCACCTGACCCGGCCGCCGGCCGCACGACCCGCGGGCCGCACGACCCGCCAGCCGGCACAAACCACCTGCCGCACGATCCCGCCGGCTACCCAACCGCCGGCCGCACGCCTCGCTGTCAGCGGGCGGCCAGGGAGGAGAAGGAGAGCGAGTGTCCCACCACGAGGATCAGCACGAGAAACTGCCGGCGCTCGGTCAACCCCCCGAGGGCCGGGACACGCTGCCGGAGCCGGACTTCGCCAACGAACACGACCGCACCGCCGTGGACCGGGACGTCGTCACGGGAGCCGACGCGGGCGAGCGCGAGCCGGAGGCGTCCCGGGGCTGGGCTGGCGAGGACCACGGCACGACCCCGACCTGACGGCACCAGCCCTACGCAGGAACGCGGAGAGGGCCCGTACCCGACGTGGAGAGGGCCGGCACCGAGCCGGCCCTTCCCGCGTCGTCCGTGGTCAGTCGTGCTGGTCGCCCTCGGCGGCCTGCTGGGCCATCGCGTACGCCATCTGGAGGAAGTCGGAGGCGGCCACCGCCGTCAGCGCCGTGGCCACCAGGCGGGTCAGCCGGGGAGCGAGGACCAGGCCGCCGGTGAGCCCGGTGGCCACCCAGACGGCCAGGCAGAACGGGCAGCTCAGCAGCTCACCGATCGCGTGCCGGGTGGGGCTGCCCTGATCGCGTACCTGCTCCATCACCTCGCCGCTGCCGATCGGCCTGTCGTAGCGGGTGAACGGCGCCCGCAGCGGACTGGTGACCGCGTCCTTCGACAGCAGCCGGCTCAGCTTGTGGGTGGCGATGCTGAGCAGCACCACGTCCGCCGGGGCGGGGCGGTCGGGCACCGTCCGACCGGTCGCCCGGACCAGACCGGCGATCCCGGCGGTCACCCCGGCGTAGGTACCCATCGCTACCAGGTAGCCACCCAGCGGCCGGTGCTCGTGCGGCGCGTACGCCTGGCGCAGCCGCGCCACCTTCTCCCTCAGGTCGGTCACCCGGTCTCCTCGGTCTTCTGGGGTCGGCCCGGCTCATCCGGCCTGCAGGTTGTCGGCCACCTCGCGGGCGAGGCCGTCCAGCGCCTCGTCGGCCATCCGCTCGGCGTCCGGCCCGCCGGTCAGGTCGAGCCGCATCCGGGCGCCACCCGCCTGGGCGGGCTCCACCCGGATCTCGGCCGACCACTGCCCGGCGGCGCTCCACCGGGCCCGCAGCTCCTCCTCGCTGATCTCCTCCGCCGGGCTGCCGTCGCCCCGCAGCGGCTCCGGCAGCCACGCCGACGCCCGGTCGGGGTCGGTGGCGGTGTTGAACACCACCTCCGGGGGCGCGGACATCCCGCGCTCGGCGTGCGCCATCACTCGTCCCGCAGCCGGCTCGGGTCGACCTCGCGGCCCGGGTGCCGGGCGAGGTACTCGGTCTCCAGTTCGGCGGTGCGCCGCAGGTGGGTGGCGAGCGCGGAGTCCGCCGCGTGCCGGAGCGTGTCCAGCCGGGTGCGGTGCAGGCTGTGCATCTCGCGGATCAGGTCCTCGTCGCCCAGTTCGGCCGGGTCGACGCCGAGCAGTTCACCGTCGGCCTGGTCCGTCTCGCCGGAGGCCATGTCGTGGACATGGTCGCCGTCCCACTCGGGCACCCGCTGCTCGGGGCTGCCGAAGTCGTCCTGTCGTACTGATCCCGTCATGATCGCCCCCCTGGTCTGATTTGGGCTGGCGTCTAACCGGATGCCCACGCCGGGTGGCACCAAACCATCCCGCCGGCTACGACACCGCGTCGGAGATCCCGGCGGCCCCCGGTACTCTCGTTGCCATGAAGCGGCTCTGGACCCCGGCGTGGATCGCGCGCCACGTGGCCCTGGTCGTGTTGGTCTCCGTCTTCCTGGGGCTGGGCTGGTGGCAGCTCAGCCGGGCCGCCGACGGCAACTCGATCAGCTGGGGCTACGCGGTCGAGTGGCCGATCTTCGCGGGCTTCGTGGTCTTCGTCTGGTGGCGTGAGGTCCGGCACGCGCTGCGCCCGCCGGCCGACGCGGCCGAGGAGGCGCCGGCCGCCGCCGGGACGCGCGCGGCCGACGCCCCGGCGGCCGACGCGACGCGTCCGGTCGTACGCCGGCCCGTGCGGGCCGCCCGCGTGACCGCGCCCGCCGACGCCGGCGGGGACGCCGACCTGGCCGCCTACAACCACTACCTGCAATGGCTGAACGACAACCCGGGCGCCAAGCCTGGTGACTACCCCGGCTGAGGCCGGACGCGAAAGGACGGACGACGGTGGGCGCAGCCCTGACCCGGTACCGCGTCATCGCCTGGATCGTGGGCGTGGCGCTGATCCTGCTGGTCGTGATCGGCATGCCGATGAAGTACGGCTTCGACAACCCGATCCTGGTGGAGACCGTGGGTCAGGCGCACGGTTTCCTCTACATGGTCTACCTGCTGGCCGCCTTCGACCTGTCCCGCCGGGCGGGCTGGCCGTTGAAGCGGATGGTCCTGGTGATGCTGGCCGGCACCGTGCCGTTCGTCTCCTTCTACGCCGAGCGCCGGGTCAGCGGCTGGGTGACGGCGGAGCAGACCGAGCGCACCCCGGAGCCGGTCGCCGGCTGACGCCGGTCACCGGGTTGGCCGCCACGGGTCGGCCGAGGCGAGCGGATCCTCCCAGCCGCCGTACCGGTTCATCTCCCGGGCCCGGCGCAGGGCCCGGGTGACCTGCCCGAACTGCCGCTCGTCGTCACTGCTGAAGAGCAGTATCCGCTCGCCCCGGCGCCGGCCCCACAGCTCGTACGCCGGCGGTCGCCACCGGTCCCCCACCACCGCGACCAGCACCGGCAGCAGGAACACCACGCCGAGGATGAAGTAGGCCCCCGCGGTGAGGCGTTGCAGCCCACCGCTGAAGCCGAGCAGCAGGCCGACGCCGCCGATCATCGCGGCGGTGACCACGACGGCCCGCACCGCGACCCGGTCGTGCGGACCGCGGCTGGTGTGCAGGTGGGTCAACTCGGTCACCTGCCAGGTGTTGCGTCCGACGGTGAACCGGTCCACGGTCACGATGATCCCGGGCCGGGCGTAGAGGAGCGTGTTCTTTCCGGGGGTCACTCCGGGTGACCACGTCTGTCGTGTGGCGCCTTGAGGGTTCACGTCCGCACCTCCCACGGCTGCTGTGCCGGGGTCGGCTCCCGCCGACGGTCTCGCATCAATGCCGGTCGGCGGGATTCCCGGCTCCGCGTGTCATTGTGTGGCGCACGTGCCAGCCCGGACGGCGTTTTCCGCCCGCGCCCGCGACGCCCGGCGTCCCGGCCCGCCGGGTAGTGGCCACCATGTCGGTCTTGTCGGTCATAACGGCCCACGCTCCGCCGGCATACGCCGACAACGACGAATGACTCGAATCGCCTGGACGGTGACAATAACGGCAGAGTTTGGCGACATCCACGTACGAAATCCGACCACCAGTGATCAACACTTCCCGCCACTTCGCCCACATTCGCCACTGCTTCACCTGCGGACCACTCCTGACCCGGGTTAGTTTGTCCGGGCCGGTCCGGTCTTCCGCCGTCCACCAGGACAGCACCGGGCGGTGCCGCCGAGGGCGTCAGCAGCCCGTGGCGGCAGATGGGAGAGGAGCCTTCCGCTCTTGTCGTCCCTCAGGAAAACGCTGCGCGCCCTGACGATCGCCCTGGTGTCGGCCACGTTGCTCGCACCGGGAGCGCCCGCCCGGGCCGAACCGTCCCCCGCCGAGCTGACCCGGCGGATCGAGAAGTCCTCCACCGAGCTCGAACACGTCGTCGAGGCGTACAACAAGCTCCGGGAGGAGATCAAGACCAACACGGCCGCCGCGGCGCGGCTACAGAGCCGGATCGGGCCGCTGGAGCAGCAGACCGAGCGGAGTCGCGCCGACGTCGGCGAGCTGGCGGTGACCGCGTACAAGACCGGCAACAACCTGGCCACCGCGGAGGCGCTGCTGCGCCCCGGCGGCTCCGACAGCCTGTTGGACCGACTCGGGATGCTCGACCAGCTCACCCGGCAGCGGCAGGAGAAGATTTCGAACTTCACCGCCAGCCAGCGGCGGCTGATCGGCGAGAAGACCCGGCTGGAGGTCACGCTGGGTCGACAGGCGGCCCAGGCCCGCGAGCTGACCGCCGCGAAAAGGCGGATCGAACGCGACCTCGCCGAGCTGTACGAGCTGCGCCGGCAGGCGTACGGCCGGGCCACCGAGAAACCCGCCGTCCGGACCGACGGGGCGAAGGACGCGCCGGCGATCTCCGGCCGGGCCGGCGTCGCGGTGCGGTACGCGTACGGCGCGATCGGCAAGCCGTACGTCTGGGGCGGCGCCGGGCCGAACGGCTACGACTGTTCGGGCCTGACCTCCGCGGCGTGGCGGGCGGCCGGCAAGTCCCTGCCGCACAACGCCCGGATGCAGTGGGGTGCGGTGGCCCACATCGGCCGGGGCGAGCTGCGCCCGGGCGACCTGGTCTTCTACCGCGGCCTCGGGCACGTCGCCCTCTACGTGGGCGACGGTCAGGTGATCGACGCGCCGAGCGCCGGGCGCAACGTGCTCAAGCGGGGCATGAACCTGATGCCCATCCAGGGCTACGGCCGGGTCCGCTGACCGCCCCCGGAGACGACGAACGGCCGGCGTCCCCCTATCGGACGCCGGCCGTTCGCGGTCACTCCTACCGGCTCAGGCCGCCTGGAGCCCCTCGGCCCGGGCCAGCTCGCGGAGCCGGCCGAGTGCCTGGATCTCCAGCTGCCGAATCCGCTCCCGGGAGAGCGAGAACCGCGACGCCACCTCGGTGAGGGAGTGCTCACGGCCGTCCTCCAGCCCGTAGCGGGCCCGCATGATGCCGGCCGAACGGTCGTCGAGGTGGTTCAGTAGGCCCTCGATCCGCTGCCGCTCCAGCCCGGTGAGCACGATCTCCTCCGGCGACGGCGCGTCGCTGTCGGCGACCAGGTCACCGAGGTTGGTGTCGCCGTCGTCGCCCACCGGGGTGTCCAGCGAGACGGTGTCCTGCGACCAGCGCACCAGCTCGTTGACCCGCTCGACGGTGACCCCGAGGGCCGCCGCGATCTGCTCCGGCTCCGGGTCGCTGCCCAGCTCGCGGGTGAGCTGACGCGCCACGTTGCGCATCCGGTTGACGTCCTCGACCAGGTGCACCGGCAGTCGCACGGTGCGCTCCTGCTGGGCGATCGCCCGGCTGATCGCCTGACGGATCCACCAGGTCGCGTAGGTGGAGAACTTGTAGCCGCGGATGTAGTCGAACTTCTCGACCGCCCGCACCAGGCCGGTGTTGCCCTCCTGGATCAGGTCCAGCATGGGCATGCCCGACCGCACGTAACGGCGGGCGATCGACACGACCAGCCGCAGGTTGGCCCGGATGAACAGGTCCTTGGCCCGCTCGCCCTCGGCCACCAGTCGCTCCAGGTCACCCCGGTCGACACCGTCGGGGACGCGGTCCTCGCCGAGCAGGTGCTCGGCGTAGAGGCCGGCCTCGATCGCCTTGGAGAGATCGACCTCCTTGGCGGCGTCCAGCAGCGGCGTCCGGGAGATCTCGTGAAGGTAGACGCCGACCAGGTCGCGCTCCTCGGCAACCTCGTCGGTTCGCATGCCGATGTTCTTGTCCACGTTGCCCACGGTCCCCTCGCTCGCGCCGGTTGCCCGGTTCCTTGCCATCCCCACGTCCATCAGCCCTCCCCCGTAACTTCCGCTGTGCCCGTCGGTGCTGACACCTACACAACAGTTGAGACGCGCCGGGGATTCCATGTCGTGAGTCGAAAGTGTCACGAATGCCTGATAATCCGCTGAGAGCGCGGTCCATGTTTGCTGTCAGCACCCCGGTGGCGGCTCTCCGATGGGCACCACGCAGGGGTCGGCGGATAGACAGGTCGCTGTTTCCCCGTTCCATGGCAGCACCGCCCGTCCAGGGACACAGCGACCCGGGTCACCGCCGCGCTGCGATCCTGGTCACTGCCAGGCACGCGTCGGTGTACCGGTCGGTTCATCCACGCCCGTGGTAATACCCCACCCCCCGGTGAACAATCCGCACGGCGGATCCATGCCGGGACGTGACGGGGCTCGCAGGGGCTGGTGGGTGCGCGGTGGGGCGGGGCGGGCTCAGGAGGCGAGCAGGGCCAGTGCGCCGCGGACCTGGTCGGCGGAACGGGCCAGGGCGGCCCGCGCGGCGGGCACCCCGACCCCGGAGACGAGCGAGACCAGTGCGGCCTTCATGTCACCGTCGGCCTCGTTGAGTGCCCGTTGGCAGATCTCCTCCGAGCAGCCGGTGGCCTCGATCAGGATCGAGATCATCCGGCCCCGGAGCTTGGCGTTGGTGGCCACCATGTCGATCATGAGGTTCGAGTAGACCCGGCCCAGCCGGACCATCACGGCCGTGGAGAACGTGTTCAGCACCAACTTCTGCGCGGTGCCCGCCTTCATCCGGGTCGACCCGGTGACGACCTCCGGTCCGGTGTCCACCCCGATGAAGACGTCCACCGACCCGGCGGCCGCCGCCTCCGGGTTGGCACAGAGCAGCACCGTCGAGGCCCCTATGGCCTTCGACGCGGCGAGCGCCCCCAGGACGTACGGAGTGCGTCCGCTGGCGGCGAGCCCGACCACGAGGTCCCCGGACCGTACGCAGTCGGCGGCCTCGGCCGCGCCGCCCCGGTCGTCGTCCTCGGCGTCCTCGACCGCCCGCCACATGGCCTCCGGCCCGCCCGCGATGTGGGCGCAGAACCAGTGCCGGGGGGAGTTGAAGGTGGGGGCCAGCTCGGCGGCGTCGAGCACGCCGAGGCGACCCGAGGTGCCCGCCCCGAAGTAGTGCACCCGGTGCCCGCCGCGCAGGGCGGTCACCGCCAGGTCCACCGTCGCGGCGATCTCGTCGAGGACGGCCGCGACCGCGCCGGGCACCCGGCGGTCCGCCTCGTTGATCACCGAGAGCACGTCCCGGGTGGACATCAGGTCGAGGTCGGCACTGAGCGGATTGCGCCGCTCAGTCGGCGCGCCGACCCGGATCACCGGCCGGGCCGGCACCGGGGCCGCCACGTCCTGGGGTTCCACCGCGCCCGTCGTCATGCCCGCCTCCGTCCCGAGCCGACCCGATGCGACTTGACCGCCTCGGCTGTCGCTTCGAGTGCCTTCCTGGCCCGGGACCGGTTGCGCGCGGCCACCCCGACGAAGAGGCAGTCGACGACCGTGAGCTGGGCCAGCCTGCTCGCCATCGCCCCGGAGCGGTAGGTGGTCTCGCGGGCGGCCGTGGTGAGCACGAAGTCGGCCACCTCGGTGATCGGCGACCGGGGGAAGTTGGTCAGCGCCACGGTGGCGGCGCCTCGGGCCCGGGCCTGCTCCAACACCTCGACCACGTCCGAGGTGGTGCCGGTGTGCGAGATGCCGACCGCGACGTCGCCCCGCCCGAGCAGCGCGGCCGACGTCAGCGCGGTGTGCACGTCGGGGAAGTAGAAGGCGGTGCGGCCGATACGGTGCAACTTCTGCTGGAAGTCCGAGGCGACGAAGCCGCTGGCGCCCGCGCCGTAGACGTCGATCCGGCCGGCGCCCGCGATGGCGTCGACGACCTGCTCACAGATCGCCGGATCGAGTTGCTCGGCCGTCTCCTCGACCGCCCGCGCGTCGTTGAAGGCGATGGTCGCGATGATCTGGGCCAGGTCGGCCCCGGGCGGGATGTCGCCGCCGACGACCCGGGCGTCCGGCGGTTCGACCCGGCGGGCGGCCTCGGCCGCGAGCCGGATCCTCAGCTGCGGGTAGCCGTCCATGCCGACCGACCGGCAGAACCGGATGACGGTCGCCTCGGATGTCTCGGCAGCGGTGGCGAGGTCGGTGATGGTCCGCCGCGCGGCGTCCGCCGGGTCGGCGACCACCAGCCGGGCGACCCGCTGCTCGGCCGGCGACAACGACGGGAGCAGGCCGCTGATGTGGACGATCAGCCCACCCGGCTCGTGACTCGCAGAAATCTTCGGACTCTTCGCCACGGATGAAACTTACTTTCATGAGGCGTGAGCGTCAACCATGACTCCCCGTATTCGGCAAAGTACCGCCCGCCGGGGGAACGCCGTTCCGCCCAGCGTGCCACTCCCAGGGAGTCCGTCGCCTCCCCCGCCAGGCCGGCACGAGCCTGCCGGACGGTCGCCGCCTGCCCGCCCGGGCCCGGCTCAGGGCCCGGCTCAGGGCCCGGCTCAGGGCCCGGCTCAGGGCCCGGCTCAGGGCCCGGCTCAGGGCCCGGCTCAGGGCCCGGCTCAGGGCTCGGCTC